>DATFAE010000281.1:0-9216 GCA_035254945.1 Arthrobacter sp. | reverse complement strand
GTGTTCCATGTGGCCGCATTCGCGCTCATGTGGCGGTATCGGGACCGCCTGTCTGGTCCTGGCGACCTCTTCATCTGCTACGTGACTTCTTACGCCCTGTTCCGGTTTGGAGTCGAATTCGTCCGCGGCAACGAGGTGCTCTGGCTGGGGATGAGCCGTCCCCAATGGTTCCTCCTGATGATTTTCCCCCTGCTGTCTTGGCGGCTGCTGCGGGTCTTCGGGAAACCACTCCGCCCGAAGGTCGAAGGAAGCCTGGCATGAGCAAGGACAATTCGCGCCACGAAGGGGAGGAGCCCCCTGAACCAGCGCTCGGCCCCATGGGGTTCGGAATCCTGTTGGGGACTGCTGCCCTTTATGCCATCTATGTCGGGGTACCGATCGCTTTCGGTGGACCCGCTTCCATGCGTTTCCTGACGGGGCCGTCAGCCTTCATTCCCATCCTTGTCTATCTGGCGATAGCCGTTGGGCTGGCAGTCACGCCACGCACCTCCCGCTGGGGTGCGGGACTGCTCATCGGCCTGGGAATCTTTACCCTGCTCGGCGGCGGGGTCTGCGTCGGAGCTCTCGCGCAGATGGGAGCTTGAGATGAATCCGCCACCGTTGATATTCCCCCTGCTGCTCCGGCGGATGCTGCGGGTCTTCGGGAAACCACTCCGCCCGAAGTTGGAAAGAAGAGCGGCATGAGCGAGGACAACCCCGAAGAAGCCTGGAGCCCACTGCCACCGCCCCGGGAAGGGGAACCGCCACCTGAACCAAGACGTGGCTCCATGGTGCTCGGCATCCTGTTGGGAGCTGGTGCCCTTTATGGGCTCTACTTCGGGACAACACGCGGTATTGCTCCGGATGAAGGGTACAAGACCTTCCTCGCCGGGCCTGCAGCGTTAATACCAATCGGCGCGTATCTGGCGATAGCCGGGGCACTGGCAATCTGGCCACGCACCTCCCGCTGGGGTGCGGGGCTGTTGATTGGCCTGGGGATCTTCATCCTCCTCGGCGGCGGGATCTGCGTCATGGCCCTCTCTCAGATGAGCAGGCGGATATGAATCCGTCCCCATTTACTTCCCGGCAGGCGCAGCCCGGACCCGGCCAGCCTCTTCGCGGGGACCGCATCCACCGGTACGTCACAGCCTTCTGCCCCCACTGCCACGAGACAAACCCTCCGCTCGCGCAAGTGCGCCGCCTCTCCGGCGCACTGATGATCCGCGATGACCAGGTCTGGCTCGAACGCGGCTGCCCGGATCACGGACTCGTCAGCACCTTGTACGACGAGTCACCGGAAATCCTGCGCTACCTGGAGAAATGGCAGGCACCGACCAAGCAACACATCCCGGACCAGGCCGGCAATTACCGCCAGGTACCGGAAGCTTACGCCTACGGGCTGCCCGCCATGCAGACCCAGCACACGTGCATCCTCCTGCAGGACATCATCGAGCACTGCAACCTGCGCTGCCCCACCTGCTTCACCGCCTCCGGCCCCCAGCTGCAGGGAGTGGCGCCGCTGCGCGAGGTGCTCGTGAATATCGACACCCGGCTTGCCCGCGAAAACGGGCGCCTGGACGTGCTGATGCTCTCCGGCGGTGAGCCGACGCTTTATCCCCATCTGGCCGAACTTCTGGACGAGCTCGTCGCCCGGCCGATCGTCCGGATCATGGTGAACAGCAACGGGATGCTGATGGCCACCGACGATGAACTGCTCGCACTGCTGGCCAGGCACCGGGACCGGGTAGAGGTATACCTCCAATACGATGGCCCCTCCAAAGAAGCATCCATCCACCACCGCGGGGGAGACCTGACCCGCTTCAAAGACCTGGCCATCGCGCGCCTGTCCGAGGCAGGTATCTTCACCACCCTGACGATGACAGCAACACTCGGCGTCAACGACGGCGAGGTCGGCGCCGTCGTCATGAGGGCGTTGGAAACACCGTTCGTGGGTGGGGTTGCGCTGCAGCCCGTGTTCGGCTCCGGGCGCGGCCACGGCATCGACCCCACGGACAGGCTCACCCACACAGGCGTGCTGGAACGGCTCGCGGAACAAACCGGAGGGGTGGTCTCATGGCACGACCTGACAGCACTCCCGTGCTCACATCCGCACTGCGCGTCCGTGGGCTACATGCTTAAGGACGATTCCGGGGTCTGGCGGTCGCTGACAGCCCTCATCGGGCACGACCAGCTGCTCGCCTGGCTGGAACTCAACCCTGACAGCATCGCCAACCGCATCGCCGACAGCGCGATCCCGCTTGAGCTGCGCAACCTCATGAAGTCCTCCCTGCTGGACCTGCTGAGCGAGCAGTCCTCGCTGTCCCACCCGCGGACAATGGATCTTTGGAAGAACATCTGCACCCAGTGCGACCTCGGTATCGGCACACTCACCACACTGGCTGCCGGCAAGCTCCCGGGGCAGCAACAGCGGCTGCGCCGGCTTCTCGCCGAACGGGTCACCAGGATCATGGTCAAGCCGTTCATGGACATTTCGACCATGATCGAGGAACGGCTCACGCAATGCTGCGTCCACGTGGGAACCAAGAGCGACGCCGGCGACCACCAGTGCGCTCCATTTTGTGCAGTCCAGGCGTGGCCGGCCTTGGCGCGGCAACGGATGAGTACAGCGACCGGCCGTCAGCTTCTCCCCGTGCGCCAGGTTTAGGGAGGAACCATGAGTTCCGCTTCTGATGCCCACCGAATCGCAGCCGGGCTCTCGCCGTCTCAGTTGATCCGTGCGAAGCACGTTGCCCGGCATGGGGCCGGGCCCGGCCCGGAACCGGACAAACAGTCCGGGGCGCCGTACGACCCCCTGCGCCTCTGCATCTTCGCCACCGTTGCCCTGCTGGGCTGGCTGGCGGGTCCGGTGGCCCTGTCGGTGTTCGCTGCCATCGGGTTCACCGGTTACTGGAAAGCGCGCCGGAAGGGCCTCACGAAATCGAACTGCTACCTCCGCGATACCAGGCTGGTGCTGGCCTATCTGGCAGTCCTGCTCGCGGCTGGGCTGTGGGGGATGTATGCGCTGGCAGCCCAACTGTTCGGCCTTTGAACGGGGCGGCCGACCCGGCGGGATCGAGGCGCAGCATACAAAAGCATCGCCGGGGCTTTCGACCTGTCCTGTCAGCCGTCTTTTGGGGTAGCGTGACGGCATGACTACAGTTCTGGAGCGGCCGCGCAGCGGGAAAATCATCGGCGGCGTCTGCGCTGCCCTGGCAGCCCGGTTTGGACTTCCGAAGTTCCTGGTGAGGCTCGGTTTTGTGATCTTTGGCCTGGTGGGGATCGGCGAGCTGGTCTACATCGCGCTGTGGATCATGATTCCCAAGGCTCCGGCCTGAGCCTTAGACGGATTTGAGCTGGCCCCGAGACCAGGGGCCAACCGCGGCTGATTAGGGCGCTGGAGGCTCGAAGGCCTCTGGGTATGGGAAGTTGTGTCCGTTGCAAAGGATTCCCGGTGCTTCTCCAGCTTCTTTCAACGCGCTCGCGCTCAATTCCGCAATATCGTGCTTTTGCCCAAAGGCGATAATCTGTCCAAAAGACTGGACCCGTCCGCCTTCCTCAGGATCATCCGGCACATCGTTGAGTCCGGAGAACGAGCAGATTGAATTGGCATGCTCGGGGCCCCGTTCCACCTGCCCTGCCGCCGACGCCGGTGCCGTGGTCATTCCCATCAGCGCCAACGTACAAACTGCAGCACCAAGCAGTGATTTCTTGTGCATAGCGTTACCTCAATTCCTCGAAGTGATGACTCTTCTTGGTGGCAGACACTGCACATTGGTGCAAACCATGACACTGCCCAGCGCAGGTCTGCTACCTACGGGCCGATGCCCGTACCGTGAGTCTACGGATGGCCTGAACGGTTGGGAACGGCCTGCTCGAACGGCTGCGGAAAACCGCATCCTAAAACGCGGGGCGGCGATGGTCTTCGCCATGCCCACGTCGGCGAGCTTGCCCCGAGAAATACCCGGCCAGGTACTTTCGACCCTGTGGTTTGGGCGCGTCCGGCGCCATGCTGAGGCAAATGCCAGCGCGTGGATCGCTGCCGCGGATGTGGAGGGAGCCCCATGCACAATCACCAGTCCTGGCTGACTCAACCCGGGATGACGTTCGTTGCCGTGCTCACGCTGTTCCTCAGTGCGTGCTCGCTGCCCGCGGGCCCAAACGGGCCGGCGTCGTCCACTGGCTCCGCTGCCGGCACCAGCAGCCCGGCCTGCGATCTCATTACGCCCGAGATTGCGGCGAAGGCGGTACCCGGTCTCGTGATTGGAGGCCAAAACACTCCCGACAGGCCGCCGGGCAGCAATGCCTACATATGCACCTATACAAGCAAGTCGAAGGAGGGTGGTTTGACGGCATTATCCGTGGCCCTTATCTCTCCTGCTTCCGACTCGGACATCTCGAAGGCCAAGTCGACGTCCGACTGTTCGCCTGTCACCGGAATCGGCGACTTCGCGTGCTTGCAGTGGACGGGATACTTCCGTGGGGAGGCCGGCGGCGCGTCCGCGAATGTCGTCTTGATTGCCGTCAGGGGCAACGAGACCCTTGAGATGCCTTATGTGACTGGGCCGCCTATGGCAGGGGGCGGAGTTCCGGACGGGGACGCAATGGCCCGCGCGCTCTCGCAGGCAGCAGTGGACGCCGGCTGGGGCAACGGCACCGAACTGACCGTTCCTGCCGCTCCAGCCGTGGGAGCGCCGACCACGACCAATAACCCGGTCTGCGCCCTGATCAGTCCCGATGAGGTCAGGCAGGCGTTCGGGGCAAAGTCCCAGCCGCAACTCCTCCCGGGAGAGGTCAGCTGCCGCTACACGTTCGGCGAGCTGGGTACACCCGGCCCGGATTCCATGGTCTTTTCGATCGAAATACTTAAGAACGCGGCGTCAGCGCTGCCCGGCCCCGGTGTGCGGGGTGAGGCAGTGGCTGGCATCGGGGACAGTGCGTCCTTCTACATGACAACCGAACCTTCAGGACCGAAGTCCCTCCGCCCGGCGGGCGACGTGCCGATCACCATCCTGTCGATCTCTGCGGTAAGGGGCCAGAACATCGCGACATTCGTGGCGCAGGTCCTGATCTCCCCGGCAGGCCCGACGGCCGGGCAGACCAAGGACCAGCTCATCACCCTTGTACGCGGTGTGGAGTTCTGACGCCGGTGCTGCCCATGCCACGAGTCTTTGGCTGAACGGATTCACCGGGGTCATGAAGTTGCGATGTCAGGCGGCGGGAGCCGCCTGGAAGTGTTTTTCGATGAGTCCCTTGATGTCCTCGTGGCAGCCACCGCAGCCGGTCCCGGCCCGGGTTGCCTTGGACACCTCGGCCACCGTGGAGCAGCCGTCCTCCACGGCACCCTGGATCTTGGCCCCGCTGACTCCGGCGCAGCGGCACACGGTGCCTGCCGGGTCTGCCGGACCTGACGACGCCAACTGGTCAGGGCCGTCCAGCCGGAGCAGCAGGGAGCGGTCCGCGGGCAGCTCGGCACCGCGCTCAAACAGCCCCACCAGCTCGGCGGCGGTCCGCGGCATGCCGACCGCCACGAGGCCTTCCAGCACGCCGCCGCGGGTGGTCATCTTGACGTAGCGGCCATGTTCCGGGTCCGCCCACTGGGCGATCTGGAGGCGGGGGCGGCCGTTTACCGCTCCCGCGGTCAGCGCCTCCTCGTCCCACGGCTCGGCGCCGTTGTTTCCGGCCACTGCCATGTTCATGCCGCGTGCCTTGAGGACCACCACGCCGGCCTGTTCCTGCGGCAGCTCCTGCAGGGCATCGGCAGTCTCCTGCGTGCCGGTGGCAAGCAGGGTGAGGTATTCAGCCAGCCATTCAGCCTGCCGCCAGCCCGGGCCCACCAGGCCGGAGGGGCCCTTGGCGGTGCGGCACTGGGCGCACGCAGGATCGGCGCAGCGGACCTCGGCGCAGTCGCCGATCGCGAAGATGTGCGGCTCGTGGTGGGCGCGGAGCCGGTGATCCACCAGGATGCCGGTGCCGGTGGACAGGCCGCAGCCTTCGGCGAGCTCAGTCCGGGGACGGACGCCACACGAGATGACCAGGAGGTCGCCGTCGATCGCTGAACCGTCATCCAGCAGCAAAGCCGAGAAACCGCCGTCGGGCGCGTTGTGCTCCACACCCGTGGACCGGGCGTTGCCGGCCATCCGGACCCCGCACTGGCGCAGGCTGGCCGCGAGGACCGCTCCGCCGCCGCGGTCGATGTTGCGTCCCAGGGGATGCGGTCCGTTGTGCACCACCGTCACGGTGGCGCCTTCCTCGGCCGCGGCAAGCGCTGTTTCAAGGCCCAGCACGCCGCCGCCGAGCACCACTACACGCTTGCCGCCGTCCACCGCCTGGCGCAGTACTTCGGCATCTTGCAGGTCGCGGAGTGCCGTGACGCCGGCAGGGAGTACGGGGGAGGTGGGGTCCGGATTGATTCCCGTGAGGTTGGGGATCACGGGACGTGAACCGGTGGCGAAGACCAGGCGCTCGTAGTGGGCGGAGCTGCCGTCAGTGAGGATCACTTGCTGGCGGGCGCGGTCCACGCGGCGGACCCGCACGCCGAGGCGGACGTCCACGCCCTCGGCGGTCAAAGCCTGCACGTCGGACAGGGCAAGCGCATCGGCAGTGGTGCGTCCCACGCCGAGGTCGGCCACGAGGACGCGGTTGTAGGCTGCCTCGGTTTCCTCGCCCACCACGGTCAGGGTGACGTGTCCGTTGCGGACCGCCGGCATCAGTTCATCGATCAGGCGCGCGGCAACGGGGCCAAATCCGACAATGACAATCTGCTCACTCATGAGGCCTCCGTCGTCTGAAGAACACTGGTCTGGGGCTGGTTCGTGGTCTGGTCGGCTGCCAGCCGGACCCACACCTTGTTGAACTTGAATTCGGGCATCCCGGAGATGGGGTCCGTGGCGGCCTCCGTCAGGCGGTTGGCGCTTTCGAGCTCGGGGAAGTGGAACGGCAGGAACACCGTCTCCGGGCGGATCGCCGTGCTGAGCTCCGCCCGGCACACCACCTGTCCGCGTTCGTTGGCCACTGAGACGAAGGAACCCTCAGCGATGCCCATGGACGCCGCGGCCGCCGGATGGATCTGTACTTTCGCCTCGGGCTGGCTGGCCAGCAGCTCGGACACACGCCGGGTCTGCGCGCCGGACTGGTAATGCTCCAGGAGGCGGCCGGTGATGAGGGTCATGGTCTTTGCTGCCGGGTCCGTGTTGAGTGCCGGGGCAGGACGGCGGCGCGGCGTCACCGGGGTCATGACCGCCTTACCGTCTGCATGCGCAAAGGCGTCAAGGAAGAGCCGTGGGGTGCCGGTGCTGCCGGCGGGGTATGGCCAGTACGCCGCTTCGCCGCGGTCCAGCATGGCGTAATCGATGCCGGAGTAGTCGGCGAGGCCACCCGCAGAGGCCAGGCGCAGCTCCTCGAAGACCGTTTCCGGATCCTCGCTGTACGTGGAGGGCGCGTCGAGGGCCTCGGCCAGGCGCGCCATGATCCACAGTTCGCTGCGGGCACCGGCGGGCGGCTGGAGGGCGCGGCGGCGGCGCAGCACGCGTCCTTCGAGGTTGGTCAGGGTGCCTTCCTCTTCCGCCCACTGGAGGACCGGCAGGATGAGGTCGGCCTCGGCTGCGGTCTCGGACATAAAGAAGTCGCAGACCACCAGGAAGTCCAGGCTGCGGAGCCCGGCGATGACGGAGTTGGCATCCGGGGACGCCACCGCGATGTTGGAGGCGTGCACCAAAAGGCACCGGACGCCGTCGGGCTGTCCCAGCGATTTGAGCAGCTGGACGGCGGGGAGGCCGGGCCCTGGAATGGTTTCCTCGGGCACGCCCCAGACGCCGGCCATGTGGGCGCGGGCGGCGGGGTCGGTGATCTTCCGGTAGCCGGGGAGCTGGTCGGCCTTCTGGCCGTGTTCGCGGCCGCCCTGGCCGTTGCCCTGGCCGGTGAGGGTTCCGTAGCCGCTGTGGAGCGATCCGGGCAGGCCCAGGAGCAGGCTGAGGTTGATGGCGGCGGTGGCGGTGTCGGTGCCGTCGACGTGCTGTTCCACGCCGCGCCCGGTGAGGATGTAGCTGCCGCCCTTGCGTGCGCCGTCGGCGAGCCTGCGGGCGGTTTCGCGGATGAGTTCCGCCGGGACGCCGGTGATTGACTGGACCCGTTCGGGCCAGAAGGCGTTGACGCTGCGGAGTACGGCGTCGTAGCCGGAGGTGCGCGCCGCGATGAAGGCGGAGTCCGCCAGGCCCTCGTGGATCACCACATGTGAGAGGCCCAGGAGGAGGGTGAGGTCGGTGCCCGGCAGGGGCTGCAGGTGGATGCCGCCGCCGTCGGCCGTGAAGTTGGCCGTCGCGGAACGGCGGGGATCAACGATGATCAGTCCGCCGGCGTCGCGGACGCCCTTGAGGTGCTGGACGAACGGGGGCATTGTTTCGGCAACGTTGGAGCCCAGCATCATGATGGTGCTGGCACTGTCCAGGGCCTCGAGCGGGAAGGGGAGCCCGCGGTCAACGCCGAAGGCGCGCATTCCGGCGGCAGCGGCCGAGGACATGCAGAAACGGCCGTTGTAGTCGATGCGCGAGGTGCCAAGGGCCAGGCGGGCAAACTTGCCCAGCATGTAGGCCTTTTCGTTGGTGAGGCCACCGCCACCGAAAACGCCGACGGCGTCCTTCCCGTAGCGGGCGCGGGTTTCCTTGACGGCCGTGGTCACCAGGGCCAGTGCCTGGTCCCAGCCGATGGGGCGGTGGATCCCGTCGTCGCCCTTGAGGAGCGGTTCGGTGACGCGGCCAGGGTGGTTCAGGAGGGTGGCTGAGGTCCAGCCCTTACGGCACAGACCCCCGCGGTTGGTGGGGAAATCCCGCCCGCTGACTTCCAGGACGGGAGCTGCCGCAGCGGCCAAGGTAGCGGCCTGGGCGGGCACGGGGACTGACCCCGGCTCGGAAGCCGGGGTCAGTTCCGCTGGAGACTTGAGCGTCATGGCGCACTGCAGGGCGCAGTATGGGCAGTGCGTGTCGGCGCTGTTGGTCATGTTAGACGTGTCCCATCGCATTTCGGTTGGCGTTGCGGATGTAGAAGGCCCAGCAGACGATCAGCATCAGCGCGTAGGCCCCGACGAAACCGTAGAAAGCCGGTGTGTAGGATCCGCTGGCGGTGTTGGAGGCGTTCAGCACCTGCGGGATAACGAACCCGCCGTAGGCGCCGATGGCCGAGATGAGGCCGAGGGCCGAGGACGCGAGCCGCTGGGTTTGCACGGTGCTGGCACCGGACTTCGCT
>DATFAE010000280.1:0-22005 GCA_035254945.1 Arthrobacter sp. | reverse complement strand
CCCAGGAGTACTTAGACCGTGAAGAGCGCTGTCGAGAACCTCACCCCCACGCGGGTCAAGCTCAATGTTGAGGTCCCCTTTGAGGAATTGAAGCCCAGCATCGACGAGGCATACAAGACTGTTGCTTCGCAGATCCAGGTCCCTGGCTTCCGTAAGGGCAAGGTCCCGTCCAAGCTGATCGACCAGCGCGTTGGCCGCGGCTACGTCCTGGAGACGGCCATCAACGAAGGCCTCAACGGCTGGTACCAGGCCGCTGTGCAGGAATCGGGCATCCGCCCCCTGAGCCGTCCCGAGGTGGAGATCACCGAAGTTCCGGACCCCACCTCCACCGACGGGGAACTGAAGTTCCACGCCGAGGTTGACGTCCGCCCCGAGATCGAGCTGCCCGACTACGCCGGCATAAAGGTTGAGGTTGCCGCTGCGGAATCCTCCGACGAAGACGTCGACAAGGCCCTGGACGAACTCCGCGGCCGGTTCGGCACGCTGAAGTCCGTGGACCGCCCCGCCGCGGATGGCGACTTCCTGACCATCGACATCACCGCCACCGTCGACGGCGCCGAGGTTGACTCCGCTGCCGGCCTGTCCTACCAGGTGGGCGCCGGAACCATGCTCGAGGGCCTGGACGAGGCCGTCACCGGACTGAGCGCCGATGAGGACGCCATCTTCGACACCACGCTGGTGGGCGGCGAGCACGCCGGCGAAGCATCCCAGGTCAAGGTTGTTGTCAAGGCCGTCAAGGAGCGCGAGCTCCCCGAGGCCAACGACGACTTCGCCCAGCTGGCTTCTGAGTTCGACACCCTGGCTGAACTCCGCGAAGACCTGGCCAAGCAGGCAGCGGACTCCAAGGTTGTTGAGCAGGGCGTCGAGGCCCGCGACAAGGTCCTGGACAAGCTCGTTGAGCTCGTTGAGGTTCCCGTTCCGGACTCCGTGGTTGAAGAGCAGCTCGAAGCGCACTTCAAGGAGGGCAGCGGCCACGGTGAAGGCGAACACGACACCGAGGAGCACCGCGCCGAGGTCAAGGCCAACACTGCCCGCGCCTTCCAGAACGAGATCATCCTTGACGCCATCGCCGAAAAGGAAGAAGTCAACGTCAGCCAGAGCGAGCTGATCGACTACATCGTCACCACCGCCAGCCAGTACGGCATGGACCCGAACCAGTTCGCCCAGATCATCGATCAGAGCGGCCAGGTCCCCATGATGGTTTCCGAGGTGCGCCGCCGCAAGGCCCTGGCCGTTGTGCTGGGACAGGCCACCGTTACCGACTCAGCCGGCAACAGCGTTGACCTGAGCGACTTCGTCCGCCCCGGCGGCGAAGAGGAAGCTCCCGCCGTCGAGGACGAGGCAGCAGAAGCCGCTGCCGACGAAGCCGCGACCGAAACCGCAGCGAACGACGATCCCGCTGCAGTGAAGTTCTAGCACGGCATTAATCCCCACCGCCCGCCCCTGGACCCGACCGGTCCGGGGGCTGGGCGCTTTAACAGCCGGATTTCCGGCTCGTGCGCCGTCAGCGAACAGCGCGATTCGGGCGAACAAATCGGCCGTCAAAACGGTTAGTGTCCAAGTAGTGAAGTTCAGTGATGTCACCGTCACCAGCGAGAGGTAAGTACACATGTCACAGCACGCAGAGGCCCCACGGATGGCGACAGTCGATCCCGCAGCCCAGGACAACTACATCTACAACCGTCTCCTGAAAGAGCGGATCATCTGGCTGGGCTCCGAGGTGCGCGATGACAACGCCAACGCGATCTGCTCACAGCTGCTGCTCCTGTCCGCCGAGAACCCGGAAAAGGACATCTACCTTTACATCAACTCTCCCGGCGGCTCCGTGACCGCCGGCATGGCCATTTACGACACCATGCAGTTCATCCCGAACGACGTCGTCACCGTGGCTACCGGCCTTGCAGCCTCCATGGGGCAGTTCCTCCTGTCCTCGGGCACCAAGGGCAAGCGCTACGCCACACCGAACGCCCGCGTCCTGATGCACCAGCCTTCCGGCGGCATCGGCGGCACCGCCTCGGACATCAAGATCCAGGCCGAGCTGATCCTGCACATGAAGAAAGTCATGGCCGAGCTGACTGCCGAGCAGACCGGCCAGTCCGTCGAAACCATCCTCAAGGACAACGACCGCGACAAGTGGTTCACAGCCACGGAAGCCCTTGAGTACGGTTTCTTTGACAAGATCGCCGCCCACGCCGGTTCCGTGTCCGGTGGCGGCGGAACCGCCAACGGCACCTCCGGCGAGTCGGCTTCCGAGAAGTAAAACCGGCACTCAGAACACCCAGATCAGGAGCAATAAAATGACCTACAACTTCGGATCGACTGCCGGTAACCTTCCGACCAGCCGCTACGTCCTGCCCCAGTTCGAGGAACGCACTCCCTACGGCTTCAAGCGCCAGGACCCCTACACCAAGCTGTTCGAGGACCGCATCATCTTCCTCGGCGTGCAGGTGGATGACGCCTCCGCCGACGACGTCATGGCACAGCTGCTGGTCCTGGAATCCACGGACCCGGACCGTGACATTACGCTGTACATCAACTCCCCGGGTGGTTCCTTCACGGCGATGACGGCGATCTACGACACCATGCAGTACATCCGGCCCGAGATCCAGACTGTCTGCCTCGGACAGGCTGCCAGCGCGGCAGCTGTCCTGCTGGCAGCCGGCACCCCCGGCAAGCGCCTGGCACTGCCCAACGCCCGCGTCCTGATCCACCAGCCGGCACTGTCCGGTGGGCAGGGCGGCCAGGCGTCGGACCTCGAGATCCAGGCCGCTGAGGTCATGCGGATGCGCTCCTGGCTTGAGGACACGCTCGCCCACCACTCGGGCCGCACCTCCGAGCAGGTCAACAACGACATCGAGCGCGACAAGATCCTCACCGCCGAAGAAGCCATGAATTACGGCCTCATCGACCAGGTCCTGGATTCACGCAAGATCAAGCCCCAGGCAATTACCAGGTAGTAAGGCTGATCTTCAGGCCGGTGCGGTCCAGTTCATTTGGGCCGCACCGGCCTTCGCTTTCCACCCTTGGGGCCGAATGTGACCTAGAGTGGATGTTGTCACAGCCGGCCCTCCCAGGCCGGTCCAGATTCCAGCAACGGTGCACAGCTGCCTGGCAGCAAGATACTAAGGGGTTCACATATGGCTCGGATTGGCGAGAGCACGGATCTGCTGAAGTGTTCTTTCTGCGGAAAGAGCCAGAAGCAGGTACGGAAGCTTATTGCCGGGCCCGGTGTCTATATCTGCGATGAATGCATTGAGCTCTGCAACGAAATCATTGAGGAAGAGCTCGCGGAAGTTGCCGATCTGGGAAGTTTTGAGCTGCCCAAGCCCCGGGAGATCTTCGACTTCCTGCAGGAATACGTCATCGGCCAGGAGCCGGCAAAACGCTCCCTCGCCGTCGCGGTCTATAACCACTACAAGCGGATCCAGGCAGGCCATGCCCCCAAGAGCGGCAGCCTTGCCGACGGCGGCCACCACGACGACGTCGAAATCGCCAAGTCCAACATCCTCCTGATCGGCCCCACCGGCTGCGGAAAGACCTACCTGGCCCAGACCCTGGCCCGCCGCCTCAACGTCCCCTTCGCCGTCGCCGACGCCACGGCCCTGACCGAAGCCGGCTATGTGGGCGAGGACGTGGAGAACATCCTCCTCAAGCTCATCCAGGCCGCAGACTATGATGTCAAAAAGGCCGAACAGGGCATCATCTACATCGACGAGATCGACAAGATTTCCCGGAAAAGCGAGAACCCTTCCATCACCCGGGACGTATCCGGCGAAGGCGTCCAGCAGGCGCTCCTGAAAATCCTCGAAGGAACGGTAGCCTCAGTCCCGCCCCAGGGCGGCCGTAAGCACCCGCACCAGGAATTCATCCAGATCGACACCACCAACGTGCTCTTCATCGTGGCAGGCGCCTTCGCCGGACTGGAAGAGATCATCGGTTCCCGGTCCGGCCGCAAGGGCATCGGCTTCGGCGCCCCGCTCAATGAGGCGAGCAACAAGATCGACTCCTACGGCGAGGTCATGCCCGAGGACCTCCTGAAATTCGGCCTCATTCCGGAATTCATCGGCCGGCTGCCGGTGATCACCACGGTGTCCAACCTGGACCGCGACGCCCTGATCCAGATCCTCTCCACGCCCAAGAACGCCTTGGTCAAGCAGTACCAGAAGATGTTCCAGATCGACGGCGTCGAGCTGGTTTTTGATGAGGACGCCCTCAACGCCATTGCGGAACAGGCCCTTGAACGGGGCACGGGCGCACGTGGCCTGCGCGCCATCATGGAGGAAGTTCTGCTCCCGGTCATGTTCGACCTCCCCAGCCGCGAGGACATCGCGAGCGTGGTGATCACGGCCGACGTTGTGCTCAGCAAGGCCGAACCCACCATGATTCCCCATGTGACCAAGCGCCGCAAAACAGCCTGACAGCACCGGCTCTCCATCCCCATCACGTTGCAGAACCTTGAGGACTCACCCATGACTGAAACCACCACCAACCGGGCCGACTTCTGGTTCGACCCGCTGTGCCCGTTCGCATGGATCACCTCACGCTGGATCGGCGAAGTGGAAACCGTCCGCGACATCAAGACAGCCTGGCACGTGATGAGCCTGGCAGTCCTGAACGAGGGCCGCGACCTGGAGCCGGCATACCGGGAATCCATGGACAGGGCCTGGGGTCCGGTCCGCGTCATTATTGCGGCGAAAGAACAGCACGGTGACCACGTCATCAAGCCGCTCTACGATGCCATGGGGACCCAGATCCACGATGCCGGGCAGAAGGACTTCGGCCTTGTCATCAGCAAGGCACTGGCCGAATGCGGGCTCCCGGCCGGTCTGGCTGACGCCGCCTCCTCGGAAGAGTACGACCAACAGCTGCGCTCCAGCCACGAGGAGGGCATCTCCCTGGTCGGCCAGGACGTCGGCACGCCCGTGGTGGCCTTCAACGGGACGGCCTTCTTCGGCCCGGTGCTGACCAGGATCCCGCGGGGCGGGCAGGCCGGACAATTGTGGGACGCCACCGTGGCGCTGGCCTCGTATCCGCACTTCTTCGAGATCAAGCGCAGCCGTACCGAACGTCCCCGGTTCGACTGACGCCGCGGGCGTCGAAAGCATAAAAAGAGCCCCGGACGAACTACTCTGATGTAGTTCGTCCGGGGCTCTTGCGCATCCCCACCGGCGGGGACCAGAATGGTTTTTACCCACTTCGAAAGAAGCGGGACGCAGGAACCAAAGATTCAGTGATATGTATCTGACGCAGCCATCGGCAAAGCCAGATACAGGCTACCAGTGACGAGGTAGGAAGACCTGAAGATCCGAGGATCCTGCCAGACCATCAAAGACGTCACCAGATGGCCGAAAAGTCGAAGCCCCACCAACGGCAAAACGCTGATGGGGCTTCCCCTTTGCCCAAAACAGGCTGCCCAAAAACAGGCTGGCCGACAACAGGCCGCCCAACAACTGTCCCGTTCCCGGTCAGCCCTGTGCGGGTTCCTCTGGAGCCGCCAGGACGACGTCGCTCACGGTCAGCTCGCCGTCCCCGGCCACCAGGGTGAGCTCGCGGGCGTTCGAGGCCGCCTTCAGGTCCGCCAGGCCGGCCTTCAGCTGGGTGGTCAGGGACTCCGACGCCGTGATGGTGGCAGAGAGCACCTCGGTGCGCTGCTTGACCTTGGCCTCGGACTTTGCCTTGCGGACGCCGCTCAGCGCAGTGCCCACGGTAGCGAGCAGGGTGGTGTCGCCGTCGACCTCAACGGCAGTGGGCCATTCGGCGCGGTGAACGGACCCGTTGCGCCACCAGCTCCAGACCTCTTCGGTGGCGAACGGCAGGAACGGAGCAAACAGGCGCAGCAGCGTGTCCAGGCTCGTGGCGAGGGCGGCAAGCACCGAGGCCTGCTCCTGCTCGCCGGCCGCGCCGTAGGCACGGTCCTTGATGAGCTCGACGTAGTCGTCGGTGAACTGCCAGAAGAAGCTTTCAGTGATTTGCAGTGCCCGGGCGTAGTCGTAGTTCTCGAACGCCTTGGTGGACTGCCGCACCACGTCGGCCAGCTGTGCCAGCACCGCACGGTCCAGGGGATTGGTCAGCACGGCGAGGTCCGTGGAAACGACGGAATTCTCGGTGGCGCCCAGGTTCAGGACGAACTTGGAGGCATTGAGCAGCTTGATCGCCAGGCGGCGGCCGATCTTCATCTGGGCAATCTCGTAGGCTGTGTCGGCACCAAGCCTGGCCGATGTTGCCCAGTAGCGGACGGCGTCAGAGCCGAACTCGTCGAGCACGTCGGTGGGAACCACCACGTTGCCCTTGGACTTGGACATCTTCTTCCGGTCCGGGTCCAGGATCCAGCCGGAGATGGCGGCATGCTTCCAGGGTGCCGTGTTCTGCAGGGCGTCTGCCTGGACCACCGAGGAGAAGAGCCACGTACGGATGATGTCATGGCCCTGGGGGCGCAGGTCGAAGGGGTAGACCTTGGCGAAGAGGTCCTCGTCCCGGCTCCAGCCGCCCACGATCTGTGGTGTCAGCGAGGACGTCGCCCACGTGTCGAGGATGTCGGCGTCGCCGGTAAAGCCGCCCGGGACGTCGCGCTGGGCTTCGTCGTAACCGGGTGCCGCGTCGGCTGCAGGATCAACGGGCAGCTGCTCATCCGAAGGCACGATCGGGGCGTCGTAGTTGGGGTTGCCGTCAGCGTCCAGGGGGTACCAGACGGGGATGGGCACGCCGAAGAAGCGCTGGCGGGAGACGAGCCAGTCGCCGTTCAGGCCCGAGATCCAGTTCTCGTAGCGGGAACGCATGAAGGCAGGGTGGAAGTCGATCTCGTGGCCGCGCGCGATCAGGCGTTCACGGCGGTCTTCGTCGCGGCCGCCGTTGCGGTAGTACCACTGGCGGGACGTGACCACTTCAAGGGGCTTGTCGCCCTTTTCGTAGAAGTTCACGGGGTGCATGATCTTCTTCGGTTCACCGTCGATCAGGTCTTCGGCCGAAAGCAGCTCCACCACGGTTTCCTTGGCACTGAACACGGTCTTGCCCGCGATGGCCTCGAACGCGGCGCGGCCGGCATCCGTGGTGATCCAGTCCGGGGTGTCGCCGATGATCCGTCCGTCCCGGCCCACGATCGCGCGGGTGGGCAGCTGGAGTTCGCGCCACCAGGTGACGTCGGTGAGGTCACCGAACGTGCACACCATGGCGATGCCGGAGCCCTTGTCCGCCTTGGCCAGCGGGTGGGGCTTGACCTCAACCTCGACGCCGAAGACGGGGGAGGTGACCTTCTTGCCGAACAGCGGCTGGTACCGTGCGTCGTCGGGGTTTGCCACCAGGGCGGCGCACGCGGCCAGCAGTTCGGGGCGGGTGGTCTCGATGAAGATCTTTTCGCCGTCTTCCGTGAAGAACGGATAGCGGTAATAGGATCCGGCAACTTCGCGGTCTTCCAGTTCGGCCTGGGCCACGGCAGTGCGGAACGTGACATCCCACAGGGTGGGGGCTTCGGCCATGTAGGCGTCGCCGGCTGCGAGGTTGGCCAGGAAGGCGCGCTGGGAGACTTCGCGGGAGGCGTCGTCGATGGTCCGGTAGGTCAGCTTCCAGTCCACGGAGAGGCCAAGCTGCTGGAACAGGCCTTCGAAGACCTTCTCGTCCTCCACGGCAAGTTCTTCACACAGCTCGATGAAGTTCCGGCGGGAGACGACGTCGAAATCGCGTTGGTTCTTGGCGGGCTGGGCGGGCGGCCGGTAGGCGGCGTCGTACGCGATGGCCGGGTCGCAGCGGACGCCGTAGAAGTTCTGCACGCGGCGCTCGGTGGGCAGGCCGTTGTCGTCCCAGCCCATCGGGTAGAACACGTTCTTGCCGATCATGCGCTGGTACCGGGCCAGCACGTCGGTCTGCGTGAAGGAGAACATGTGTCCCACGTGCAGCGAGCCTGACGCAGTGGGCGGGGGAGTGTCGATTGAGTAGACCTGCTCCCGGGTGGTGTCCGGGTTGAACTTGTAGGTCCCTTCGGCAAGCCAGCGCTGCGTGAGCGCAGCTTCGAGCCCTTCGAGGGCGGGCTTGTCCGGAACGTTGATAGGGGCGGTGGAGGGCGTGTCTGTACCCTGAGTGTCTTCAGCCATCTGCCAATTGTTTCATGGCCGGGACTTCATCCGGCGACATCACGTCAAGCATGGCTCCGCATGGCCCCGCTAGGGTGGTGCCATGACTGAGGATTCACGCATCGCGGCAACACACAATACTGCAGCCGTAGTAACCGGCGCCAGCACCGGCATTGGCGAGGCAACCGTCCGGGCCCTGACAGCGGAAGGGTGGACGGTCTTCGCTGTGGCGCGCCGTGCCGAACGGCTGGCCGCCCTGGAAGCGGAGACCGGCGCCGTCGGAATCCCCGCTGACATTGTGGAGGACGACGACGTTGCCCGGCTCCTTGCCCGTGTCACGGAAGCCGGGGGCGTAGGTACGCTCATCAACATCGCCGGCGGGGCGCGCGGCGCCGACCTGGTGGGCGCCGCGAACACGGAGGACTGGGAGTGGATGTACCGGGTCAACGTCCTGGGCACCATGAAGATCACCCGCGCCTTCCTGCCCATGCTCCGCGCCAACGGTGAGGGCACCGTCCTGAACCTGACGTCCACGGCGGGGCTGGCGGCCTATGAAGGTGGCGCCGGCTACAACGCCGCCAAATTCGCCCAGCATGCCCTGACCAGGGCGCTCCGGCTGGAGGAGGCCGAACACAACGTCCGGGTCATTGAGGTGGCGCCCGGCCTGGTCCAGACCGAGGAGTTCGCCCTGAACCGGCTCGGTGACCCCGAGGCGGCCAGCAAGGTCTACCAGGGAGTGGAGAAGCCCCTGACCGCAGCCGACGTCGCGGATGTGGTCCGGTATGCCGTCACGGTGCCGCACCACGTCAACCTGGACCAGATCGTTCTCCGCCCGGTGGCGCAGGCCGCGAACCACAAGCTCATCCGCAAGGGCTGACCGGCCGCACCTGGCCGGGAGGAGAACTGTTCAGCGGGAACCGTTAAGCACGAACTGCCCAGCACGGCTCGCTCAGCCTGAACCGCTCAGCCCGCCGGGATGGCGAGCGTGGCCAGGACAGCCGCATGGTCCGTTCCCGGCACGGTGTGGACGCCGTAACCGGCGCTGCCCACCTCCCGGCTGGTCACCAGATGGTCGATGGTGATCCCCGGCAGCCGTGGCCCTTCCATCGGCCAGGTGGGCACCAGCCGGGAGCCCGCGGCCGTCCCCACGTCGACCAGGCCCGGGCCTTCTTCAAGGAGCTCCCGGAACTCGGAATGGTCATACGTGGCGTTGAAGTCACCGATCAGCAGCCTGTTCCCGGGACGCCCCGCCAGCCGGCCCACGGCCGCCAGGTCGCTGCGCCACTGGTCAACCCTGGCGTCCACCGGCGGCAGCGCGTGGACGTTCGTTACCTCCAGGACTGCGGCTGATATTCCTGCCCCGGCCGTCAGCCGGACCGTCGGCATCCGGAACGGAGTGTCCGGGATGAGCCCCACCTGTTCAAGTGCATGGCTGGAGTACACAGCGCTGCCGGCGCCGTCATCGGTGGGATCGCTGATCCGGTTCGGCAGGAGGACGTCCAGGCCTGCGGCCGTCAGCCGGTCCTGAAGGGACTGTGTGTGTTCCTGGACGGTCAGGAGACTTATCCCGTTGTCCCTGACAAGCTGCACTATCCGGGCGGCGTCCGCCTGGCCAAACTCTGAATTGATGTTCATCGCCTTGAGCTCCACGGTGGCTGCCGCGTCCGAGGCCGCAGCCGGCCTGGCCGCGTCAAAGGGAAAGAGCCACAGGACCTGGCACACCAGCAACACCCCAGCGACGCACTGCAGCCACCGGCTCCGGCCCGCCAGCGCCAAAATGAGCACCACCGCGGCGGGCACAGCCAGCCAGGGGGTAAAGGACACAAGCTGGACTGCCAGGACGGGCCATTCCATGGGAAGCGCGCGGACCATCGACATCGCCAGCACCGGAACCGCGGCCAGGAGCGCCAGCCAGCGGCAGGCCGCCGCCAGGAGCTTCCCCGCAGCGCGCGGCACCGGACCTCGCCCGGCCGGCGTCGTCCGCGGTGGCTTGGCGGGGGATCCGTGAGCGGAAGCAGTCATGCCCCTGAGTCTAGGCAATGGAGTTTCCCTGTTTCCCCTAACCGGGGAACGTCAGTTCCGCCACGACAGCCTTGTGGTCCGTGCCCGGAACAGTGAATGTCGCAAAATCCACGATTCCGATGTCCGGCGTGACCAGGACGTGGTCCAACGCAACGAACGGCGGGACCTGCGAGTTGGCCGGCCAGGTGGGCGCCAGGCCCTTGCCCGCGGCCTGGGAAGCGTCCGTCAGCCCAGTCGCCAGAAGGTCCCGGAACTCGCGGTGGTCCTGGCTGGCGTTGAAATCGCCCAGCAGGATGCACGGAGGGGAGTCCTGGAGTGCCGGCCGGAGTTCGCCCAGCTGACTGAGCTCCTGGCGCCAGAAGGGAGTGTGGCCCGGCCTGGGCGAGTCAACGTGCACGGCGGTCAGGTGGATTCCTTGGCGAACGCCGGGGATGGCCGCCACCGCCCTGCTCTGGTAGAAGACAGTGTCCGGCACGCGCTCTTCGGCTTCGAGGGGGAAGACGGAAAAGATTCCGCTGCCGGTTCCGGCCCAGTCCACGTCCAGCGCCCGGTATGGAAAGTCCGATCCCAGCCCCGCCGCCTGCAGCGCTTCGAGGGTGGGGAGCGTCAGCTCGGGCAGCGCCAGTATGTCAACGTTCCGGCCGCGCACCTCCGCGAGCAAAGCCTCCACGTCCACGCCGGTTGGGCCAACATTAAGGGCCATGACCGAAACTGTGCGGCCGGGGGCAAAGCGGCCGGGCGGCGCGGCCTGTGGCGCGGTGCCTGTTCCGCCCGCGGGCAGGACGCGGGGAAGCACCATGCCCAGTTGCAGCAGCATCACGGCGGTCACGGTGGCGGCCAGGACCGTGCGGCTGAGCCGGGCATCCAGGGCAACCGCCACGACGGCGGACGCGAGCGCCGCCGTCGTAAGCGCCAGGCTGGCAGGAAACACTGACAGCAGCTGGATCCACGGCGTGCCGATGTCCCAGGGGATAAGCCGCAGGGCTGCCAGGGCGGCCCCCGGCACGCACAGCAGTGCCGCTGCGGCCCATAACCAGGTCCCGCCCCGGCGCCGCCTGCCCTGTTCGCGTGACCCGCCTTTATGCATACCCCATTATTGGTGGCGGGGCAGGAACTTCCAACGGACCGGGCCCTTGAACGCGCGCACGCCGGGAATGGCGGTGGGAAGCCGGGCGATAGTAGACTGGAAGACGGCTACGACCCGGCTATCACCGGTGAGCTTTCGGAAGAACGCACTGACCGCCGGGAAACCGGCAGCGGTGTTACTAGAACCGGACGGGTAAGCCCGTGACAGCAGTAATGAGCGGCCGGCGCATCAGCTACTCCCCGGAGCAGGTGGAGTGCCGGTAAGTGAGGTGGTACCGCGGTAAGCGTGCAGTCCCCGGACTGTGCAGGAGCCGTCCTCGCATCCTGAACGGAACCCGACAGCAACCGCTGGACGGTTCACCAGCTCAACCCAGGATGTCGAGAATGACGTATTACCCCAAAGCCTCAGCCTCCCCTTCGGCCGCACCGGGCTCCGGTGTCTCCGCTTCCGTGAAGTTCCCGGAAATCGAAGAACGCATCCTGAAGTACTGGGACCAGGACGGCACGTTCCAGGCCAGCATCGACCAGCGAAGCGCTGACGCCCCCGGCGGTGAACCCGGGAGCAACGAGTTCGTCTTCTATGACGGCCCGCCCTTCGCCAACGGACTGCCGCACTACGGCCACCTCCTGACCGGATACGCCAAGGACCTGGTGGGCCGCTACCAGACCCAGCGCGGCCGCCGCGTGGAACGCCGCTTCGGCTGGGATACCCATGGTTTGCCGGCCGAGCTGGAAGCGATGAAGCAGCTCGGCATGACGGACAAGACCCAGATCGAGGCCATGGGCATCGACAAGTTCAACGACGCCTGCCGCGCCTCCGTGATGAAGTATGCCGACGAGTGGAAGAGCTACGTCACCCGCCAGGCCCGCTGGGTGGACTTCGACAACGACTACAAGACCCTCAACGTCGAGTACATGGAATCCGTCCTGTGGGCGTTCAAGCAACTGCACGAAAAAGGCCTGACCTACAACGGCTACCGGGTGCTGCCGTACTGCTGGAAAGACGAAACGCCGCTGTCCAACCATGAGCTGCGCATGGACGACGACGTCTACAAGAACCGCCAGGACCAGACCGTCACCGTGACGTTCCCCATCACCGCCGGTGAGTCCACGCTCTCGCGGCAGCTGGCCGGCGTGCAGGCGCTCGCCTGGACCACCACGCCCTGGACGCTGCCCACCAACCTGGCGCTCGCCGTCGGGCCTTCCATCACGTATGCCGTGCTGCCCGCCGGGCCCAACGGCATCAAGGCTGCCTCGCCGGACGCACCCGTCGTGGGAAGTTTCCTGCTGGCGGCGGACCTGCTGGCCACCTACGCCAAGGACCTCGGCTACGAGGATGCTGAGGCCGCCGAGGCCGCCGTCACGTCCACCCACACCGGGGCCGAACTGGAGGGCCTGCAGTACCAGCCGCTGTGGCACGACTTCAGCGACACCGAAAAGTTCGGCACCCAGAACGCCTGGCGCATCCTGGCGGCGGACTATGTCACCACCACCGACGGCACCGGCATCGTCCACCAGGCACCCGCCTACGGTGAGGATGACCAGAAGGTCTGTGAAGAAGCCGGCATCCCCGTGGTGCTGTCCGTGGACGAGGGCGCCAAGTTCCTGCCCCTGTTCAAGCACGGCGACCTGCATGACATCGCCGGCCTGCAGGTGTTCGAGGCCAACAAGCCCATCACCCAGGTGCTCCGCGCCCAGGGACGGCTGGTCCGGCAGGCCAGCTACGAGCACAGCTACCCGCACTGCTGGCGCTGCCGCAACCCCCTGATCTACCGCGCCGTGTCCTCCTGGTACGTGGAGGTCACCAAGTTCAAGGACCGGATGTCCGAACTGAACCAGGAGATCAACTGGATCCCCGGAAACGTCAAGGACGGCCAGTTCGGCAAGTGGCTGGAAAACGCCCGCGACTGGTCCATCAGCCGCAACCGGTACTGGGGCAGCCCTATCCCCGTGTGGCAGTCCAGCGACCCCGAATACCCCCGCACGGACGTGTACGGTTCCCTTGCCGAGATCGAGGCTGACTTTGGCCGCCTGCCCCTGAACAAGGCCGGCCAGGTTGACCTGCACCGCCCGTTCATCGACGAACTCACGCGCCCGAACCCGGACGATCCCCGCACCCCCGAAGAGGGCCAGTCCGTCATGCGCCGCGTCGAGGATGTCCTGGACGTCTGGTTCGACTCCGGCTCGATGCCGTACGGCCAGGTCCACTACCCCTTCCAGAACGAAGCCTGGTTCGATACCCACAACCCCGCGGACTTCATCGTGGAATACATCGGGCAGACCCGCGGCTGGTTCTACATGCTGCACATCCTGTCCACGGCATTGTTTGACCGCCCGGCCTTCCGCAACGTCATCAGCCACGGCATCGTGCTGGGCTCAGACGGGCAGAAGATGTCCAAGAGCCTGCGCAACTACCCGGACGTGTCCGAGGTCCTGGACCGTGACGGTTCCGATGCCATGCGCTGGTTCCTGATGTCCAGCCCCATCCTGCGCGGCGGCAACCTGGTGGTTACCGAACAGGGAATCCGCGACGGCGTCCGCCAGGTCATCCTGCCGCTGTGGAACGTGTACAGCTTCTTCACGCTGTACACCAACGCCGCAAACGGCGGTTCCGGCTACGACGCCAAGCTGCGCTACGACGGCTACGCCGACACCCTGGATGCGTACCTGCTGGCCAACACCGGGGACCTGGTCCGTAACATGACCGCCCAGCTGGACAGCTACGACATCTCCGGTGCCTGCGACGAACTCCGCATCTACCTGGACATGCTCACCAACTGGTACGTCCGCCGCAGCCGGCAGCGTTTCTTCGACGAGAGCGCTGATGCCTTCGACGCGCTCTACACCGCGCTGGAGACCGTCTCCCGCGTGGCGGCGTCGCTGCTGCCGCTGGTCTCGGAGGAGATCTGGCGAGGCCTGACGGGTGGCCGTTCCGTGCACCTGGCCGACTGGCCGGACGCCGGCTTGTTCCCATCCGACGCCGCCCTGGTGGAAGCGATGGACCGCGTGCAGCAGATTTGCTCCACCGGGTCCTCGCTTCGCAAGGCAGCCAACCTGCGTGTCCGCCTGCCGCTGCAGGAGCTGACGGTGGTGGCACCGGGTGCGGATGCGCTGGAAGGCTTTGCCGCCGTCGTCGCCGACGAACTGAACATCCGCTCCGTCCGCCTGCTCGACGCCGGAAGCGCCTCCCCGGAGGAGTTCGGCATCGAGCAGAAGCTCGTGGTCAATGCCCGGGCCGCGGGTCCCCGCCTGGGGAAGAACGTCCAGCAGGCCATCAAGGGGTCCAAGTCCGGTGACTGGTCGGTTTCCGAAGCAGGCGTGGTCACAGCCGGCGGACTGGAGCTCGAACCGCAGGAATTCACCTTGGAAACCGTTGTGGCCGAAGCCGCGGAAGGCGAAGGATCCCGCGCGGCCGCTGTGCTGCCGGGCGGCGGGTTCGTCGTGCTCAACACCGAGGTCACTCCTGAGCTTGAGGCGGAGGGCCTGGCCCGCGACATGGTCCGTTCCATCCAGCAGGCGCGCAAGGACGCCGGGCTGAACGTCAGCGACCGGATCCGGACCACTGTCACCGCCGCGCAGAACGTGCTCGACGCGCTGCTGGCCAACGCTGAACTGGTCAAGACCGAAACCCTGACCCTGGAGTTGGACACTGTTCCGGCCGGGTCCGGCGAACCCCGCATCACCGTCGCAAAGACTGAGGCCTAGGATATGACTGACGAATTTTCCGTGGAGAGCGTCTACGCCGAGTTGCTGGGCCGGGCACCTGAGAACAAGATGGAGCCGCGGCTCGCGCCGCTGTTCCGGGCCATGGATGTGCTGGGGGAGCCCAACAAGGCGTTCCCGATCATCCACGTGACGGGCACCAACGGCAAGACCTCCACGGCACGGATGATCGAGGCCGGGCTGCGTGCCCACGGCCTGAGCACCGGCCGCTACACCAGCCCGCACCTGTCCAAGGTCACCGAGCGGATCAGCATCGACGGCGCCCCGGTTCCGGACGAGACGTTTGTCCGGATCTGGGATGAGATCCGCCCCTACCTGCAGATCGTTGACGACGAACTCACCGCGGCGGGGGAGCCCCGGCTCACCTACTTCGAGTGCCTCACCATCCTCGGCTTCGCGGTCTTCGCCGACCAGCCGGTCAACGTTGCGGTGATCGAAGTGGGCCTGGGCGGCATCACGGATGCCACGAACGTTGGCGACGGACAGGTCTCGGTGATCACGCCTATTTCGCTGGACCATACGGACCTGCTGGGGGATACCACGGAGGACATCGCCCACGAGAAGGCCGGCATCATCAAGCCGGGCGGTTTCCTGGTCAGCGCGGCCCAGCCCATGGACGCCGCCCAGGTCCTGCTCGAAAAAGCCAGGGAAGTGTCCGTTCCGTTCCGCTTCGAAGGCGTGGAGTTCGGTGTCGAGTCGCGGACCGTGGCCGTCGGCGGCCAGATCGTCAGCATCCAGGGGATCGCCGGCCGGTATCCGGAACTGATGGTCCCGCTGCACGGCGCCCACCAGGCCCAGAATGCTGCGGTTGCCGTGGCCGCGCTGGAGGCATTTTTCGGCGGCGAAAAGGAGCTCGACGCCGAGGTGCTCCAGGAGGCCTTTGCATCCGTGACATCGCCGGGACGGCTGGAGGTTGTCCGGACCGCGCCCACCATCATCGTTGACGCGGCCCACAACCCGGACGGGATCCGCGTCTCAGCTGAAGCCATCCAGGAGGCCTTCAGCTTCAGCAAACTGGTGCCTGTGGTGGGCGTGCTGAAGGAAAAGGACGCCGAAGAGATCCTGCGCCAGCTCAAGGACTCACTGGGCGATCTCGCGGATGAATACTGCTTCACGCAATCCAACTCGCCCCGGGCGGTGCCTGCCGCAGAGCTCGCCGAACTGGCCGTTGAGCTGGGCTTCGGGGAGGACAACATCCACATCGCGGAGAAACTGGACGACGCCCTGGAATGGGCAGTGGAACGCGCCGAATCCAACGATGACCTCGCCGGCGGCGTCCTGGTGACGGGCTCCATCACGCTGGTGGCTGAGGCCCGCATCCTGCTCGGAAAGACGGGGGCGTAGATCATGGCCAAACTGACCAAGGCGCAGCGCGAGTGGCGCCCGGGAATGCCCAAGAAGCGCCGGTCCACCAAGGTGATGTTCGCCTCCACCGTCCTGCTGCTCGAGGCGTTTGTGGTGTTTTTTGCCACGCTGGCGGTCTTCGGCCTCCGACGCGGCGAATTTCCGCCCGCCCTGATCCTCGGCGTCGGCATTGGCCTGAGCGTTGTCATGGTCCTGGCCTGCGCCGTGCTGTCCAAGCCGTGGGGCGTGGGGCTCGGCTGGATCCTGCAGATCGTGCTCATCCTCACGGGACTTGTGGAACCGATGATGTTCCTCGTGGGCGGGCTGTTCGGCCTCGCTTGGTGGTACGGCATCCGCACGGGCATCAGGATCGACTCCGAAGCCGCACAACGGGAACGCGAGCAGGCCGAGTGGAACGCCGCGCACCCGGAAGCCTCGTAGAATTGTCCCGAAACCCCACCAACGTATTGGAGCAACTGTGAGCATTGAGCGCACCCTCGTTTTGATCAAGCCGGACGGCGTAGCCCGCAACCTCAGCGGCGCCATCCTGAGCCGGATCGAGGCCAAGGGCTATACCCTCGCCGAGCTGAAGAAGGTTGACGCCAGCCGGGAACTCCTGGAGCAGCACTACGAGGAGCACGTGGGCAAGCCGTTTTACGAGCCCCTCGTGGAGTTCATGCTCAGCGGCCCGGTTGTGGCGGCGATCTTCGAAGGCCACCGCGTCATCGAAGGTTTCCGTTCCCTCGCCGGCACCACCGATCCCACCACGGCTGCCCCGGGCACCATCCGCGGTGACTTCGGCCGCGACTGGGGCCTGAAGGTCCAGCAGAACCTGGTCCACGGTTCGGATTCCGTGGACTCGGCCGAACGTGAGATCAAGATCTGGTTCCAGGACTGACCTCCCGCCCAACCACTTAAGGCGCGAACGTACACTTGAGGCCCTGGTTTCCGTGGAAACCAGGGCCTCAAGTGTACGTTCGCGCTGTGGTTTGGCAGCGGCCGCACGAACCTAGAAGCCTGAAGTCCCGGCGAAAACCTGGATGAAGGCGAAGAAGATGGTCGCGATGACCGCGACGTAAAGCAGCGCGGTGATGATCCAGCCGGAGTCGCCCAGCACGCGCGCCGCCCCTGCGGGGAGGGGGAGGATGCCGTGGGTGACGTTCCGGACGGTCACCCAGACGAACAGCGGGATCATGGCGGCCCACACAATCATGCAGAAGGGGCACAGGATGTGGATCTCGTACAGGGCCTGGGACCAGAGCCACACCACAAAAGCGAAACCCAGGGTGACTCCGGCCTGTAGGCCGGCCCAGTACCACCGGGCGAACGCGGCGCCGGACAGCAGCGCCATGCCGGTGGTGATGATCACCGCGAACGCCACGATGCCTATGAACATGTTGGGGAACCCGAAGACCGAGCTTTGCCAGGTCTGCATCACCTGCCCGCAGGAAATCCAGGGGTTCACGTCGCAGACCGTGGTGTGGTTGGGGTCCTTGAGTACTTCGAGCTTCTCCAGAACCAGCGTTCCCGACGCGAGCCAGCCGATGACCCCGGTGACCACCATCAGCCAGCCGATCGGGCGGTTGCGCGTCATCGGAGGAATCGTCCCCTGAGGCTCCGTAGCCGTCGTTGTGCGCGCGGAGGCCGGGCTGCCGGTTTCGGCGCCGCTGACGGGCGAAATACTGGGCATGGTTTCAGGCGTCCTTTTCATCGGGTGCTCTTTGCCCCGATTGTAACGCCGGAGGCTGAATCCGGCGTCCAGCTTGGCCTCGGGGCCGGAGCGGCGCCGGCCGGCGGCCGCCGCACAACCGAAGCGTGGCCGGCCGTACTGATCCTTTGCTCTTGCTTCCGCCGCCTTTTAGTCGGTGTGTGAGAGAATGAACTTGGCTGGAGGCCGACCCACATTCGGACTCCGGTCCGGTGGCTTTGTTCCCAAGACCGCCAATGATGAGCTGGCAGGCTTCGGATTCTCTGATCCGTCTTCCCGCCATTCCATTGGGCGGCACCTGGTTGTGGCACGTAGAACAACGGGTTTCAGAACTCAGCCGCTGGCTCTCACGGGCTGCCGCACCCCACTGCCGGTGCGAACCTGGGAGTATCCACTTGACTTCTGTCAATGCCTGCGGGTTTTGACAATATGTGCCCCAATGGGTGCCGGATGTGGCGGTACGTCAGGGGCAGGAGTGTTGCCACATATGGAAAATGAACAAGTTCTGGCCGTTAACAAGGATGAAGCGGCAGCCGAGGCTCCGGACGCGCCCAAGAAAGCCACGAGGACCCGGCGGAAAGCCGCGCCAAAGGCGGAAGCAACAACTGCAGCCGCACCCGAGGTGACGGCAGCCGATGCTGCTGAGCCGGCTGAGGCAGCTGCGCCCGAGGCCGCAGCGCCGGTGCGCCGCACCCGCTCACGCAAGAAGGCCGATCCCGTCGCCGAGCCGCTTCCTGCCTTCGCCGCAGACGCAGGCGCCCCGGAGGCGGGCACCGTGGAGAGTGTTGCCCAAGCTGACGCCGCTGCGCCTGCCGCCGAGGCAGAGCCAGAGACCAAGCCGGTCCGCCGCCGCCGCGTCGCAACCCGTAAGACGTCGGCTCCCGACGTCGCGGCCGCCCCTGAGGCAGTGGTTGTGCCCGAGCCTGTCGCGGAAGCCGTTGAGACGCCCGCAGCCGCTGAGGCGCGGGCAGCCGCTGAGGCGCCGGCAGCCGCCGAGGCTCCGGCACCCGCAACGCCCGTAACCGCGGTTGCCGAAGACGGCGCACCGGCCGAATCAAATGAAGCCGCCCAGCCGGCGCAGGCCGAAGCCGCTCCGGCCAGCCCGTTCGGCTCCCTTTTCCTGGAACCGGGATCGGCCACGTCCGTCCTGTTCCAGGCACCGGACCTGAGCACCGTAGTCCGTCCCGCGCCCGCACCCGCGGTGGCGGTTGAGGAAGCAGAAGAGGACGACGCCGAACTCGGCGAAGAGGACGACGCCAACGGCCGCCGCAGGCGCCGCAGCCGTGGCCGCCGCGGGCGCAGCCGCTCCGGCGACCGCGATCTTGAGGGCGACAGCGAAGGCACCGACGGCGAGACCGACGACGCTGACGAGGAATCAGCCGGCCAGGCAGACGAAGGCGTTACCTCCCGCCGTCGCCGCCGGCGCCGCCGCGGCGACCAGGACCTGGAACTGACCGGAGGCGGGGATGACGATCCGCCCAACACCGTCACCCGCGTCCGCGCGCCGCGCGCCGTCACCGAAGCACCGGTCAACAACCGCGTAACGTCCGTCAAGGGCTCCACCAGGCTGGAGGCCAAGAAACAGCGCCGCCGTGAATCCCGCGATACCGGCCGCCGCCGCACGGTCATCACCGAGGCAGAGTTCCTGGCCCGCCGCGAATCCGTGGACCGCCAGATGATCGTCCGGCAGCGCGACGACAGAATCCAGATCGCGGTCCTCGAGGACGGCGTCCTC
The DNA here is from genome assembly GCA_035254945.1 of Arthrobacter sp. Taxonomy (GTDB): domain Bacteria; phylum Actinomycetota; class Actinomycetes; order Actinomycetales; family Micrococcaceae; genus Arthrobacter. Next base: position 2,324 of record DATFAE010000280.1, on the reverse strand, counting down.
GCCGAGCACTTCGTCTCCAAGACGCAGCAGGACTCCCTGATCGGCAACGTCTACCTGGGCAAGGTACAAAATGTCCTGCCGTCCATGGAAGCGGCGTTCGTTGACATCGGGCGCGGCCGCAACGCCGTCCTGTACGCCGGTGAGGTCAACTGGGAATCCGTCAACCTCGAAGGCAAGCAGCGCCGGATCGAGAACGCCCTGAAGTCAGGCGACACCGTCCTGGTCCAGGTCACCAAGGATCCCGTGGGCCACAAGGGCGCACGGCTGACCAGCCAGATCTCCCTGCCCGGCCGCTACCTGGTCTACGTTCCCGGCGGTTCCATGACGGGGATTTCCCGCAAGCTGCCCGACGTCGAGCGCAACCGCCTCAAGCGCATCCTCAAGGACCGCCTGCCGGAGCACGCCGGGGTCATCGTCCGCACGGCTGCCGAGGGCGCCTCGGAAGAGGAGCTCACGCACGACATCAACCGGCTTCGCGCCCAGTGGGAGGGCATCGAAAGCCAGTCCACCTCCACGAAGATCCTCGCCCCGGAACTGCTCTACGGCGAACCGGACCTCACCATCAAGGTGGTCCGCGACGTCTTCAACGAGGACTTCTCCAAGCTGATCGTCTCCGGTGAAGAGGCCTGGGACACCATCGAGGCCTACGTCACGTACGTTGCCCCTGACCTGGTGGGCCGGCTGGAAAAGTGGACCAAGGACCAGGACATCTTCGCTGCCTGGCGGATCGACGAGCAGATCCACAAGGCACTGGAGCGCAAGGTCTTCCTGCCCTCCGGCGGCTCACTCGTCATCGACCGCACCGAAGCGATGACCGTGGTGGACGTCAACACGGGGAAGTTCACGGGCAGCGGCGGCAACCTCGAGGAAACCGTCACCAAGAACAACCTCGAAGCAGCCGAAGAAGTTGTCCGTCAGCTCCGGCTCCGCGACATCGGCGGCATCATCGTCATCGACTTCATCGACATGGTCCTGGAATCCAACCGGGACCTGGTCCTGCGCCGCATGGTGGAGTGCCTGGGCCGTGACCGCACCAAGCACCAGGTTGCCGAAGTCACCTCGCTGGGCCTGGTGCAGATGACGCGCAAGCGCATGGGCACCGGGCTGCTGGAAGTCTTCGGCGAGCAGTGCGAAACCTGCGCAGGCCGCGGAGTGGTCACCCATGACGATCCTGTGGAGCACCGCCGCGCGAATACTGTCGCTGCAGAGCACCACGTGCAGCGTTCGGACAGCCACCGCACGGAAACGCCGCGGCCCGATCAGCGCCCGGACAGCCAGCGGGCTGACAGCCAGCCCGGCGGCCGCAACGACCGCAAGCGTCGCCGTGGACGCGGTGGCGCCCCGCTGGAAACCGCACAGTCAGCGCCGGTCCAGATCCACACGGTCCACCCGGATCCTACTGACGCCGAGCGGCACGCCAAGGCGGAAGCCACCCGGCTGGCACTTGCCAACATCGCCGCGGCAGCGCACGCAGCGCACCTGCACGACGACGAAGTAGCCCACGCCGCGGGCGCTGCTGCGGCCGGAGTGCACGTTCCACCCGCAGCACGGACGACGGCGGAGCAGGCGCACGTGCCCCAGGCGCCGGCGCGTCAGGTCCCGGCCGGCCAGTCCCCGTCAAGCCAGCCGGCGGGAGCCGCCGGCCAGCATGACGCCGACGCGGCAGGCCGTCCTGCAGCCGTGCTTACTTTCGGCGGCGAAAAGGTGGCACTGCCGTTCGTGGAGCACGCGGCAGACCAGCCGCAGCAGCCTGCCCTGACCCTCGACAGGCTTGCGGAAGCTTTTGCGCACCTCGGCGAGCCCGCCGTCGCGCCGGAGCCCGTGCAGGCAGCGCCACAGCCGGGCGCAGCCCAGTCCGGGCCAGCAGTGCAGCCCGCCGCAGCAGTGGAGGAGAAGGACTACTCAGACCACACCGCGGACCAGTCGCGAACCCGCAGGCCCCGCCGCAACCGCAGCGCCAGCCGTGCCCAGGGTGCGGCCAACGCCACCTCGGTTGAACACCACGAGGCAACGCACTCGGCGGCCGGCGGCCACTCCCACGCGGCCAAGGCCCCGGAGCCGGCCAAAACCGCCACGGGTGACAAGGCGCCGGCCGAGGCTCCCATCATCCTCGGCGTCGGGGTTCCGGCTTCCGAGCTCTGATCCTCCGCGAGGACATCCGCCACGATGCCCGGACATGACCCTTCACAGGGGGCATGTCCGGGCATCGTGCCTTTAAAGCTTCATGTGACGCGGGCCCTGGCACAGAAAACGCTAGGCTGGGTTACTGACACGGGGTGCCGCGCAAGGGCCGGCTGAGATCCACACCCGTTGAACCTGTCCGG
>DATFAE010000279.1:0-5694 GCA_035254945.1 Arthrobacter sp. | reverse complement strand
GCAGTGGCTCTTCAAGCGCTTCCACGAACGCGGCCTGGCCTACCGCAAGAACTCCCCGGTCAACTGGTGCCCCACGGACCAGACCGTCCTGGCCAACGAACAGGTGGTCAACGGTGCCTGCGAACGCTGCGGGACCCCCGTCACCAAGAAGTCCCTGAATCAGTGGTACTTCAAGATCACCGAATACGCCGACCGGCTGCTCGATGACATGGACGAACTGCGCGGCCATTGGCCCGAGCGTGTGCTCGCCATGCAGAAGAACTGGATCGGGCGCTCCGAAGGTGCGCACGTCAACTTCGTGATTGAGGCCGCCGGCGGCAAGCCCGCCAAGGACGTCACGGTCTTCACCACCCGCCCGGACACCCTGTACGGCGCGACGTTCTTCGTCGTCGCCGCTGACGCGCCGATCGCCGTCGAACTGGTCACCGACGAGCACGCCCAGGCCCTGGACGCCTACCGCGAACAGGTCAAGGCACTCAGCGAGATCGAGCGCCAGTCAACTGAACGGGAAAAGACCGGTGTGTTCACCGGCCGGTACGCGATCAACCCGCTGAATGGCGAGAAGCTGCAGGTCTGGGCCGCGGACTACGTCCTGGCCGACTACGGCACAGGCGCCATCATGGCGGTCCCCGCGCACGACCAGCGCGACCTCGACTTCGCCAAAACCTTCGACCTGCCGGTCCGTGCTGTGCTGGACACCGGCGAGGAAGACCCGGCCGTGTCCGGCAAGGCGACGGCGGGGGAGGGCACCCTGGTCAATTCCGGGAAGCTTGACGGCCTGCCGAAGGCTGAAGCCATCCCGGCCGCCATCAGCATCCTGGAAGAGCAGGGCACAGGCGAAAAGTTCGTCAACTTCCGCCTCCGTGACTGGCTCCTCAGCCGCCAGCGCTTCTGGGGCACCCCCATCCCCATCATCCACTGCCCCGCCTGCGGCGAAGTCCCCGTCCCGGACGAGCAGCTGCCGGTCACCCTGCCCGCGGACCTCCGCGGCGAAGACCTGTCCCCGAAGGGTACGTCCCCGCTGGCTGCCGCCGAGGCCTGGGTCAACGTGGAATGCCCCAACTGCCACGGTGCTGCCAAACGCGACACCGACACCATGGACACGTTTGTGGACTCGTCCTGGTACTTCCTGCGCTTTGTCTCTCCGCAGTACACCGAGGGGCCGTTCGATCCGGCGAAGATCAACGACTGGATGCCCGTGGGGCAGTATGTGGGCGGTGTGGAGCACGCCATCCTGCACTTGCTGTACGCCCGGTTCTTCACCAAGGTCATCCACGACCTCGGCATGATCGACACCGACGAGCCGTTCAGTGCCCTGCTCAACCAGGGCCAGGTGCTCAACGGCGGCAAGGCCATGAGCAAGTCCCTGGGCAACGGCGTTGATCTCGGCGAGCAGCTCGACAAGTACGGTGTGGACGCAGTCCGGCTGACCATGATCTTCGCCTCCCCGCCGGAGGATGACGTCGACTGGGCGGACGTTTCGCCGTCGGGCTCCGCGAAGTTCCTGGCCCGGGCCTGGCGCCTGGCACAGGACGTCACCAGCGGACCCGGTGCGGACCCCGCATCCGGGGACCGTGCACTGCGCTCCGTCACGCACCGCACCATCGCCGACGCCGCCGCACTGCTGGACAGCAACAAGTTCAACGTGGTGGTGGCCAAGCTGATGGAGCTGGTCAACGCGACCCGCAAGACCATCGATGCCGGCGCCGGCGGCGCCGATCCCGCTGTCCGCGAGGCAGCCGAGGCCGTCGCCGTCATCCTGAGTCTCTTCGCGCCGTACACTGCGGAGGACATGTGGAACATCCTGGGCCACCCTGCCTCCGTGGCGAACGCCGGCTGGCCAACCCACGACGAAGCGCTGCTGGTCCAGGCGACCGTCACCGCCGTCGTCCAGGTCCAGGGCAAGGTCCGGGACCGCCTCGAGGTCTCCCCGGACATCAGCGAGGACGAACTGCGGGAACTGGCCCTGGCCAGCGAAAACGTCCAGCGCGCCATGGACGGCCGCGGCATCCGCACTGTCATCGTGCGGGCGCCTAAACTGGTGAACATCGTCCCGGCTTAGCAGGGGCACCGGCCGCCGGATCCTTCCGGCGGCCGGCAAAACTCCAGGAGGCGCTCTTGCCCGACCGTGATTCCGCTGCCTGGCTCTGGCTCCGGGACCGCCTGGCGGCCCTCCGCCCCGCGCCCCGGCCGGGTATCACCGGCGCCGGCCAGGCCGACACCGTCCGCACGGCCGTGGTCACCGACTCCGCAGCCGCACTGCCGGCGGAATGGGTGGCAGCCTTCGCCGGAGACGGGCGCCTGACCGTGATTCCCATGCCCGTGATGGTGGGCGAGGAAATCTACGGCGAAGGCGAAGACGACATCACCGAAACCATTGCGCTGGCACTTGCCGGCGGCACATCGGTCAAGACCTCCCGTCCGTCACCTGGCCAGTTTGAACAGGCGTTCCGGGCCGCTGAACGCCGGGGCTACGAAGCTGTTGTTTCCATCCATATTTCCGGCGGATTGTCCGGCACCGCAGATGCGGCCCGGCTTGCGGCCGAACGCGTGGGCATCCCCGTTGAGGTGGTGGACTCCGGCACAGTCGGAATGGCGCTCGGCATGGGCGTGCAGGCCGCCGTGGTTGCCGCCGCCGCGGGCGGGGACGCTGCCGCCGTGGGGGCTGTCGCCCGGGAACAGCTCGGCCTGACCAAGGTGTACTTCTACGTCCCCAGCCTGGAGCAGCTCCGCCGGGGCGGCAGGATCGGGGCAGCTGCCTCCCTGGTGGGAACCATGCTGGCCATCAAGCCTATCCTGGCGGTCGACGGCGGCAAGATCGTTCCGCTGGAAAAGGTCCGTTCGGCGGCCAGGGCCGTAGCCCGGCTGGAGGAGATTGCCGCTGCCGACGCAGCGTCCCGCCCTGCCGGCCGTGTCAGCCTCGCCGTCCACCACTTCGGCAACCCCACAGAAGCAGAGGCGCTTGCCGACCGTTTGGCCGCCGCGCTGCCGGGCTGCCCGCGTGCACAGATCAGCTCGCTCCCAGCGGTCCTCGCTGCCCACGCCGGACTGGGTGTCCTGGCCGTGATCGTGGGGGAGGGCGGCGTCCCGGGACCGGAGGCGGACCTCCCGGGCCTTTCCACATAGCGGCACCCGGCACTGTTCCGCTCCAGCCTGTCTGCCTAGCGTGGGGATATGTCACGCCGGGATGCTGGAGCCGCAGCCAGTCCTGGCGCGCGCCACGCCGGCAGCCGTCTGCAGGCCACCCTCGGGAGTGGCACAGGTCCGCTGCTGCCCGGCGGCCAGGAAGCGTTTGTCTACGGACGCAGCCCAGGCCACGAAAAGGATTCCCGTCCGGCAGGAGCCCCGGCAGGGGGAGCCTCCTCGGAAACGGCGGCCGGGGGCCGTGCCGGCGCACTGTCCGTCCCGGGGCGGACAGGGCCGGTCCTGCGCTGGCGGCTGGGACTGAAGGTCGCCCTCCTCGTGGGCGTCATTGCCGTCCTGTGCGCGGTTTGGTTCTGGTGGCAGGTTACCGCCGGCCGGGCCGAGGTGCTGCCGCTCAGCGGGGTGACACCCACCGCTGGGAGCGCAGAATCCGCGGCTGCCGGCGGGGAGCATCCGGAGCCCGGGGGTGCCGCGCCTGCCGTGTTGCACGTGGCCGGCGCGGTCGCCCGGCCAGGCATCGTTGAGCTTGCGCCCGGGAGCCGCATCCACGACGCCATCGCCGCTGCCGGCGGCAGCACCCCGGAGGCTGACTTTGACCGCCTCAACCTCGCCGCCGTCGTCGTTGACGGGCAAAAGATCCATGTGCCCAGGCTGGGCGAACCGCTGCCCGCCGATTCCGCCGGGGCCGCCGCGGGCGGGGCCGGCGACGCCGCTGCAGGTGGAGCTTCGTCGCCGTCCGCCGCGGGCAAGACCAACCTCAACTCAGCGGGGCTTGAAGAGCTCGGGGCCCTGCCCAAGGTGGGCCCCGTGCTGGCCCAGCGCATCATTGATTGGCGGAAAGATCACGGGCCGTTCACATCGGTTGAGGAGCTGGACGCCGTGGACGGCGTGGGACCGAAAATGCTGGAGACGCTGCTCCCCCTGGTGAGCGTGAACTGATGTGTCCGGTCGGAGCGGGGCGGCATGCCTAGCCCCAGCCGGTGGAGCCGGTTTGTGGAATCGGCGGTCCAGGCGCCAGGTGCCGGCGGATCCGCGGGGAACCCCGCGCAGCCGTCGGACGCACCTGCCACGCCCGGCGCAAAGCGGCCGGACAGGCCTGTGCGGGCAACCGTCCGCCACGTGGTCACGGAAAAGGTGCGCGGGCGGCCCGCCGCTCCTGCCCCGGCAGACGGGCCGCGGCGGCGCACTGACGTGCGGCTGGCTCCGGCAGCACTGCTTGTCTGGGGTGCCGCCATCGCGGGCGTCTGGCTGACACCTGCTGCCCTTCTGGGCCTCTGCTGTGTGCTGATGCTCCTCGCCATCCTTCTTATCGGCAGGGCCGTCCGGAGGGCCGTGCCCCGCAGTTTCCTGATCACTGCCGCGATCGCCGTGTTGCTGGCCCTGTCCACCGCCGCGCATTCGGCGGTCTCGTCCTCGCAGCGGAACGATGGTCCATTCGCAGATGCCGTGCGGGCCGGCGAGTCTGTGGTGGCCATCATCGACGTCACCGGGGCACCCCGTGCCGTATCGCCGGCGGGACAGGCCGGGGTGGCAGGACGGTGGGCTGTGCCTGCAACCGCCATTGAAGTCACGGCCGGTGGCCAGGTGGTGAGGAGCCGCGCCGCAATTGTGGTCATGGGTGGAGGCGGGTGGGGCACCGTGACGGCCGGCCAGCGTATCCGGAGTACGGGGAAACTGAAGCCCGCGGATCCGGGACAGGCCGAGGCCGGGATCCTGGCCGCTTCATCGGCTCCGGTACTGCAGTCCGCAGGCTCCGATGGCTGGCAGGAAGGCGCGGGGCAGCTGCGCAGCCGCTATGTCTCCGCCTCGTCGTTCCTGGCCCCCGACGCCGCAGGGCTCCTGCCCGGCATGGTCACCGGGGACACCAGCGCCCTGGATGAAGGGTTGAATGCGGCCATGCAGGCGGTTGGCATGACCCATCTGACCGCCGTCAGCGGAGCCAACTGCAGCCTGGTGCTTGGCGCCCTCCTGCTGCTGGCCCGGAGCGTGCGCCTGCCCAGGGTGCCCGCAGCGGTGATGGCATTGGCCGGACTGGCATTGTTTGTCCTCCTGGTAGGTCCGGATGCCAGTGTCCTGCGGGCTGCCCTGATGGGCTCAATCGCCCTGGGGTCCCTGGCTGGCGGACGGACTGGCCGTGGACTGAGTTTTCTGTGCCTCGCGGTCATCGGGCTCTTGCTGTTCGACCCGGGCCTGGGCACCAGTTTCGGCTTCCTGCTGTCCGTTCTGGCGACTGTGGGCATCATCGTGCTCGGCCAGCGGATGGTGGACCTGGCTCCTGCCGCTGTGCCGCGCTGGGTGGCGGCTGCGGTCGCCGTGCCGCTGTCCGCGCAGCTTCTGTGCGGCCCGGTCATCGTGCTCCTTCAGCCACAATTCTCCACCTACTCCCTGCTGGCGAACGTGCTGGCCTCGCCTTTGGTGGCGCCTGTGACCCTTCTTGGCACCGCCGCGGTTCCCCTGGCGGTCCTGGCACCGTGGGCTGCCACGGCCCTGATCGCGGTGGCGGGCACTTTCTGCGGCGGCGTGGCCGGACGGCACGGCTCATGGCCGGGT
>DATFAE010000278.1:0-12498 GCA_035254945.1 Arthrobacter sp. | reverse complement strand
AGGTTCCGTGGGCGTACCAGGACTTGAACCTGGGACCTCTTCGTTATCAGCGAAGCGCTCTAACCGCCTGAGCTATACGCCCCGATGCCTCATCGGGCCGAGACATGACTTTACAGCACATCCCGGCCCGATCTCAAATCGAGGCATTCCGCCGAAGAAATCCGCCGGAATTATGGGTTTTCAGTCGTCCGTGAGGGTGACGCCGATCCCGCCCACCAGGGTGGCTGAGATGTTGTACAACACGGCTGACAGCATGGAGAGGGCCGTCAGCAGGACCACGTTCACCACGGCGATGATCGTGGCAAAGGAGGCAACCTGTCCCAGCGAAGCAACCTTCTTCAGTTCAAACCCGCCGCCTTCGGACCCCGCGAGGGTTCCCAGGAGGCTGTCCACCTGGTCGAAGATGCCGGTCAGGTCCAGGACCGTCCAGAGGACAATGGCCGCAACGACAGTGACAATGCCCAGCGCTACGGACAGCAGGAAGGCCATCTTAAGGACGGACCAGGGATCCACCTTGCTGATCAGCAGGCGTGCACGCCTGACCTTGGCCTTTGGGGCCGGCTTGACGAGCCCCGGGCCGCCCTGGGCGGGACGCTGCCCGGCTGGAGCAGGCCGCTGGCCCGGGCGTTGCCCCTCGGAAGGACGCTGGCCCTGACCAGGCTGGACCTGGGGACGCGGGCCTGCTGCCGCAGGACGTTGGCCGGGCAGGGCAGCCGGGGCAGCCGGAGCCGCGGGGCGTTGCTGCGGACGAACGGGGGCGTTTACCCGGGGGGCAGCCGCGGGCTGGCCCGTTCCGCCGGGAACATTGCTGTTCTGCTTGGGATATGAGTCGGGATTACTCACTCGTTACCTCCGGTGTAGTCTTCGTTCGGCTCAGCGTCGCCGGAGGCGTCCTCTGACTCAACGGCCGGTGCTGTCTCTGCCGTTGATGCTGACCCTGCGGACCCCTCGGGGGATCCGGCCTCTTCAGCCAACGTTACGTCATCCTCCAGGGATTCATCGCCCTCGAGCCCGCGTTCGCTGTTCCGGGCCACTTCGATGATCCGGTCATTCTTGTCAGGTTTTGCGAAGATGACGCCCATGGTGTCACGTCCCTTGGCAGGTACGCCCGCCACGGAGGAACGGACCACCTTGCCGCCTTCCATGACCACCAGGACCTCGTCTTCCTCCTGGACAATCAGGGCGCCCACGAGGTCCCCGCGTTCCTCGGCCAGCTTGGCAACCTTGATTCCCAGGCCGCCGCGGCCCTGGAGCCGGTATTCTTCGACGGCGGTGCGCTTGGCGTAGCCGCCCTCGGTCACGATGAACACAAAGGAACCGTCGGTAACCACGTTTGCGGCCAACAGTTCGTCGTCCTCCCGGAACTTCATGCCTGTAACACCGGACGTGGCGCGCCCCATGGGCCGCAGCGCGTCATCGGTTGCCGTGAACCGGATCGACTGGCCCTTGCGGGAGACGAGCAGAAGGTCGTCCGCTTCGGAGACCAACTGGGCGGACACGAGTTCATCCTCGTCGCGGAGGTTGATCGCGATGACACCGGCGGAACGGTTGGTGTCGTAGTCCTCCAGCCGGGTCTTCTTGACCAGTCCGCGCTTGGTGGCGAGGACAAGGTACGGCGCGTGCTGGTAGTCCTTGAGGTCCAGGACCTGAGCGATGTGCTCGTCCGGCTGGAAGGCCATCAAGTTGGCGACGTGCTGGCCCTTGGCGTCGCGGCCGGCTTCCACCAGCTCGTAGGCCTTGGCACGGTAGACCCTGCCCAGGTTGGTAAAGAAGAGCAGCCAGTGGTGGGTGGTAGTCACAAAGAAGTGCTCCACCACGTCATCGCCGCGCAGCTGGGCACCCTTGATGCCCTTGCCGCCCCGCTGCTGGGACCGGTAGTTGTCGCTGCGGGTCCGCTTGACGTAGCCGCCGCGGGTAATGGTGACTACCATTTCCTCTTCGGGGATCAGGTCCTCCATGGACATGTCGCCGTCGAAGCCCATCAGGATCTTCGTGCGTCGGTCATCGCCGTGCTTGGCAACAATTTCGGCCAGTTCGGTGCTGATGATCTCTCGCTGGCGCTCCTCCGAGGCAAGGATGGAGTTGTACTCCGCAATCAGCGCCTCAAGTTCGGAGTGCCGGTCCTGGATCTTCTGGCGTTCCAGTGCTGCCAGGCGGCGCAGTTGCATGTCCAGGATGGCCCGGGCCTGCAGTTCGTCGATGTCCAGCAGCTGCATCAGTCCGTCGCGGGCGGCTTCAGTGGTGTTGGACGCCCGGATCAGGGCAATGACCTCATCCAGCATGTCAAGCGCCTTGAGCAGCGCCCGCAGGATGTGCGCTTCTTCCTCGGCCTTGCGCAGGCGGTAGCGCGTGCGCCGGGCGATGACATCCAGCTGGTGGGTCACCCAGTGCCGGATGAAGGCGTCCAGGCTCAGCGTCCTGGGGACCCCGTCCACGATGGCCAGCATGTTGGCGGAGAAGTTGCTCTGCAGTTCGGTGTGCTTGTAAAGGTTGTTCAGCACCACCTTGGCAACGGCATCGCGCTTGAGCACGATGACCAGGCGCTGGCCCGTGCGGCCGGACGTCTCATCGCGGAGGTCCGCGATGCCGGAGATCTTGCCGTCCTTGACCAGTTCGGCGATTTTGATGGCCAGGTTGTCCGGGTTGGCCTGGTAGGGCAGTTCGGTGACGACCAGGCAGGTGCGGCCCTGGAGTTCCTCCACGTTGACCACTGCCCGCATGGTGACGGAGCCGCGGCCGGTCCGGTACGCGTCCTCGATGCCCTTGTGGCCCAGGATGGTTGCACCGGTGGGGAAATCGGGTCCCTTGATGCGCAGGAGCAGCTCTTCGAGCAGCTCCTCGCGGGTTGCCGTCGGATTGGCCAGGTACCACTGGACACCGTCGGCCACTTCGCGCAGGTTGTGCGGGGGGATGTTGGTGGCCATGCCGACGGCGATGCCCGAGGAGCCGTTGACCAGCAGGTTGGGGAACCGCGCCGGCAGGATGGTGGGTTCCTGGTTCTTGCCGTCGTAGTTGTCCTGGAAGTCAACGGTTTCCTCGTCGATGTCCCGGACCATCTCCATGGCCAGCGGCGCCATCTTGGTCTCGGTGTACCGGGGTGCGGCTGCGCCGTCGTTGCCCGGGGAGCCGAAGTTTCCCTGTCCCAGCGCCAGCGGGTAGCGCATGGTCCAGTCCTGGATCAGGCGGACCAGGGCGTCGTAGATGGCGGTGTCACCGTGGGGGTGGTACTGGCCCATGACCTCGCCCACCACGCGGGCGCACTTGTTGAAGGAGCGGTCGGGGCGGTAGCCGCCGTCGAACATCGCGTAGAGCACACGGCGGTGGACGGGCTTCAGGCCGTCCCGGACGTCCGGGAGGGCACGTCCCACGATGACGGCCATCGCGTAGTCCAGGTAGGACCGCTGCATCTCGGTCTGCAGGTCAACCTGCTCAACGCGGTCGATCAGCACATCGCCTTCAAGTACATCGTCCGGAAGATCGGCGGATTCCGCCGGGTTCTCGGGTGTCTGGTCACTCATCGTCTATATTTTCCGTTTCAGGTATATGTCAGTTGTGGAATATCAGTCGGCAGAACCGGTTAGATATCCAGGAACCTGACGTCCTTGGCGTTCTGCTGGATGAAGTTGCGTCGGGATTCCACGTCTTCGCCCATCAGTGTGGAGAAGATCTGGTCCGCGGCCAAGGCATCGTCCATGGTGACCTGCAGGAGGGTCCGGTTGTCCGGGTCCATGGTGGTGTCCCAGAGCTCGGTGTAGTCCATCTCGCCGAGACCCTTGTAGCGCTGGATGCCGTTGTCCTTCGGAATGCGGCGGCCGGCTGCCTGGCCGGACAGGAGCTTGGCGTCGCGCTGCTTGTCGCTGAAGACGTAGTCGTGGGGAGCGTTCGACCACTTGATCCGGTACAGCGGGGGCTGGGCCAGGTAGACGTAGCCGTTCTCGATGAGGGGCCGCATGTACCGGAACAGGAGGGTCATCAGCAGGGTGGTGATGTGCTGCCCGTCAACGTCGGCATCGGCCATCAGCACGATCTTGTGGTACCGGAGCTTGCTGAGGTCAAAGTCCTCGCCGATGCCGGTACCGAACGCGGTGATCATGGACTGGACCTCGGCGTTGCCCAGGGCCTTGTCCAGGCGTGCCCGCTCAACGTTCAGGATCTTGCCTCGGAGCGGCAGGATGGCCTGGGTTTCGGGGTTGCGGCCGCGCTTGGCGGAACCGCCGGCGGAGTCACCCTCCACGATGTAAACCTCACACCTGGCCGGATCCTTCGAGGAGCAGTCCGACAGCTTGCCCGGCATGCCGAAGGATTCCAGCGGGCTCTTGCGGCGGGCGTTGTCGCGGGCCTTGCGGGCGGCCATGCGGGCCTGGGCTGCTGAAATGGCCTTGCGGATGACGTCACGGGCGGGCCCGGGGTTGCGCTCCAGCCAGTCGCCGAGGCCGTCGGTGACCACGCGCTGGACGAAGCCCTTGACCTCCGAGTTGCCCAGCTTCGTTTTGGTCTGGCCTTCGAATTGCGGCTCAGCGAGCTTGACCGAGATAACGGCGGTCAGGCCTTCGCGGATGTCGTCACCGGTGAGGTTGTCGTCCTTCTCCTTGATGATGCTTTTCTCCCGCGCGTAGCGGTTGATGAGCGAGGTCATCGCGGCGCGGAAGCCCTCTTCGTGCGTTCCGCCCTCGTGGGTGTTGATGGTGTTGGCGTAGGTGTGGACGCTTTCGGAGTACGCGTTGGTCCACTGCATGGCCATTTCCAGCGCTATGCGGCGGTCCTTGTCCTCGGTTTCGAAGGCGATGACGTCCTCGTGGACCACGTCAACCTTCTTGCCGGAGTTCAGGTGCTTGACGTAGTCCAGCAGGCCGTCGTCGTACTGGTAGACGACCGTGCGGTGTTCGGCGGTGACTTCGCCCTCGGTGACCACTGCATCCAGGTCGAGATCGTCGTCGATGTCCTCGGCGGAGGTGCGCTCGTCCGTCAGCGTGATGCGCAGGCCCTTGTTGAGGAAGGCCATCTGCTGGAAGCGGGCACGAAGCGTCTCAAAGTCGAATTCGGTGCTTTCGAAGATGCCGGCATCCGGGTAGAACGTCTGCGTGGTTCCGGTGCGGTCCGTCTCCTCGCCCTGGACCAGGCCGCCCTGGGGCTTGCCGCCGTCGGCGAACGACATCCGCCAGACGTGTCCCTGGCGCCGGACTTCGGTGTCAACGCGGCTGGAAAGTGCGTTCACCACAGAGATGCCCACGCCGTGCAGGCCGCCGGACACGGCGTAGCCGCCGCCTCCAAACTTGCCGCCTGCGTGCAGGATGGTCATAACAACTTCAACGGTCGGCTTGTGCTCCGTGGGGTGCATGTCCACCGGGATTCCACGGCCGTCGTCCACCACTTTGACACCGCCGTCAGCCTGCAGGACCACTTCGATGTGCGTGCAGTAGCCGGCCAGTGCCTCGTCAACAGAGTTATCCACCACTTCATAAACAAGGTGATGGAGGCCGCGCGGCCCGGTCGAGCCGATGTACATGCCGGGACGCTTCCGGACGGCTTCGAGGCCCTCAAGGACAGTGATGTCGCTGGCGCCGTATTCACGCGGGGTCACAGCGTCTGCCGGGGTGTCGGGGGTACGGGCATCCTCGACTGCGGGTTCCACTGCCTGGATATCTGTATTGTCGTTAGCCACAGGCGCTGTCGACTCCTCTGTTTTCGATGATGGCCGGCCGAAAGCCCTCCCCAGGGAAGACTTCGGCCAACAGGCACAAACTGATGGCGCTGGCGAGTTGGTTGACATGCGGAACCGCGATCCGCCAGCGGGAAGCGTGCGGAAAACGGACTCAGTCAACGTTTCACCGGCGCCCAGTTATCTCATGCGATTCTATCGTGAATCGGTGCGTTCTCCCGCATTCCGGGGGCCTCGGCGGCATCCAATGTGCCTTTGTTAGGCCGTTGACCCCGCCTTGGGCGCCCCAGCGGTCCGGTCTTTGGGTTCCTATACGCCCCAAGGGCGTTGCAGCGCCCTACACGCCCTTAGGCGAATATTCAATAGGACCGCGACGGCGGCGCCGGCTCGGCGGGTTATCCGTACGTATCGCGGGGACCGCGGCCGTTGACGGTACGTCCGCCCTTGCGCCAGCTGGGCGCGGACGGTCCGAGTACCTGGATGCTGGTGACAACACCGTCGCCGAGTTCGTTGCGGAACTTCTCCAGCAGGCTGATGCTCAAGAGCCGCAGCTGCGTTGCCCAGGCTGTTGAATCGCAGCGTACGTGCAGGGTGGTGTCGGTAAAGCTTTCCGGCGTGCAGTGCGCTGAAATTTCCGGACCCACCAGGGTGGCCCATTCGGCCATCACGGATCCCACCGCCACGGGCGACGTCCAGCCGCGTTCGGCCACCAGGCGTCCCACCACTTTTCCCAGGCCCAGGGGGTCCCGGCCGGTGGAGTGGAACTGGCTGAAGCCACGGGTGTCCCTGATACCGCGTTTTGTTTTGCCGGCGCCGGCTGCGGGCGGGGCCTTCCGGCGGATTTCGCCGCGCGCCGCTGCCGCTTCGCGCATCCGGTTCAACGCCGCCTGCGGGGCATCGATGCTGTCAGGATCCCGGCCGGGCTGGAGCCCGCCGTTTTCATCCTTATTCATCGATTCCTCCCGGGATGACCTTCACCCGCCGGCCGGAGAGTTCCTCCGGAATATCGGCGTCGACGGCGGCGGTCACCAGGACCTGTTCCGCGCCGGAGACTATTGCCGCCAGTTTACGCCGCCGCTGGACGTCGAGCTCAGCAAAAACGTCATCGAGGATCAGGATGGGTGCGGATCCGCCCGTGCGTGCGTCATCGAGCATCACGTAGTAGGAGGCCAGCCGCAGGGACAGGCACATGGACCACGTTTCGCCGTGCGAGGCGTAGCCCTTGGCGGGCGCTTCGCCCAGCACGAGTTCCAGTTCGTCCCGGTGCGGGCCCACCAGCGAAATGCCCCGCTCCAGTTCCTTGCGGCGGGATGCGGCGAACGCACGGACATATGCCTCGGTGAGCTCCTCGACGCTCAGCGTCCGGAGGTCTTCCTGGCCTGGTCCGCCCCCGGAGAACGGAAGGTCCGCACCCGGTGCTGCGCCGCCGTCGTCGTCCAGCATGTTCTGCAGGCTGGAGCGGTAGGCGGCGTCGGCGGCTTTTGATCCGTCCGTGAGCTGGGCATAGGCACTGGCGAGGTGCGGGCGCAGCCGTTCCACCAGTTCCAGCCGCGCATGCAGCAATTCGGCGCCGGCGCGGGCCATGTGCTGGTCCCAGACGTCCAGGGTGGCTTCGTGTCCGGCAGTGAATTTGCCGGTGCGGGCAGATTTGAGGAGGGCGTTGCGCTGCTTCAGGACACGGTCGTAGTCGCTGCGGGTTGCCGCGTGCCGGGGAACCAGGCTGACCAGCAGCTCATCGAGGAACCGGCGCCGGTTAGACGGATCACCCTTGACCAGGGCCAGGTCTTCGGGCGCAAACAGCACCGTCTGGCAGATTCCCAGGATGTCCCGGGCCCGGACGGGATTGCTGCGGTTGATGCGGCCGCGGTTTGCACGGCTGGCATTGATTTCCAGTTCGAGCACCGTGATTTTTCCTTCGCGGACCAGCCGCGCCCGGACCAGCGCCCGCTCGGTACCGAACCGCAGCAGCGGGCCGTCCGCACTGACGCGGTGCGAGCTGAGCGTGGCGAGGTAGCCGATGGCCTCCATCAGGTTGGTCTTGCCGATCCCGTTGGATCCCACCAGCACGGTGACGCCTGGTTCCAGGGCAAGGTCAACCTGGGCGTAACTGCGGAAGTCAGTCAGCGAGAGGTGTTCTAGGTACACGCGGTCTTCAGGATTCTCGGGACCCGAGGGTCCCGGGGATTGGTGCTATTTGGCGGGACGGGTCGCATGCCCGCCGAACTGGTGGCGCAGCGCAGAAACCATCTTCATGGCAGGGGAATTGTCTTCCCGCGAGGAGAACCGGGCAAAAAGCGCAGCGGTGATGGCCGGGGCGGGCACGGCATTGGCGATCGCCTCTTCGACAGTCCAGCGGCCTTCGCCGGAATCCTCGACGTAGTCATCGATGGAGGCGAGGCCGGGATCTTCGTCGAGTGCTTTCACCATGAGGTCCAGGAGCCAGGACCGGACGACCGTTCCCTTCTGCCAGGCGCGGAAGGTTCCGGGGAGATCGTTGACGATGTCTTTGGCGGCGAGCAGTTCGTAGCCTTCGGCGTAGGCCTGCATCAGGCCGTATTCGATGCCGTTGTGGACCATCTTTGCGTAGTGTCCGGCGCCAACGCCGCCCACGTGTACGAAGCTGTCCGCCCGTTCCCCGTCCGGACGGAGGGCGTCAAAGACCGGGAGGGCGCGCTCTATGTCCTCGACGTCGCCGCCGGCCATCAGTCCGTAGCCGTTCTGGAGGCCCCACACACCGCCGGAGACACCGCAGTCTGCGAAGCGGATGCCCTTTTCCGCCAGCGCGGCACCATGCTTCTGGTCCTCGGTGAAGCGTGAGTTGCCTCCGTCGATCACGAGGTCGCCGGCGCCGAGCTTGTTCCCGAGTTCGGTGATGACCGCATCGGTGATGTCGCCGGCAGGGACCATGACCCAGATGATCCGGGGCGAGGGGACGGCGGCAACGAGTTCATCCAGCGAGGAGACATCGGTGACGTCCGGGTTGCGGTCGAATCCCGTGACCTCGATTCCACCCTTGCGCAGGCGTTCTCGCATGTTGAAACCCATTTTGCCAAGGCCGATCAGTCCAATGTGCATGGGCCGGTTCTCTTTTCTGCATTGGGTGTCGGTTGTCGTTTTGGGGCCCAGAACGACAACAACTGTCTGGGCCCACGCCGCCAGGGTTCCCTGGCCGAGCTTGCGAGGCGAGGGTGACGGTGGGGACTAGTTGGGGAGGCGGACGGGCATAACCAGGTAGCGGTAGTCGTCCTGGTCTTCCCCGTCGGCGTCTGCCTGGGCGGTGATCATCGCCGGTTTGGGCGCGGTGGTGAAGGAGAACCGGACGTACTTGGTTTCAATGACGCTCAGTCCTTCCACCAGGTAATGCGGGTTGAAGGCAACGGTGATGTCTTCGCCGGAGAGCTGCGCTTCAAGCTCTTCGGAGGCCTGCGCGTCTTCACCGGTACCGGCGTCGAGGTGCAGCTGGCCGTCGGTGAAGGCGAGGCGCACCGGAGTGTTTCGTTCGGCCACGAGGGATACACGCCGTACCGCTTCAACCAGTTCCTGCGTCTGCACGGTCGCGTGGATGGGGGTGGTGTCGGGGAACAGCGAACGGATTTTGGGATAGTCGCCGTCCACCAGCAGCGACGTGGTGGTGCGTCCGCCGCTTTCGAAGCCGATGAGCCGGCTGTCGTCATCCGCCAGGGCGAGGTTGATGTCGCCGCTGTTGCCCAGGGTCTTGGCAACTTCGTTCAGGGTCTTTGCCTTGACGAGGGCACTGGTGGAAATTCCCGGAGTGACAGGCTTCCACGGGACTTCACGCATGGCCAGCCGGTACCTGTCGGTGGCCAGGAGGGTGATGAGGTCGTCCTCGATTTCCATTCTGACGCCGGTCAGGATGGGGAGGGTGTCGTCTTTGCTGGCCGCGATGATCACCTGGGAAACGGCCTGGGCGAAGGCATCGCCGGGAACCGTGCCGCTGATGGTGGGCAAAGCCGGGAGGGGCGGGTACTCGGCCTCCGGCATGGTGGCCAGGTGGAAGCTGCTGCGGCGGCAGGTAAGCGTGACCTTGTTGCCGTCCGTTTCCACGTCCACAGGGGCCGAAGGCAGGCTGCGGCAGATGTCGGCAAGGAGACGGCCCGACACCAGGATGGTGCCTTCGACCGCGATGTCAGCGGGAATTTCAAGCCGTGCCGAGGTCTCGTAATCGAAACTCGAAAGGCTTACGGTACCTGCTTCAGCCTTGAGGAGCAGGCCTGAAAGGACCGGTACTGGCGGCCGCGGAGACAACGACCGGGCTGTCCAGGTGACGGCTTCTGCCAGGACGTCCCGATCGACTCTGAACTTCACGGAGGGGTGCCGCCTTTCATTGCTGCTGCCATGTCTGAAACCGGGAACTCCGATCTGGAGTTCCAAAAGTGGGTGCCCCAAACTCCTGAACCTGCATGGTCCGCGCTTGCTGAACCACAAAGAAACCCAGGGATGGGAGCGCTGCTGACAGCTTAGCCGGAAGATCCGGGATTAACCCATCCCCGGCAACGATCCTGGCGGTCCTGGGCCGAAGGGCCCTGGCCGGTTCGCCGTGTGGATCGAGATTGTTGTTTGAGGGAATTCAATTTTTTGGGATTAGTAGTGTTAATAACTGCTGTGGAAACTGTGGATAACCCCCTCCCGCCGCAGGATCCGGCGGTTAAGTCCTGTTCATGGACTGTGGGTGACGCAGGTTTTAAACAGGGTGTGGATGGGGATAAGAATTTTGGTGATTTTGCCGATCCACAGGTGGCTTAAGGGTTTTAAGCCCATTAACGGCACTTGTCCCCTTAACTGTCCACAGGGTTATCCACATGCACCTGTTAATAAGGTATGGAGGCGGAAGATCAGGAGTCGCGCTGCTGCTGCTTGATCCGGTTGGTGAGCTCGGTGACCTGGTTGTAGATCACACGGCGCTCGGCCATCAGCTCGCGGATCTTGCGGTCCGCGTGGATCACCGTGGTGTGGTCGCGGCCGCCGAGCTCCTGGCCGATCTTGGGGAGGGACATGTCCGTGAGTTCACGGCAGAGGTACATGGCGATCTGGCGGGCCGTCACCAGGGTCCGGGTGCGTGACTTGCTGCAGAGTTCCTCCATGCTGAGCTTGAAGTACTCGGCAGTCTGCGTGAGGATCTGGCTTGAGGTGATTTCCTGGGCGCCGTCGTCGGTGATGAGGTCCTTGAGGACCATCTCGGCCAGGGCAACGTCCACGGGCTGGCGGTTCAGGCTGGCGAACGCCGTGACCCTGATGAGGGCGCCTTCGAGTTCGCGGATGTTGCTGGAGATCTTGGACGCGATGTACTCGAGGGCATCGTCAGGCGCGGAGAGTCCTTCGCTGAGGGCCTTCTTCCGCAGAATGGCAATCCGGGTTTCGAGTTCCGGCGGCTGGATGTCCGTAAGCAGGCCCCACTCGAAGCGGGATTTCATCCGGTCCTCGAATCCCGCCAGGAGCTTGGGCGGCTGGTCCGAGGTAATGACCACCTGCTTGTTGTTGTTGTGCAGGGAGTTGAACGTGTGGAAGAACTCCTCCAGCGTCCGGTCCTTGCCGGCCAGGAACTGGATGTCATCGATGAGCAGCACATCAACGTTGCGGTAGGTGGTCTTGAAGCTGGCACCTTCGTCGTCGCGGATGGAGTTGATGAAGTCGTTGGTGAATTCCTCAGAGTTCACATAGCGGACGCGGATGCCGCTGTAGAGGCGGCGGGCGTAATGGCCGATGGCGTGCAGGAGGTGGGTCTTGCCCAGCCCCGAGTCACCGTAGATGAAAAGCGGGTTGTAGGCCTTTGCCGGCGCTTCGGCCACTGCCACCGCGGCCGCGTGGGCAAAGCGGTTGGACGAGCCGATCACGAAGGTATCGAAAACGTATTTTGGATTCAGCCGGCCGAACTCGTGGGAGGTGCTGGGCAGCATGGGCTGCGGCTTCTGCTCGATCAGCTGGTCCGAGGCGAAGGACGGTTCGACGACGAGTTCCGGCTCTTCGTGGATCGGCACTAGATCGGTGTCCACGTCGATGGCACAGCGGATGTCCTCGGAGAAAACGTTGTGCAGTGCGTCGTCCAGCGCATCCTTGACCTGCGTCTGCAGAACCTCGCGGGTGAGCTCGTTGGGAACGGCCACGAGGAGGGTGGAACCGATCAGGCCCTGGGCCTGGGCCAGGATGACAAAGCCCCGCTGCCGTGGTGAAACGCGGTCGTCCTGTTCCAGCAGGCTGACAACGCGCCGCCAGGAACTTCCGACAGTATTGGCGTGGTTGGCTTCGTCTACTGTCATCAATCAGTTCCTCAAAACTTGCTTTGCCTGCATTGCCTGCAGCCCCAAGTCCGGAACCAGGATGCTGGTCCAGCTTCATCCACAGGGTTATGCACAGTCCGTGGATAATCGGCTACTGAGCCACTCTAGGGGATCAAAACGCCAGAAGATAGCTGGGAAGTAGCTTGTGGATAATTACACGGTTGTGGTTCTGAAAACCGGGTTGTGAGCCACTTCATCCACAGGCTGGCGGGGACGGTTAACCACAGCTGGGGACAGGGACCACGTGCCCCCTCAGTTTGACTCCGGGGCTTAATTTGCCCTAACGTTGTGAAGTCCTTTGTGTCCGCTTTTTGGCCCCATCTGAATCTCTCAAACGCACCGCGTTCGAGCAGCCGGGGGAAGCGTGCATTACAAAACTTAGCGTCGGCCAGTTCTTCCCCATACTGATCGGGTGGGCGCACCTTTGATCCACTGGAGTAACTAACGTGAGCAAGCGGACTTTTCAGCCGAATAACCGCCGTCGAGCCAAGAAGCACGGCTTCCGCCTTCGTATGCGTACCCGTGCCGGCCGTGCCATCCTGG
>DATFAE010000277.1:0-20349 GCA_035254945.1 Arthrobacter sp. | reverse complement strand
GCAGGCGTCTCCGAGCGCTTTGTCCGTTTCGTGGAGCAAGGCAAGCCAAGCGTCCAGCTGGATTCGCTGACCGCCGTGCTGGAAACCCTGGGGCTGGAGCTGCGGCTTGTCACACGGTCAAGCGCCGCCGCCCGCTCGCTGTCAGGGCCGGCCCCTGAAACCACCCACGAAACCGAACCAGCGCCATGACGCACCGCATCGCCGACATCTACAAGGCGGGCGTGCTGGCGGCGCGGCTCGAACGGCACGACGGCGGCACACGCTTCAGCTATCTGCCGGCCTACCTGGCGTCGGGGGGTCCCGCCGTCGCCAGTTCCCTGCCGCTGACGGGTGAACCGGTTCTCGCGGCGGCAGGAGCGGCGCCGCCCTATTTCACCGGGCTGCTGCCGGAGGGCCGCCGGCTCAACGCGCTGCGGCGTTCCATCAAGACAAGCGCCGACGACGACCTGTCCCTGCTCATCGCGGCCGGCGGCAACCCGGTGGGCGATGTCCAGATTGTGGGGCACGGTGAACCGCTGGACCCGGACGAGCACGCGGTCCAGCTGGATCCCAAGCTGCCGGTGGATTTCGACCAGTTGCTGGGCGACCCGGACCTGATCGACCCCGTGGCCTTGGCAGGGGTGCAGGACAAGTTGTCGGCCGGAATGATCTCGCTGCCCGTGGCCAGCGCGGGGCGGCGGTTCATCCTCAAATTGAATGCCCCTGAGTTTCCGCACGTGGTGGAAAACGAACTGGTGATGTTCCGGTATGCGGCCAAACTGCGGATCCCGCTCAGCCGCGTCCAGCTGATCAGGGACGTCGAAGGCCGGCCGGGCCTGCTCGTTGAACGTTTCGACCGGGTGCCCGTTCCCGGGGGTGGTCCGGATGAGGTGCGGCGCCTGGCCGTGGAGGATGGGGCGCAGGTGCTCAGGCTCTACCCGGCGGACAAGTACAACGTGGGATATGGCCAGGTCTGCCGTGCGCTCGCGGATCACTGCTCGGCGCCCTTGCCAGCCCTCAGGAGCCTGGCCATCCAGGGGGCGTTTGCATGGCTGAGCGGCAACGGCGACCTGCACGCCAAAAACGTGTCCATGGTCCAGCAGCCGCACGGGGAGTGGGTCATCGCTCCGGTTTACGATATTCCCTCCACGGTGGTCTACGGCGACAAGACCCTCGCGCTGACGTTGGCGGGAAAGCGAAGCGGCATTTCGCGTCGCCACTTCCTGGGCTGGGCCACAGACTTGGGGCTGACGGACCGCACCGCGGCCCAGGTGGTTGAGCTGGCCCTGAGAGCGTCCGGTCCGCTGATCGCTGACCTGGAGGCGGGCACCGCCTTTGCGGGCGTGGCTGGTTCCGGAAAGGGCGACGACGGCGGCTCGCCGTTTCCGGACATGGTCACCCGGGCGTGGGTCAAGGAGCTAAAGCACCGGAGGAGGCTGCTGGAAGGCTGAACCGCAGGATTGCCGGGCGGAGCCTGCTAGAGGTGCTGGATTCCTGCGCGCTGCATGGCGTCTTTGTAGACCTCAACGCTCTTCGCGAGCAACTCTTCCTGCTTGGCTTCAGAAACAGCAAAGGCCCGCCCGCCGAGCGCGCTGGCCTTATAGATTTTGATGCCGCTGTTCTTCAGAGAGGAATGGTAGGTCTTCTCGAAGAGGGTCAGGAATGTGGAGGCATCGGTGCCGTGGGCGATGATGGCCGAAACACGGGAATTGATCTTCAGGAACTGGCGGAAGGGGCGCAGGCCGTCGGTCTTCTCCTGGACATTGAGCGCCGTGGGGAGATCGGGGTCGCGCACCCAGGGGTAAGCGTTCCAGGGCATCACGTAGCGCGGGTCAAGTTCCGCGAGCTCGTAGATCTGGGTTGCGCGGCGGGCGGCTTCGTCGTCGTTGTAATGGGAGACGAACCCGGATTCAGTGCCCTTGCCGGGACTGACCTGCAGGCTGACAATCCGGCATTCGTCCTCGTCGTGCACGGGATCGATGTACGGAACGACGGACCCTGGCTTCTTTTCCATCAGTTCGTCACAGAGCTGCGTCACTGCCGCGATGTTCGGTTCCTGTAGCAGGGCCTTTTTTTCGTCCCAGTCAATCGTCACGATTTCTCCCTCAGCAGCACGGCGTCCAGAATCAGGCGTCTTAGGCCACTCTACGCTTTTGGGGGTATTGGTGTCCCGCGGGATCCGAACCGGGAAGCCGAGGCACCACTCTTTTTTTGCTCACCACAAGGGGCTCTTGGCCTATTTGCCGGCGGCCCGGAGGGGCGTACGCTTAAAGCGCCTGCAGGTAACCGTTCAGATAACGCGGGCCGTCGGGACTTGCGAACGTCCGGGCCGTCTCTTAGCGAGATCGCGAAGGTACCTGCAGGTTTTGCGTGCCCGGCGGCCCGCAGAGCCATCCCGAACTTAGGAACTTCCCCCCATGGCCAGCAGGAAAGTGCTTAAAGCGGACGGCTTCGCCGGGTTCAGGGACGTCGGCAGCCTTGAGATCATGCGGATCCCGCAGGGCACAGGCGTCTTCGCCGTGCTCCGGCCGGACGGCTTCGAACCACGGTTCCTGAAAAAGAGCACCGCCGGCACCTTCAAAAAGAAGGACCCCTCGCTGTCGGAGATGGAATTGACTGCCGAATGGGTCGGGGACGCGGACATCCTCTATCTCGGCAAGGCCGGCCCCGGCAGCAAGGGCAACCGGGGACTCCGCCGGCAGATCCAGGAGTTCCTGGACTTCGGCAAGGGGAAGCCGCCGGGACACTGGGACGGCAGGCTGGTCTGGCAGCTGGCAGCTGCGGATTCGCTGGTTATTGCGTGGAAAGAGGTCCCGGCAGGGGAAGTGAACAGAACCGAAGCCAGGCTCCATGACGACTTCGTCGCCGAGTTTGGGCGGCTGCCGTTCGCGAACCTCGTCCAGGCCCGTACACGAAACTAAACCAGCCCGCCGTCGTTCGTGTTGCGGCCAGCCAGCAGCGTGGCCGCAACCGGCATGGCGGCGAATTGTAGGTCCGGTACGGCCAGCGGGTCGGCGTCGAGTACCACCAGGTCCGCCGGATCCCCGACGGTGGTGACCGAGGGATCGGCGTCGTGAATATGATGTCCGACGGCGGCGGCAGGACTCCGAGTCGACCGGAACGTCGAGCGTGGGCCGCTGTAGGTTGATGGAATTGCACACCATATTGGGGGGTACATGAGCGGATATTTGGTCCCCGATCCGGCAGGGTGTCTACGTCGCGGGGCCCCGGAGCCGCTCCATCTCGCGGCGGTCCTTCTTGGTGGGACGCCCGGCACCACGGTCACGCTGCGGGAGGCCCAAAGCCGGTGCGATAGGACGGGGCGGGGTGTGGTCGGTAAAGCAATGGGAGGCTGGCTCGGCGCCGACGCGCTTGGCGATCAGGCGGCGGACCTCAAGGATCCTTTCGTAGCCGGACATCCGCACCGTTACCGTGTCTCCCGTGACCAGCGTGGCAGAGGCCTTGGCGGGGCTGCCGTTCAGGCGCACGTGGCCTGCGCGGCAGGCGGCAGTGGCCGCGGAACGTGTCTTGTAGGCGCGGATGGCCCACAGCCACGCATCAATGCGGACGCTGGCGGGGGAGGACGGGAGGATGGTCATGGCTGGCACCGAGTATACGGCGTGGGTCCCGTGAGCATCTTTCCTGACACTTACCGGAGCCCTCCCGGCTGTAGCCAAACACCTGCGGCCAAATCTCGTGAAAGAGGACTGCATGGAGCCTTATCCCACCCACCAGGCTGCTTCTTCCGTTCAGCCGCCCCACCGGTCCCACCGTCCTGCGCTGCCGGACTGGGCATGGGCGTTCAGGACGGTACTCATCATCCTCGGCGCTGGCATGGCAATCCTGTTGCTGTCGTTTCTTGGCGTCAACGCGACGACGGAGCCAGGCCTCTACACGGAAAGCGGCAGGGCGGCTATTAATTTCGCGCTCGGACTGGGATTGCTGATCCTCCTGCTGTCGGTCCCGTACCTGCTGGCCAGCTGGCTCTAGGCAGCGAGGAGATAAACGCCTGGACGCTCAGCCCACCGTGACGCGCACCCGCTGCACCACGTTGTTGCCCATCCCCTGGTAATTCCAGTTCTGCGCCAGGGGTTGGGTGGCCCCGGTGGCGTCCGTGGCGCGGCAGGCCAGCTCGTGCTCGCCGGGGCCGGCCACCCATGGCAGGGTCCACTTGCACCAGGCGAAGGGTCCGGGCGGCTTTTCCAGCTGGGCAGACGCCCATTCGCCGTCGATCCCCACTTCCACTCCGGTCACTGCCGCCTGGCCGGACCAGGCCCTGCCCTGGAGCATCACCGGTCCGCGGGGGAGCACCCGGGCGCGGGTGAAGAAGTCCGGGATGCCCGGCGGAACCATCAGCGAGCGGATCCTGATCCGCGAAACGGCCGTGCCGGCGTCGTCGGCATTGTCCTGATACCGGTATGCCACCTGCTGCTGGAAGCCCGTAAAGGGCGCAGTCACCACGTCAATCGACTCCAGCCACTTGACGCTGGTCATGCCGTACCAGCCCGGCACCACCAGGCGGAGTGGGTAGCCGTGCTGCGGCGGCAGCTCGCTGCCGTTCATGCGGTAGGCAAGCACGACGTCGGGGCGCATCGCCTCGCGGATCGGCAGGCTCCGCGCGTACCGGTGCTGGACGCCGCCCTGGATCCCCGCATCAACACCGGTGAAGACTACCTCCGCGGCCTCCTCCAGCACTCCGGCCCGGGCGAGCAGGTGCGCCAGCGGTACGCCGGTCCACTCCGCCGTGCCCACGGCTTCCAGGACCCATGGCTGGCTCAGCGGCCGCGGCTTGAGGAGCGACCGGCCGTTGCCTGCACATTCAAGCGTAACCGGGACTGTGATGACGGGGTCCTTCTTGAGCGCGGCCAGGTTCAGCTCAAGGGACCGTTCCACGGCGCCCTTGACCTGCAGGTGCCAGGACGCAGCATCGATGTCCGGGATGTCGAAGTGAGTCAGGACGTAATGGAGACCCGGCGGTGTGATGTCCCGGCGCAGCGCCTCCAGGGGCATGGCATGGTTCCGGGCAGCCAGCTGGAGCTCCTCCGGGGTCAGCGGCCCCGGTGTGGGAGCCCCGGCATGAGTCGGCGTGCGGGCTGACTGGCGTTGCCTGTAGATCTGCTTCATGGCGGGTGCGATTCTGCTCGATGAGGCCGGAGGATCCTGCTCTCCACATGTCTACGCCCGGGTGCACGGCCCGTCAACGGCCCGAACGTACAGTTGAGGCCCCGTTTTCAGTGGAAAACGGGGCCTCAAGTGTACGTTCGCGCGTGACGGGTGGATTTCGAGTGTGGCGCTCCTACGCCTCGCGGGCGGCGGGGGACTTGGTCTGCGCCGGATCGCGTTCCGCCAGCGGGCCGATGGCGTCGTCGATCCTCTTCAGGACCTCCGGCTCCAGGACCACGCCCGCGGCGGCCACACTGTCCGCGATCTGCTCAGGGCGGGACGCGCCCACGATGGCCGAGGCCACGTTCGGGTTCTGCAGGACCCAGGCCACCGCGAGCTGCGGCATGGTCAGGCCGGCGTCGGCGGCGATTGGCTTGAGGTCCTGGACACCGGCCAGGACGTCATCACGCATCCAGCGCTGGATCATTTTGGCGCCACCCTTGTCATCGGTGGCGCGGCTGCCCTCGGGGGCAGGCTGGCCAGGCAGGTACTTTCCGCTCAGCACGCCCTGGGCCATGGGCGACCAGACGATTTGTGAGACACCGAGTTCTTCCGACGCCGGCACCACCTCGGCCTCTATGACCCGCCACAGCATGGAGTACTGCGGCTGGTTGGAGATCAGCTGGAAGCCCAGTTCCCTGGACAGGGCATGGCCTTCGCGCAGCTGCTCGGCGGTCCACTCGCTGACGCCGATGTACAGTGCCTTGCCCTGCCGGACGATGTCGGCGAACGCCTGCATGGTCTCTTCCAGCGGCGTTTCGAAGTCGTACCGGTGGGCCTGGTAGAGGTCCACATAGTCCGTCTGGAGCCTGCGGAGCGAACCGTTGATCGATTCCATGATGTGCTTGCGGGAGAGGCCCAGATCGTTCTTGCCCTTGGGTCCGGTGGGGCCGTAGACCTTCGTGAAGATCTCCAGCGACTCGCGGCGCTCGCCCTTCAGCGCCTCACCGAGGACGGTTTCCGCCGCGGTGTTGGCGTAGACGTCCGCCGTGTCGAAGGTGCTGATGCCGGCGTCGAGCGCCGCCCGCACGCACTGGGTGGCGACGTCGTTCTCCACCTGCGAGCCGTGGGTCAGCCAGTTGCCGAACGTGATTTCCGAGACTTTGAAGCCGCTGTTTCCGAGGTATCTGAATTCCATGGTTTTCAC
This sequence comes from Arthrobacter sp., assembly GCA_035254945.1. GTDB lineage: Bacteria > Actinomycetota > Actinomycetes > Actinomycetales > Micrococcaceae > Arthrobacter. Next base: position 14,060 of record DATFAE010000277.1, on the reverse strand, counting down.
GCTAGCGGAGATGTCGGCTCACGGTAAGGGCTTTCCAAAACCACGACGGCGGTGTAGCGGCGGCCGCCGGTCAGCGGCGCCGGAGCTCCGCATACTCCAGGGACGGGACGATGGCGCCCGCATCGCGTTCCACGAAGTTGGTTCCCGGGGGCACCAGCTCGTCGATCGCGTCCAGCACGGATTCACCCAACAGGGTGTCCGCGGCCTTGAGGTACGCGTGCAGGTGCTCTTCCGTGCGCGGGCCGATGATCACGCTGCTGATGGCCGGGTGGTGCAGGACGAACCCGATGGCCAGTTCCACCAGGGAGATCTCCAGCTTGTCCGCGAGCCGGGCGAGGGAATCCGACGCCAGCAGCTTCCGTTCGCTGGCCGGTCCGGAAATGTCGTACCGGCCCGGCAGGGAATGCACGCGTGCGGGAGGTTTGCCGGCGTCCAGGACAAAGTCGCCGGAGAGCCAGCCGCCGGCAAGGGGGCCGTATGCGAGCACACCGAGCCCGTACTGCTGCGAGATGGGCAGGACATCGCGTTCGTTGCCGCGCACCAGCATGGAATAGGGAACCTGGTTGCCCACCGGCGGGACCAGCTGGTTGGTGGTGGCGAGCCACTGCGCCTCCACCAGTTGCGCTGGCGTGAACACCGAGGTGCCGTAGTAGAGGATCTTGCCCTGCCGGATGAGGTCGTTCAGGGCGGTGATGGTCTCCAGCACGTCGGTGTTGTAGTCCGGCCGGTGCGCTTGGTACAGGTCGATCCGGTCCGTCTGCAGCCGGCGGAGGCTGCCCTCCACCGCCTGCATGATCCAGCGCCGGGAGTTCCCCGCGTGGGCCGGGTTGGCACTCATCTGCCCGTGGAACTTGGTGGCCAGGAAGACGTCGTCGCGGCGGCCGCGGAGCGCACGGCCCACCACCTGTTCGGACTCGCCCTGGGAATAGACGTCGGCTGTGTCCACCGCGGTGATGCCGGCATCGAGGGCGGCCTGGATGATGCGGATGCTTTCGTCCGCTCCGGTGGGGGCGCCGCCGGACGCGCCGCCTGCTCCCTCGCCAAAATTCATGGTGCCCAGTGTCAGCGGGCTGATGGGCGTGCCGGACCGGCCGAACATACGAAGTTCGCTGAGGCTCATCCCCTGCTCCTCACGGTCGATTCCCCACGCGGATTGCTGTGGATCGTCACGACGCTACACAAGTTCGGGACCGCGCTGCAGCAAAGCGCCACAGGGCTTCGCTTTTCGTAGCAGGGGGTAACGCGGCAGGCATCAACGACGGTTTGTGAAGGCGCGGGGAGCCGCTGCGGGGGTCAGGAAAGCAGCAGCCGACCGTGCGTTGGCAGCTCAGTGCCGGTCGGCGGGCAGCTTGTTCTTGAGGACCTTGGCGTGGCCGGAGAGGGACACCAGGGAGCCGGTGTCCAACGGCGACAGCGGTCCGGGGGAGGACGGCTTTTTGAAGGACCGCGGCACGTCCCGCACCGGGTGGTCCTGGTGCAGCGCCGACTCCACCAGCGGGGCTACGGCCTCCACCTTCTCTGCCGGCACTCCGGGATCCGGCAGGTCACGGACGGAGATCCTGATTTCCGGAGCGGCGGCACGTGCCCGAGCGACGGCCCGGGCATCGGCTTGTGCGACGGCGGCGGCCCAGTCCTCTGCCAGGACGGGAGGCTCACGGCGTGCGGCGGTGAGCAATGGATGGTGCTTCACGGCGTACCGGAAACGCGGTTTAAGTTCGGAAGGTTTCAGGGCGGTGCGGCTGTTGCGAAGGACCTTGCGCCAGTCGCGCGGCGCCGTCACGGTGGCGACGGCGGCGCCCCCCTGGGCCCGTGCGGCGGACAGAGCGCTGCCCGTGCTGGTCCGCAGGTTCGTCTGCAGGGCGGCAGTTTTGGTGCGAAGCACCCCGGCGCGCTTTGTTTTCGCCGGGGAGGGGGCGGCAGCGCCGTCGTCGTGCCCTGCCAAAGCGGTGCCCCCAGCCGGAGCCGGGGAGCCACTCACCGGCTTTCCGGTCAGCCGGACCAGGGGAAGGGTTTCCTGCCGGGGAAGCCTGCCGAAGAGCGCCATGACAATCAGGGCAACCAGGCGTCCGACGCCGGCCAGGACCAAGGTGGCGACCACCAGCAGGAAAAGGCCGAAAAACATCAGGAACGCGAGGCCCAGCGTCCCGAAAAAGGTCAGGTTAAGTGCGATGGTCGTTGAATCTCCCACGTCACCTCTCCAATCTGCCAGCAGCGGAGTCCGTGCCGGCACCCATCACCACGGGCAACAGCCCCTCCACTACCTTACGGACTATTGTTGGGCCCTGCCGACGCCGGGCGGGGTGCGTCCGGGGTTGTTTCGAACCTGTTACCCGATATGACAACGCCGCGGCCGCCTATAGTCGTCAAAGAGATTCCGGAGGCCGCACCGAAGACGCCTCGGACCATCCTGACAGGAGCACCATGCCCGAAAGCCCAGCCCCCTCGAGCAGTTGTTTCTGCCTGTCCGGCGAGCCGTACGCGCAGTGCTGCGGGCGGTTCCACAGCGGGCAGTCCGACGCCGCCACCGCCGAGCAGCTGATGCGGTCCCGGTACAGCGCGTTTGTCCTGCTTGACGCGGATTACCTCCTGCGCACGTGGCATCCGGACACCGCGCCGCCCGGGCTGGAGCTGGATCCTGCCATGGAATGGCGGCGCCTGGACATCGTGTCCACCAGCCGCGGCGGGCCCCTGGACACTGAGGGGACCGTGGAGTTCAAAGCCCATTTCCGGCACGACGGCGGCCGCGGAGTCCACCACGAAACCAGCCGTTTTGTGCGCGAGAACCGCCGCTGGTACTACGTGGACGCCGTCCTCCTCGCTTAGCCTTCGCTGTACGCTTCGTCCGGGGTGAAGCCGGCCTTGTCCACCTTGCGGTGGAAATGCATGCCCGCAAGGCCGCCCAGGACGGCGCCGATGAGCGCAACCAGGGCCACCACCACGGCGGCAATGATGCTGGTGATGGTCAGTTCACCCTCGTTGATGGGGATCCGCGGGAAGCTGTTCAGGTTGGCCAGGACGTTGAACTGCTGCCCTGCGACGAGGCCCAGGATGGCGATGACCACGGCAGCAATAAGCGCCCAGATCCACACCATGAATCCCTGCTTGGCGCCGTTGAACCGGGCCATCCGGCCTGCCACGTAGCCGCCTGAGTAGTAGGAGGCGAACAGGATGACCAGCAGGACGATGATGCCCACCAGTCCGACGGTGCCGTTCGTGGCCACCTGGTTGACGGCGTCGTTGACGTCCGTGTTGTTGGCAAGCCCCACGGCGGTGCCGGCCGCGGCAACGAAGGCAGTAAGCAGCACGGCCATGCCTGTGGCGGTCAGCCAGCCGAAGAAGGCCGAGCCCACCTTGATGCCGCCAAACTGCTCCTTTTCCCGGGCCACGGCCGTCTGCCTGTCGGTGACGTTCGGGTCCGTGACGCTCGGGTAGGCCGCGGTGCTGCCGGCTGTGGCCGGGTCAGCCACGTACTCGCGCTCGCCGGTTGTGGCCGGCGTCTGTTCGTAGGCCTGCGTGGGCTGCCCTCCGGCGAACGTTTCGTCACGAGCGCTTTCGCTCCGCAGGTTTTCGTTCCGGGCACGCCGCGGAAGATTGTCCTCTGGTCCAGTTGAGCTGCTCATGGCACAACTCAACCACTGGTCAGGGTGGATAACAAGGATGCTTACTGTTTGCTAGCGGTACTTGCGGTGCAGATTTTCCTTCGTTGAGGTCCGCGGACTTGCGTCCGCGATCCACGGACCGGTGCCCTCCGACTGGTCCAGGACGCCGGCCTCAAGCCAGGTGTAGTCCCCGGCCAGGACCTTGCGGGAGAGGGTGTGGTCGCTGTCGTCGGTGTTGCGCCAGAGCTGATCGAAATATTCGTCAACGCGGACCCGGGCCTGCTCGCAGTACGCTTCGGCGAGTTCGTAGGCGCTCGCGGCATTGTCCGGCGCGGTGTGAAGCATCATCTCGGCCCGTGAGCAGCAGGCCGCCATGGCGAACAGCTCGGCGCCGATATCCACCACCCGGCCCAGGAAGGCCTGCTTGTGCTCCAGCCTGGCCTGCCAGCGTCCCATGCCGTAGAAGGTCTGCCGGGCCAGCTTGCGCGAGGACCGCTCCACAAAGCGCAGCTGCTTGGCCAGCCGCCCGAATTCGCTGTAGGAGCGGGGATCCATTCCCGCGCCGGCCACCAGTTTGGGCAGCCACTTGGCGTAAAAACCGGAAGCCCCGACGGCGGCTTTCGCCTTGTCCTGCAGGCTTGCGTCCGCCGATGCGAGGTCGCCGGCGGCCGCCAGGTGGGCGTCCACCGCTTCGCGGGCGATGAGGAGTTTCATGATCTCCGACGAACCCTCGAAGATCCGGTTGATGCGGAGGTCGCGCAGCTGCTGCTCGGCAGGAACCGCGCGTTCACCGCGCGCCTGGAGGGACTCCGCCGTCTCGAAGCCCCGGCCGCCGCGGATCTGCACCAGTTCGTCGGCGATCCGGTAGCTGATCTCGGTGGACCACAGCTTGGCCAGGGCGGCTTCGATCCTGACGTCCTTCTGCCCGGCGTCGGCGAGTTCCGCGGACAGTTCGAAGACGGCGTCCAGGGCAAAGGCGGTCGCCGCGATGAAGGCGATCTTCTTGCCCACAGCCTCATGCTTGCCCACCGGCTGGCCCCATTGCGTGCGGGCGTTGGACCACTCGCGGGCAATCTTCAGGCTCCAGCGGCCCGAGGCGACGCACAGCGCCGGAATGGACAGCCGACCCGTGTTCAGCGTGGTCAGCGCGATCTTCAGTCCTTGGCCTTCGCGTCCCAGCCGGTTCGCCGCGGGAACCCGCACCTGATGGAAACGGGTGACGCCGTTTTCGATTCCTCGCAGCCCCATGAAGCTGTTGCGGTTCTCCACGGTGATGCCGGGGGAGTCCATTTCCACCACGAAGGCGCTGATGCCGCCCTTGTGCTTGGTGCCGTCCGCGTCCGTGTGGGCAGGGACCAGGGCCATCACCACCACCAGCTCGGCGATCACGCCGTTGGTGGTCCAAAGTTTCACGCCGTCCAGAACGTAGGACCCGCCGTCGTCCGCGGGAACGGCCGTGCTGCCCATCCGCGCCGGATCGCTGCCCACGTCCGGTTCCGTCAGCAGGAAGGCGGTAATGGCCCCTGCGGCGCAGCGGGGCAGGTATTCGCGCTTCTGCTCCGGGGTCCCGAACACTTTCACGGGTTCGGGTACGCCGATCGACTGGTGGGCGGACAGCAGGGCGCCCAGGCTGGGGTGCACGCTGCCCAGCAGGGCCAGCGCCCGGCCGTAATACACCAGGGAGAGCCCCAGGCCGCCGTACTCCTGCGGGATCTTCATGCCGAAGACGCCCAGGTCCGCCAGTCCCTTGAGGTATTCGTCCGGAATCCTGGCGTCACGCTCGATGACCCGGCCGGACATGGTGCGGGCGTAGGCCTCGATCCGGGCCATAAACGCCTCGCCGCGTTCCACGTCGTCCTCTTTGGCGGTAGGCCAGGGGTGGATGAGGCTGAGGTCGAAGTTGCCCAGGTAGAGTCCCTTGGCGAAGCTGGGCCGGTCCCAGTCCGTCTGCCGGGCCGCCTCCGTTATGGCGCGGGCGTCCGCCGCGGTGGCTTCGGACCCGATGTTGCTCGCGGCGACGGGAACCTCGGCGTCCGGGGCGTCGGTGGCGGGCACGCTGGTGGCGGGACTGTCAGTGGCGGAGCTCATGGGGTATCTCCTCTGCCCGGGATGGCCGGTTCAAGCCATGGATCCGCCGGGTTGGAGAACCCTTTAGCTGTCTCTCAATATTACCCGCGGGTAGCTACCGGTGCTAGGGGAAGGCTGGCCCTGGAAGTCCCCGGTGGATCCCGTGGAGGCATGATGCACCAGCCGATCCCAGCCACTGTTGATTCCGTGGACCACGGCCAGCAGGGTGTTGGAGACGAGGAACCAGCCGAGCTTGCCTACCCCCACCAGGACCAGGGCAACGAACCCTGCCGTCAGGACGAAGGCCGCCAGGACCAGGGCAAACACCAGCGTTCCGACGAACACCATGGTGGCCGTCTCCACTGCACTTAGGTCGAACTGCATTCTTCCCCCTGCTGCGCCATTGCTTCGGTTGAACCAGTAGCACTGAGCGTAGGGGCTGGCGGGCGTTCCCAACCAGACCCGCCCCGCCGGCACGGCGGGTTGATATGGGATCGCAATGCTACCGGCTCGTAGGTCACGGAGCGGTCGCGGAACCCTCACTTCCCACCCAACGCGGGGTCACTTAACGCCCAATATTGAGGCCGCATTGGGCTGTAAGTGACCCCGCCTTGGGTGCGGCGGGCTCTGCGTTAACCTTGTAGTTGGCAGTTTTCGCCTTTTGTCGATTCGCGCTGCCCAACCATCCCCCATCAGCTGAAGGAGAGTGCGTGCCCCGCTCCGCCAGGTCATCCGCTGACGCGATCAGCGCCCGGCTCAGGGACCTCGAACTCCTCACCCAGGGACCCGCCTGGGCACTCACGCGCTCCGCCCCCTGGGTGATCGCCGTGCTGCAGGCGTCCTTTACCCGCACCCGTCCGCAGGTTCAGCTCGAGGAGTTCCATGCCGACGTCGACTCCTTCCTTGAGCAGCTCCGCCGCGACGAGCCCGGGCTGGGCGGCGTCGGCGGGGCGCCTTCCGGTAAGAAATACGCGGACGAATGGACGCGCAAGCACTTCCTGACCCGGCGCAACCAGTCCGGCCAGATTGTCTACGAGGTCACCGAGCCCGCCGCGCGTGTGCTCGCCTTCCTGGACAGCCTCTCCAGCGAGCGGTCCACCCTGAACGGTTCCCGGCTGGGCACGCTCCTGGGCGACGTGGAGAAGCTGGCCAACGAGACCAACCCGGACCAGAGCGCCCGGCTGGAGTCCCTCGAGGAAGAAATCGAGGAGCGCCAGCAGCTGATCCAGGACATCAGCTCCGGCGACTTTGACGGCCTGCTGGACGACGACGAGGCCGTTGAAGCCGCCGGCAACATCCTGGACCTCGCCGCGAGCCTGCCCGCCGACTACAAAAAGATGCGCGACCGGATCGAGGAACTGGTGGGCGAGCTCCGCAACCAGATCATCGAGGAGTCACTCAGCAAGGGTGCCACCATGGCCCAGGTGCTCGATGCGGACAAGCGGCTCCGGCAGAGCCCCGAGGGCAGGACATTCCGTTCCTTCACCGCGTTCCTGGAGGACCCGCAGCAGCAGCTGCGGTTCCGTTCGGCCATCGGTGAGGTCCTCAGCAGGCAGTTCGCCGACGACCTCTCGCCGGAGGACCGCGAAACCCTCAAGAACCTGGTGGCCGAGCTCCGTCACCAGCACAGCCAGATCCAGCGGATCTACGGCAAGCTCAGCGAAAGCCTCAATACCTACGTCCAGAGCGACGACTTCCGCCAGTCCGTCCGCCTCCGGAAGGTCCTCCGGGAAGCCGAGCAGGCCATCCGGTCCCTGCCGTATGAACGTGAGCGGCCGGGCCTGGTCCGCGGCCCGGTGCTGTTCAACGCCGGCTTCGAGTCGCTGGCCATGGTCAAGCTCTATGATCCGGACGAGTTCGCGGTGCCGCCCAAGCTCGCGGACCCCATCGCCTTCAGCGACTCCGACCGCGTGCGCTCGCCGAGGACAGGCAAGGCCCGGCCCGAAGCCATCAAAGAGGCCATGGCCGGCGCGGCCACGCTGGCCGAGGCCTGGGCCCAGCTGCCGCCCGAAGAGCAGCACATCAATTCCATCCGGGCGCTCCTCTCGCATGCCCTCCAGGAAGGCGCAGGCTTCGACCGCGGCGGCTGGGATGGCCTCGACTTCGAACAGATAGATGGAACCACCCGCAAGGCGTACCTGCCGGTGGTCACCCTCAAGAAGGATTCATGATGACTGAAAAAACCACGACGGCGGCACCTCCAGTTAGGGAGGACGCGCCACCTGCCGAGGCGGCGGCCCACGCGGAACGACCCTTCACAGTAGGACCCAGGGACACGTTCGTGGACGGTGCGGCGCTGTTCCCCGGCGACACCGGAGTGCTCTCCATGAAGGTGCGCCAGGCGCTGGTGAAGCTGCTGAAGGGGCCCTATGCCGACGGCGGCCGGGACGAAAAGCTGTGGACCACGCTGCTGGACAACCAGCTCATCCTGCGCAGCCGCCTTTCCGAACTGTTCCTCACCCTGGAGCTGGACCACGAACGCAAAATCGCTGTCCTGCGCCCGGTGGACCCGGAAGCCATCGGCGGCGGCACACGCTCCAGCATCCTGCGCCAGCAGCGCGCGCTGAGCCGGGTGGAGACCATCGTGCTGCTCCGCCTCCGCCTGCTCCTGGACCGCCACGTCACAGCCCAGACGGATCCCACCATCACCCGCGAGGAAATCGCGGACCTCGTGGCCCACTACCAGCCCGCCGGCCAGCAGGATGCGCTCAGGGATTCGGACGTGGTCACCCGGGCCATCACCAAGCTCCTGGCCCGCCAACTGCTCCTCACCACCGGCCTGGACGACGTCTACACGATCTCCAACGCCCTTCCACTGGCCCTCCCCTTCGAAAACATCGGCGACATCCCAGCCCAAATCGAAGCCCTGGTAGCAGCAACAGCAGACCCCACAGGAACAGAAGCCCTGATAGAACTCGACGGCGACAGTTCCACAGAGGACGACACTGACGACGCCGAAGGTGACGGACGAGAAGACGCTGCGGAGTCAAAGGCGACCAAGACTGAGGGGAACGGCAAGTGAGCATCGCAACCATGCTGCCGATGGGCGAGCTCACCAATCCGGGCCAGATGCGCCTTTCCCTGGTGCAGGTGGTCAACTGGGGGACGTTCCATGGGGCCCACACAATGCACGTGGACCGCAACGGGACGCTGCTGACGGGCAACTCCGGCGTGGGCAAGTCGACGCTGTTTGATGCGATGCTGCGCGTGTTTGATGCCAGGCCGCGGTCCAATGAGGCAGCGGCCCAGCGCGCCGGCGGTGCCGTGGAGGACAAGCGGACCACGTTCACGTACATGCGCGGCAAGGTGGGCGACAAGGCGGTGGGCGAAGGTTCCGCCAGTGCCTTCCAACGGCCGGGCGCCACGTGGTCCGCCGTCGCGCTGACGTACGACAACGCCGCCGGCACGCGAGTCACGGTTTCGGCGTTGTTCGACCTGCCCAAGAATGGCACGGAGTCCAGCGTCGGGCGTTTCTACGTCATCGACAGCAAGCCGCTGGACCTGCCCGCCATCGAGGACATCGCGGAAAAGCGCTTCAGCAAAGCTGCGCTGGAGACGATCTTCCCGGACGCCCAGGTCTTCGACGTCCACAAGGCCTTCGCGGAGCGTTTCCGCCGGCTCCTGGGCATCAGCTCGGACCAGGCCCTGCCGCTGCTCCGCGTGATCCAGGCCGGCAAGGGGCTGGGCGGCAGCGTCAACACATTCTTCCGCGACCAGGTCCTGGATGCCCCGGCAACCCTCGCCGCGGCCGATGACGTGGTGGAGGAATTCAGTAACCTCATGTCCATCCGGCAACGGCTGGAAGACGTGCGGCAGCAGCGGGACCAGCTGGCACCCGTTCCCGGGCTGAACAAGGAATACGCGCAGTCGCTGCTGGATGCCAACCGGCTCCGCGAGCTGTCGGGCGAGGAGTTCGAGGCTTACAGGCAGCAGCTCTCCGTAACCGTGCACCAGAAGACCCTGGCCCGGTTCAAGGACCTGGCGCAGGTGAAGGCCAGGGAGCTGGGAGCCGAGCGCTCGGTCCGCGACGGGCTGGCCAGGGAACTGCGCGAGCTGGAAACCGATTACAACAACCGGGGCGGCAACGCGATCTCCGCGATCGAGCAGTCGCTGGAGAACGCCCGGCTTGGCCTGAGGCTCCGCGAGCAGGTGGAGGAGGCGGCCCGCAAGGCCCTGTCCGACGCCGGCCTGCAGCTTGAGTGGACCGCTGAGGGCTGGGAACAGGCCCACGAGCAGGCGGCCGCCAGGTCGGCTGAACTCAAGGACGACTCCCAGGCGCTGCAGGAACTGCGCTTCGAGGCCTTTGACGGCCACGCCACCAAGAAACGCGAGCTCGCGGCAGCCCAGCAGGAGCTGGTGTCGCTGAAGACCCGCAAGTCCCTGCTGCCGCCGTCGAGCATTGAAAACCGTGCGGCGATCGCCGCGGCCACGGGCGTCCCGGAGGACCGGATGCCGTTCGGCGGCGAACTGATCGACCTCGCAGAGGGGGAGGAGCAGTGGCGGCCCGCCGCAGAACGCGCGCTGCGGAACCTCGCCACCACGCTGCTGGTTCCCGGCGAACATTTCGCGGCGGTGACCCGCTACCTGAATGACAACAGGGTGCGTGGCGCCCTGCGGGCCGTGGACGTGTCCAAACCGCTCGCCGGCGGCGCGCTGGCTGTGGAGGACGTGCGGGACGGCGACCTGCTCACCAAACTGGACATCCTCGCGAGCGGCGCCGTGGCGGACGCCGGGGAATGGATCCGGGAGCGGATAGCCCTCGATTTCGCGTACCCCTGCGTCGAGGACCCCGACGAGCTGGCCACCCTGGACAAGGGCCTGAGCCTGGGCGGTGTCATCAAGCGCAACCGGCACACGGTGGAAAAGGACGACCGTTTCACCGGGCGCCAGGACTACGTGCTCGGGTTCGACAACGCCGCCAAGCTGGAGCTGGTGGCCGCCCAGGTGGAGGACCTGCAGCAGGAGCTGACCAAGGCGGCCGAGCTGGCACAGAGCCGCGAAGAGTCCCACCAGGGCATGAGCAGGCAGCTCGACGCCCTGAGGCTCATTGCGGAAGACCACCGCCCCTGGGAGCAGGTATCGGCTGCCGTCGCGGCGGAGGAACTCGCCAGGATTGAACAGCGGCTCAAGGACGCACTCGAAGCGCAGGCCGATCTGGAACCGCTGCGCGCCAACATCGAAACGGCGCGGCAGAAACACCAGGCCAGCACCGAGGCTGCGGCTGTCCTGCAGAGCGAATACAAGGCACTCGACCGGCAGCTGAGCGCCGCCGATTCCCTGCTGGAAGCCGCGCGGGCCCGCCTGCAGCAGGCGCCGCCGTCGGACGCCACCGTCACCGCGCTGGAACCGTACTTCGCTGACTTCGGCGACGTCAGCGAAATGCATGAACTGGACAACCTGGCCAACCGCGTCCGGACGGCGCTGCTGGGGGAGCTGCACGCCGCCGAAACGCGGGGGCAGGCGACCTCCGAGCGGCTGACCCGGATCTTCGAGGGCTTCGTCCGGGAATGGGGAACAGCAATCTCCGCGGACCACGGCACGTCCATCGGCGCGGCGGGGGAGTTCGAGTCCCGCTACCACGCCATTGTCAGTGACGGCCTTCCCGCGCAGGAAGCCGAGTTCCGGCAGTTCTTCAACCAGCGCACGCACGAATCATTCAGCACGCTCCTTCACCTGCTGGACGAGGAACGCCGGTCCATCACCAGCCGCATCCTGCCGCTCAACGGCATCCTGTCCGAGGTCAACTTCCATGAGGGCAGTTTCCTGGAGCTGGACATCAAGCAGACGTTGCCGGCCACGGCCAAGCACTTCAAGGACGCCATCCAGAACGCTTTGAAGGCCCGGCACACGCGCCCGGCACGCCCGGGATCAGGCGCGGAAAATGCCGGAGCCGACGACGCCGAGCTCACCGCCCGGTATAAGACCCTGGAAACGCTCGTGAAGAGGCTGGGCTCGCAGACGCCGGAGGACCGGCGCTGGCGTGCCGAGGTGCTGGATGTCCGCGGTCACCTGTACATCCAGTGCAAGGAGCACCGCGAAGTGGCAGGACCGCCGTCGGGCAAAAAAGCGGGCAAGCGGACCGACGTCTACATGCACGCCGACACCGGCTCCATGTCCGGCGGCGAGCGGCAGCGCTTCACGGCGTTCATCATGGCCGCGGCGCTGAGCTACCAGCTGGGCATCGCGGAACAGGGCTTCACCACGTACGGCACCGTGATGATGGACGAGGCGTTTGTCCTGGCGTCCGAGGAGTTCGCTGGTGCAGGCATCAAAGCGCTGCACGAATTCGGGTTCCAGCTGCTGCTTGCGGCGCCGGAGAACGTGATTGACCTGTCCCGGCACCTGGGCTCCGTCACCGAGATCCTGCGCGACAAGCGCACCAACCGCTCCGGCGTCCTGACGGCCCCGGTGATCCGGCCCAGGCCCGGCTCGGAGGGGGAGTGGCGCTCGGAGGCCAACCCGGTGGACATCGTCCTGCGCTAGTTGTGATCCAGCGGGACTTTTTATAACAAATCGATGGATTTATTGGGGAAAGTCTGGTGGGGTGCCGAATCTGCGTGCCAAGGTTGTGCGCACCAATTCAACTCGCCCCCACGCTCCGCCAAGGGTGATCGCGGAATGCTGGGTCCGCTTTACACCTGCCGAGCCTGACGGCGTCTTCACGAAAGGCACCATCATGCGCCCTGCAATTCGCGCACCGTTTACCGCGGCCCTGGCGTTCACAGCCGCCCTCACCCTCACGGGCTGCATGGCAAGCGCCTCGCCGGACAGCGCCGGCACCGCGGCCAGTCCGACGACGGAAGGCGGGCAGCCGGCGTCGTCCGCCCCCGGCCCGGCAGCGCTCGCAACGTACACCTTCCCGGACGGGATCTCGTTTAGGTACCCGGCGGACTGGCGGGTGGAGCTCTTTGAGGCGGGGGGCTCGCCTTTCGTGGGAACAGCCACGGTTTATGACGCAGGCGGTGCCAAGCAAGCCACCGTCTACAGCGGGCAGATTGCCGACGGAGTGACCAGCCCCGTCACGAGGACGGTGTTTGAATCCCTGCCGGTCCCCGGACTGCAGGGGCAGCCAGCTCCCGCAGCCCACTATTCGTTCTACGTGGACAACGTGAACGACATCGCGAAGTACCGCATGCACCTGACGGCAGGAGCCCCGATCGCCGGGGCGGAGATGGCGCTGGACGGGATCATCCGTGTGCGTGACCGTGTGCTGGTTGCCGACGTCGAATTCATTGACAATCCCTTTGCCGGCGATGATGCCGCCAAGGCCTGGCTCGCCAGTGCGGAAGGCCAGGCCCTCAAGGCGCTGCTGCTGAGCGTGTCCGCCAGCTGACCGGGACGCTCACTCACTTAATGTGGGTTTTTCACGGATGCTCTCGCACCAGTGCGAGAGCATCCGTGGTTTTTCTGCAGGATGTGCGGGAGCGTTCGGGCGACGGGCTGTGCGCTTCGTCACGTCGGGCAATTAAGTTACGCAAACCTTGCGTAATGCTTGAGAGGGTAGGCTAGCCTTACTTAGGTTCGCATCATTCACCTAAGGAGTTCCGTGACTTCCCCCCTCTTCTCCGGCCCGAGTGCCACCCGCCGCACGCTGTTCAAATCAGCCGGCAAGGCAACGGCCGTCCTGGCCGCAGCGGCCCTGACCCTCTCCGCCTGTTCCACGGGACCCGCATCCTCCACCCCGGACGCCGGTACGTCCAGCTCCAGCAGCTCGCAGTTCCCGGTCACCATCAAGCACGTCTTCGGTGAGACCACCATCAAGGAACAGCCCAAGCGCGTCGTCACCGTCTCCTGGGTCAACGACGACGTTGCCATTGCCCTCGGAGTGGTTCCGGTAGGCGTCCCCAAGAACGAATGGGGTGGCAACGAGCAGGGCTCAACGCCCTGGAAGGACGCAGCGCTGAAGGAACTCGGCGCCGGCTTCGGTTCGGACAAGGCTCCGGCCCAGTTCTCCGAGGCCGACGGCGTCAACTTCACCGAGATCGCCAAGCTCACCCCGGACGTCATCCTGGCCGCCTACTCCGGCCTGACCGAAGAGGACTACAAGAAGCTCACCGAGATCGCCCCGGTGGTGGCCCACCCGGAGATTGCCTACGGAACGTCATGGCAGGATTCCACTTCCATCATCGGCAAGGCCCTGGGCAAGGAAGCCGAAGCCACCAAGCTCATCTCCGATACCGAGGCCACCATCAAGGAAAAAGTTTCCAAGTACCCGCAGATCGAAGGCAAGAGCTTCATTTACGGCAACCTGGAGCCCGCTTCGGCTGACGGCGTCAACGTCTACACCGCCAACGACAACCGCCCCCGCTTCCTGAGCGAGATCGGCATGAAGCTCGCTTCCGTTGTGGAGGAGAACTCGAAGGGCTCCAAGGAGTTCTTCATCCCGTGGTCCGC
>DATFAE010000276.1:0-3977 GCA_035254945.1 Arthrobacter sp. | reverse complement strand
CATGACGCAATGCTGCATCAACCCGAGCATCCTCTCCGCCGACTTCGTCAACCTCGAAGCCGAACTGCACCGCATCAGCAATGCTGACGCCGTGCACGTTGACGTGATGGACAACCACTTCGTTCCCAACCTCACCATCGGCCTGCCGGTGGTCCAGCGGATCCAGGCCGTCAGCCCGGTGCCCCTGGACGCACACCTGATGATCGCCGACGCCGACCGCTGGGCGCCGGGTTTCGCCGACGCCGGCCTCTCGTCGGTGACGTTCCACGCCGAGGCGTCGATTGCCCCCATCAAGCTGGCGCGCGAGCTTCGGGCCCGGGGTTCCAAGGCGGGCATGGCACTTCGGCCAAGTACGCCGGTGGAGCCCTACCTGGACATGCTGTCCGAGCTGGACATGCTGCTCATCATGACGGTGGAGCCCGGCTTTGGCGGCCAGGCATTCCTGGACCTCACGCTTCCCAAGATCCGCCGGGCACGGGCAGCAATCGACGGTTCGGGGATCGGCGTGGCCATCCAGGTTGACGGCGGCATCACCGAGGAAACCATCGTCCGTGCTGCCGAAGCGGGGGCCAACGTCTTCGTCGCCGGCTCCGCCGTGTATGGCGCGGAGGACCCGGCGGCGGCCATCGAACGGCTCCGCAAGGCGGGCAGCCAAACGTTACGCGCGGGGTCGCCGGAATAGTCAGCCCGCCTTCATGGTTGTGGCAGAATAGCAACACACACTACGTGCTCCGGGGTCGGTGTAAGTCCGAACCGGCGGTGACAGTCCGCGACCCGCGAGCCGGCGCTTTCCCCAACCAGGGAGGGAACCGGCGGACGGTTGAACCGGTGAAATTCCGGTACCGACAGTTAAAGTCTGGATGAGAGAAGCACGTACAGCTGTATCTGTGGCATCGTTTGATGCCGCAGCCTTCTGCTGTCGTATACCCCCGGAGCCATCGCGGTTCTAGAGGGAAGGAACGACAACACACATGAACCCCTTGCGATGGCTCTTCGACGCCCGGACATCACCTGGCCTCGAATCTGAACCAGCCCGGCTGGCGGTCCCGGCATGACCGCACCCACAAGCCAGCAGGCACTGGCCCCCGACGAGGAGCCAGTGACTGCCTTCAGCCCGGCGGAAACACTCGCCATGGACGCTGCCCTTGAAGCAGCCCTGTGCGGGCCGCGCGGTACCAACCCGCTGGTGGGCGCCGTCGTCGTGGACGCTGAGGGCCGGCACCTGGTGACGGGTTTCCACCGCGGGGCCGGCACGGCCCACGCCGAAGCTGACGCCATCGCCCAGGCGGCGGCGGCCGGCCTGGACCTTCACGGCGCCACCATGCTGGTCACGCTCGAACCGTGCAACCATGTGGGACGGACGGGGCCGTGCACCCAGGCGATCATCGAAGCCGGCATCACCGACGTTGTCTACGCCGTTGACGATCCCCATGACCCGGCGGCAGGCGGCGCCACGACGCTCCGGGAAGCCGGTGTCAGGGTGCGCAGCGGCCTGGCTGCGGGGGAGGCCCTGGAACTGAACCGCCAGTGGTTCCAGGGGGTAGCTGAGAAGCGGCCCTTCGTGACACTCCACATCGCCCAGACCCTCGACAGCCGCATCGCCGCCGAGGACGGAACCAGCCAGTGGATCTCCTGCCCGGAATCACTCGCCGACAACCACGGGCTGCGCGGCAGGATCGACGCCATCCTGGTGGGCACCCAGACTGTCCTCGTCGACAACCCCCGGCTGACCGCCCGCGACGCGTCCGGCACGGTTTCGGGCAAGCAGCCCCTCCGGGCCGTCATGGGCCTGCGGGACATCCCGGCTGACGCGGCCGTTTGGGGCGCCGACGGCCAGGTTGTCCACCTGCCCACGCGTGATCCCCGTGAAGCGCTCTCGCTGCTCTACGCGCAAGGAATCCGCCACGTCATGGTGGAAGGCGGCTCGCGGATCCTCAGCGCCTTCCTGGCGGCGGGCCTCGTTGATGAGCTGATCGTCTATCTTGCCCCCACGCTGCTGGGCTCCGGCACGCCGGCCCTGAACGGCCTCGGGATCACCACCTTGCAGGACGCCCAGCACTGGGACTGGGACCAGTCCGACGGCGGCGCCGTCCGGACCCTGGGCCGGGACCTCCGGCTGCACCTGCGTCCCCACACAACTCAACCTTTGGAACCACAACCCCGCCTTGCAGGCGCGGAACCAGCCTTGGGAGGGCACTGATGTTTACCGGAATAATTGCCGAACAGGGACGGGTGCTGTCCGTTGAACGGGACGGCGACACCAGCGCCACCGTCAGGCTCCACGCCCCCGCCAGCACCGAGGGCCTCGCCCTTGGCGGTTCCATCGCCGTGAACGGCGTTTGCCTGACTGCCACGCAGATCGACGGCAAAGACTTCAGCGTCGACGTCATGGGCGAAACCCTGGTCCGCAGCACCATCGGTGAACTGGCCGCGGGCGACTCCGTCAACCTTGAACGCTGCGTCCCTGCCGGCGGCCGGCTGGACGGCCATGTTGTCCAGGGCCACGTCGACGGCGTGGGCCGGTTGCTTGAGCGCGAACCGCTGGGCAACTGGGAGCGGCTGCGCTTCGGGGTTCCGGCCAACCTCGCACGCTACATCGCCGAAAAAGGCTCAATCGCCATCGACGGCGTCTCGCTGACAGTGACCGCCGTCAGCCCGGCGGCGGAAGCCGAGCCCTGGTTCGAAGTGGGGCTGATCCCCACCACCCTCGCGGAAACGGGACTGGGCGCCAAGTCTACCGGCAGCCGGGTCAACCTCGAAGTCGACGTCCTGGCCAAGTACACCGAACGGCTGCTGGCTTTCAGCACCGGCGCAGCCACGGGAGGCACCCGATGAGCGGCACCGCGCACCTTGAGCCGGTAACCTCGGCCGCGCCCGGCCTTGACCCGGTGGAGGACGCCGTCAGTGCCTTGGCCGCTGGCCGGCCCGTGCTGGTGGTTGACAACGAGGACCGCGAAAACGAAGGTGACATCATCTTCGCCGCCCAGCACGCCACGCCGGCCCTGATGGGCTGGACCATCCGCTACAGCTCCGGGGTCATCTGCGTCCCGCTGTCCGGGGAACGTGCCGACGCGCTGAAGCTGCCTCCCATGGTCACCGTGAACGAGGACGCAAAGGGCACGGCCTACACCGTTTCCTGCGACGCCGCGGTGGGCGTCAGCACCGGCATCTCCGCTACGGACCGCGCCCTGACGGCCCGCGTCCTGGCGGACCCTGCCGCCGGTGCTGCGTCCGTGACCCGGCCCGGGCATATATTCCCGCTCCGGGCGGTTGAAGGTGGAGTGCGTGAGCGCCCCGGCCACACTGAAGCGGCCGTGGACCTGTGCCGGCTCGCCGGCCTGGAGCCCGTGGGCGTGATCGCCGAAGTAGTGTATGACGACGGTGAAATGATGAGGCTGGACGGGCTCCGTACCTTCGCTGCCGAACATGGTTGCCCCCTGATCTCGATCGAGGATCTGGTGGCCTACCTTGACGCAGGGGGAGCGGCCGGCCGCAGCGGTACCCGGGCAGGACGCCCGGGCGGAGAAGAGGAGAAACGATGACGGCTTCCGGGGTTACGGGCAACACCCACCACAGCAGCCAACAGGTGCCGGCCGGCAATGGAAAGGCCGGGCATCCTGTCAGTGGCGGACCCATCGTGCAGCTTCCGACGGCGTTCGGCGACTTCATCGCCCAGGCCTGGACCGACCTGGTCACCGGCGCGGAACACCTCGCGGTGAGTTCCCCCAACCCGCCCAGGGACGGCAAGGCGCCGCTGGTCAGGCTCCATTCAGAGTGCCTGACCGGCGACATCTTTGGTTCCTACCGCTGCGACTGCGGCGAGCAGCTGGCTTATGCGCTGGAAATGATTCGGGAACACGGCGGCACGCTGCTGTACTTGCGCGGACAGGAAGGCCGCGGGATCGGGCTGGCCAACAAGATCAAGGCCTACGCCCTCCAGGAGGCCGGCTTCGACACCGTGCAAGCCACCGAACAGC
>DATFAE010000275.1:0-20582 GCA_035254945.1 Arthrobacter sp. | reverse complement strand
CGCCAGGGGGATTCCGGGGGCGGTACCCGGCACGGGGACCGTCCCCGGCTGGGAAGCCGGGGCCGGTTCCGCTGGAGACGTGAGCGTCATGGCGCACTGCAGGGCGCAGTAAGGGCAGTGCGTGTCGGCGCTTTTGGTCATGTTAGACGTGTCCCATCGCATTTCGGTTGGCGTTGCGGATGTAGAAGGCCCAGCAGACGATCAGCATCAGGACGTAGGCCCCGACGAAGCCGTAGAAGGCCGGTGTGTAGGATCCGCTGGCGGTGTTGGAGGCGTTCAGCATCTGCGGGATCACGAATCCGCCGTAGGCGCCGATGGCCGAGATGAGGCCGAGGGCCGAGGACGCGAGCCGCTGGGTTTGCACGGTGCTGGCACCGGACTTCGCTGCGCGGCTGGACGTGGCGAAGATGATGGGGATCATCCGGTACGTTGCGCCGTTGCCGAAGCCGCTGGCGGTGAAGAGCATCAGGAAGAGGACCAGGAAGAGCCAGAAGTTCTTCAGCGGGAGGGTCCAGATCATGGTCAGGGTGATCACGGCCATGGAGGCGAAGGCTGCCACGGTCATGCGGGCGCCGCCCATCCGGTCAGCCATGCGTCCGCCGTAAGGGCGGGCGAGTGAGCCGACCAGCGGGCCAAGGAATGCCAGGGAGAGTGCCACTGTGCCGACTCCGATGGAGGAGAAAGCCGGGAAGTAGTCCTTGATGAGCTTCGGGAATACACCGGCGAAGCCGATGAAGGAACCGAAGGTGCCGATGTAGAGCAGTGCCATGATCCACAGGTGCGGTTCCTTGAGCGCTGCGACCGAGCCGGCCACGTCGCCCTTGGCGCTGGTGAGGTTGTCCATGTACTTGAAGGCGCCGAAGGCGGCGATCAGGATGAACGGGACCCACATCCAGCCGGCCATGGGCAGGTTGACGCTGCCGACGGCAAGGAGGGTGATGACGATCGGCACGGCGAGCTGTGCGACGGCGGCACCCATGTTTCCGCCGGCCGCGTTCAGGCCGAGTGCCCAGCCCTTTTCACGGGCTGGGTAGAAGAACGTGATGTTGGCCATGGAGCTGGCGAAGTTGCCGCCGCCGAAGCCTGCGAGGGCTGCCACCAGCAGCATCACACCGAACGGGGTTCCCGGGTTGGAGACGCAGAGCCCCAGGCCTATGGCGGGGATGAGGAGGAGCAGGGCGGACACGATGGTCCAGTTCCGGCCGCCGAAGCGGGGAACCATAAATGTGTAGGGGATGCGGAGCGTGGCGCCCACCAGGCTGGGCATCGAGATCAGCCAGAAGATCTCCGAGGTGGAGAACGTGAACCCTGCAGCGGGGAGCTGGACCACTACGATGGACCAGAGCTGCCAGACCACGAAGCCGAGGAATTCAGCGAAGATGGACCAGTTCAGGTTTCGGCGTGCAATGGCGCGGCCGACGGACTCCCACTGGTCTTTGTTCTCGGCGTTCCAGTTGGCGATCCAGCGTCCGGGACGGAATTCAAGGGCGGGGGCGTCGGTTGTACGCGTGGAGCCGGGCTGTGCGCTGGCGGATGAGGACACGCCTTCGTGCAACGGGTCGGTGTCTATGTCTACGGAATTGCCGGTGCCGGCATCTGCGCTGCGATCAACAGTCACGGTGTACCTCCTCTTGGGGGATGTTGTTCTTCCAAGGTAGAGAAGGTGCGTTTCGTGGACGGTCGCCGTTTGTTAACGCGCTGTGACATTTGCCTATCGGGCCGCCTTGGGCGGCGTGAGGACCGGAAAATGAGACAAATCCCGCACGTCCGCATACTGGACCTTTTGTCCATTGAATGGACGGCCGGAACTAATATTGAACTCTAACTACTGCACGCCGGGCTTCTCCCCAGGTCCGGCGGGTTCTGACGAAAGTGTTCATACATGTCATCAACTGAAACCTCGACGGGTCCCGGTTCTGCCAAGGCGGTGAACTCGCGTGGTCGCGTCATTGTCGCGAGCCTGATCGGCACCACCGTCGAGTTCTACGACTTCTACGTTTACGCCACGGCCGCGGTGCTCGTGTTTCCCTCGCTGTTCTTCCCCAACCAGAACGAGACGACGCAGCTCCTGAGCTCCTTCGCGGTGTTCGGTGTCGCCTTCATCGCCCGCCCGCTGGGGTCCGTGGTCTTTGGCCACTTCGGGGACAAGTTCGGCCGCAAGGGCACCCTGGTGGCGTCATTGCTGACCATGGGTATCGCCACGTTCCTCATCGGCTGCCTGCCGACGGCGCTGGTTCCGGGCTGGCAGTTCTGGGCCCCTGCCCTCCTCGTCGTGATGCGCTTCGCCCAGGGCCTTGCCCTCGGCGGCGAATGGAGCGGCGCGGCATTGCTTGCCACCGAGAATGCCCCTGCCAACAAGCGCGCCATTTACGGCACGTTCCCGCAGCTGGGTGCGCCTATCGGCTTCATCATCGCCAACGTTATCTTCCTGGTCTTCAGCTACGCCCTGACTCCGGCCGACTTCCTGGCCTGGGGATGGCGCGTGCCGTTCCTGCTGAGCGCCGTGATGGTCATCATCGGCCTTTATGTCCGTCTCAAGCTGATCGAAACCCCGGCCTTCACCAAGGTGATCGAGTCCAACGAGGTGGCCAAGCTGCCGATCAGCCGGGTCTTCAAGACCAGCTGGCGTCCGCTCATCCTGGGCACGTTCATTATGCTCGCCACCTACGTGCTGTTCTACCTGATGACCACCTTCACGCTGACCTACGGCACCCGTGCCTCCAACCTGGACGCCGCCAAGGCCGCCGCGGAGAAGGCAGGAAAGCCGATGACGGAGGCCGCCGCGGCCGCGTTTGTCCCCGGCCTGGGCTACACCCGCAACGACTTCCTCTGGATGCTGATTGCCGGCGTCGTCTTCTTCGGCATCTTCACCCTCGTCTCCGGCCCGCTGGCCGAGAAGTATGGCCGCCGCAAGATGCTGCTGGCCGTCACCGGGGGCATCTTCGTCTTCGGCCTGCTGTTTGTCCCGCTGTTCAGCGGCGGCTTCGTGGGCACCATGGCTTTGCTGATCATCGGCTTCTCCCTGATGGGGCTGACCTTCGGGCCGATGGGTGCGCTGCTGCCGGAACTGTTCCCCACCAACGTGCGGTACACGGGCTCGGCTGTCAGCTACAACGTCTCCAGCATCCTGGGCGCCGCGGTGGCTCCGTTCATTGCCGTCGCCCTCTGGGAGATGGCTGACGGCAGCCCGGTCCTGGTGGGTGTGTACCTTACCGCCATGGCAGTGCTGACCCTCATCGCCCTGTTCGTGAGCCGGGAGACCCGGGACCTGGACTACGAGAACAACGTGGCCTGACGTTCCAGCCCGCTTACTGCCGGAAATGCCCGGTGTGCTCCCTGCTGTTGCAGGGAACACGCCGGGCTTTTTTGCGCCCGGAAACGTGTAAATGGGCTGGAGGGCGACGGCGGCGGGCCTGCCGGCGCGCTCAGGTGGCGTAGCGTGCCACGAAGTTCTTCAGGATGTTCATGGGCTCGGTCGCAGTGTACCGGCGGGCGTCCGCCATCAGCTCTTCCGCGGACTCGGGCGGGAAGTACCCGGCGTGGCGGTAGATGTCGATCCGGGTGACCAGGCCCTCGGCGTCCAGCTCGGGGTGGAACTGGGTGGCGTACAGGTTCTCCTTGATCCGGAACATGTGTACCGGGCAGGCTTGCGAAGAAGCCAGCAGGACGGCATGGGCCGGCAGTGAGGAGCAAGCCTCCTTGTGCCCGGTAAAGGCGGTAAACCGGGCGGGCATTCCGCGCAGGAGAGGGTCCGCCAGGCCCGCATCGGTGAGTTCTATTTCCACCGCGCCAAGGGGTTCGCCGAAGGTCCTGTCGATCACGGCGCCCTGGTGCCTTCCCAGCGTCCCCACTCCGTAGCAGGCGCCGAGGAACGGGAAGTCCTGCTCCACAATCCGGTCCAGCAAACCCGCCAGTTCCCGCTCCACCCGGTGCTGGGTGGCGCTTTTGCGGTCGCTCGGATCGCTGGATGTGAACGGGCTTCCGCCGACGATCACAGCCGAGTACTCGGCGAGGTCCAGGTCCGGCAGGGCCGCAGCTTCCAGCCGGATCCGCCGCAGCTGTTCCGGCGCCAGGCCGCCGTACCTCAGGTAGGCGGCGTATTCGTCGTCGGCAGCGGCGTCTTCAGCCCGGGAGGCGAGCAGCAGGAAAGGCTTCACAGGCTAAGTGTGCCCGTGGCGTCTCCCGGATGCCAGAGGGGGTGGGTGCCCCGGTCAGTGTCCGGGAGCGCGTTCCGCGGGCTGGGCAAGGGACCGCCGGGACTGCGGCCGGGCGGCCGGGTCCGCGTGCCGGTGGACCAGCTTCCAGTAGCCCTCTTCACGCCGGAAGACGCTGGTCACCCGAAGCGCGAACTCCTCTGCGATGGCGGCGCCGTCCAAACGGGCACGGAAGTGTTCGGTTTCCACCAGGTAGGCCGTGTCACGCGCGGTGTAGGAGGTGATGGTGTCGAACCCCAGCATCTCGCCGTCCAGGAACTGCCGGGAGGCCTGGTCCAGCCGGGCTTCCACCTGGGCCCAGCCGCGGGCAATGCCGCCAAACGGGTTGGCAAGGGTGACATCGTCCAGCCGGGAATAGAGCTCCTTGACGGGCCCCGCGTTTCCCCGGGTGATTTCCGGAACCGCAAGGTGGTAGCGGTCTACTTCTTCTTCAAAACTGGGTGCGAGCATGGGTGCCTCCGGCGGTGACTAGTCTTCGATCGTGGCGATGACGGCGCCAGCCGACACCGTCTCGCCTGCTGCTGCGCTCAGCCCGGTGATGGTTCCGGAGCGGTGCGCAGTGAGCGGCTGCTCCATCTTCATCGCTTCGAGCACCACAACCAGGTCACCTTCGGCCACAATGTCGCCGTTGCTGACTGCCACCTTGACGATGGTTCCCTGCATGGGGGAGGCGAGGCCGTTGCCGCTGGCGGCCGCACCGGCACCGCCTGAGCGGGAACGCTTCTTGGACTTGGCGGCCTTGGCTCCTGCGGCGCCTGACCCGGACCCGAGGGAGCCGAGGGACGCGGGGAGCACCACTTCGAGGCGCTTGCCGCCAACTTCAACCACCACACGCTGACGTTCGCCGGCGTCGTCGGACTGGGCCTCCGCGCCGGTGGGCGTCCACGCCGGGATGTCGCTGACGAAGTCGGTTTCGATCCAGCGGGTATGGACCTTGAACGGGCCTTCTGCAGGGGCGAAATCCGGGTGGCTGACCACTGCCAGGTCGAAGGGGATAACGGTGGGAATGCCTTCGACCACCATTTCCTGCAGCGCCCGCCGCGAACGCTGCAGGGCCTGGGTGCGGGTGGCTCCGGTGACAATCAGCTTGGAGAGCATCGAGTCGAAGTTGCCGCTGATGACATCGCCTTCTTCCACGCCGGAGTCAATCCGGATGCCGGGGCCTGTGGGGTTCTTCAGCGTGGTGATGGTGCCAGGTGCCGGCATGAAGTTGCGGCCGGGGTCTTCGCCGGTGATGCGGAATTCGATCGAGTGCCCGCGGACCTCGGGGTCGCCGTAGCCCAGTTCCTCGCCCCGGGCCAGCCGGAACTGCTCCCGGACCAGGTCGATTCCGGTGACTTCCTCGGAGACGCAGTGCTCCACCTGGAGGCGCGTGTTGACCTCAAGGAAGGAGATGGTTCCGTCCTGGCCAACCAGGAATTCGCAGGTCCCGGCACCGAGGTAGCCGGCTTCCTTCAGGATTGCCTTGGAGGATTCATAGAGCCTGGTGTTCTGTTCCTCGGTGAGGAACGGCGCCGGCGCCTCTTCGACAAGTTTCTGGTTGCGGCGCTGCAGCGAGCAGTCGCGGGTGGACACCACCACCACGTTGCCGTGGGCGTCGGCCAGGCACTGCGTCTCAACGTGGCGCGGGGCGTCCAGGAACCGTTCGATGAAGCACTCGCCGCGGCCGAAGGCGGCGGTGGCCTCGCGCACGGCAGACTCGAAGAGTTCGGGGATTTCCTCGCGGGTCCGGGCCACCTTGATGCCCCGGCCGCCGCCGCCGAACGCGGCCTTGATGGCCACCGGCAGGCCGAACTTGTCCACGAAATCGAGGATCTCCTCGGCCGATTCCACCGGATCGGCGGTGCCGGGCACCTGGGGTGCTCCGACTTTTTCGGCGATGTGGCGGGCCTGGACCTTGTCACCCAAGGCGGAGATGGCGTCCGGGGAAGGGCCGATCCAGGTGATGCCGGCGTCGATGACCTTCGCCGCGAACTGGGCGTTTTCCGCGAGGAAGCCGTAGCCGGGGTGGATGGCGTCGGCGCCGGACTGGCGGGCCGCGTCAATGATCTTGTCCATCACCAGGTAGGATTCCGCGGCGGTGTTCCCACCGAGGGAGTAGGCCTCGTCGGCGAGCCGCACGTGCAGGGCGTCCCGGTCCGGATCGGCATAGACAGCCACCGAGGCGATGCCTTCATCACGTGCGGCGCGGATGATCCGCACGGCGATTTCGCCACGGTTGGCGATCAGCACCTTGGTGAGGTTCGACTGCACGGGACTTGCGGACTGCTCCAACTTTGCTGACAAGGCGTCTCCTTCTTTCCTTCAGGGAGCCTAGCGCGATTTTGAGGGTTCCGCCGATATTACTTGCGGAATCCGCGTGTAAACGGGCAGAGCTTTGTAGGGAAGCTACAACTCCCCGCCAAATTGGTTCCGTTTAGTCGGTTGGCCAAAGCTCGGTGATGCGCACGTTGGCCTGCGCCAGGAGGGCCCGCAATGTGGAAACTGACAGCCCGACGACGGCATGCGGGTCCCCGTCAACCTTCCGGATGAACGCCCCGCCCAGGCCGTCGATGGTGAACGAGCCAGCGCAGTGCAGCGGCTCGCCGGTGGCGATGTAGGCGTCGATCTCCTCCGGTTCCATCTCCATGAAGTGGACTTCGGCTGACGCGACCGCACCCAGGGTTGCGCCCGATCCGGGAGCCGCTGTCCCGTCGTCGGCGGTGGTGTCCCGGCAGTCCACGAGCCAGTGCCCGGTGTGCAGCACTCCGCTGTTCCCGCTCATCCGGAGCATCCGCTCGCGGGCGACGCCGGCGGTGTACGGCTTGCCGTGCGCTTCGCCGTCGAACTCAAAGACGGAGTCGCAGCCCAGCACCAGGGTGCCGTACGCTTCCGGCAGCGCGGCCACGGCCTCGGCCTTGGCCCGCGCCAGGAGCAGGGCGGTATCGTGCGGATCCGTGACCCCGTAGCGGGCCTGGACCGCGTCCTCGTCCACGTCGGAAACCAGCACTGTGTGGCTGATGCCGGCCTCGGCAAGGAGTTTGGTGCGGGCGGGGGACTGGGAAGCAAGGATGAGGCGGGTCACGGTTTCAGCCTAGTGGACGGGCTGGCTGACCTTGTCCGGCCCGCCCGGCAGGCGTTCGAGCCGGGCGCCCTCCACATCCACGTCCGGCAGGACTCTGTCCAGCCACCGGGGCAGCCACCAGGTCTTTTCGCCCAGCAGGTACATCACCGCCGGAACGATGGTCATGCGGACCACAAAGGCGTCCAGCAGCACACCGAAGGCCATCGCGAAGCCCAGCGGGCGGACCATGGTCAGGTGGCTGAAGATGAAACCGGCGAAGACGCTGACCATGATGATCGCCGCTGCGGTGACCACGGCGGCCGCGTGGCTGAACCCGATCCGGACGGCCTGCTTGGCGGAGGCGCCGTGCATGTACGCCTCGCGCATGCCGGAGGCGATGAAGACCTGGTAGTCCATGGCCAGGCCGAACAGCACACCGATGAGGATGATGGGCAGGAAGCTGAGAACGGCTCCTGGATTGGCGACGTCGAATACGGTTCCCAGCCAGCCCCACTGGTACACCGCCACCACCAGGCCGAAGGCGGCAGCCAGGGAGAGCAGGAAACCGCCCGTGGCCAGCAGGGGAACCACGATGGAGCGGAACACCAGCAGCAGCAGGATCAGGGAAAGCCCGACGACGATGGCCAGGTAGGGCGGCAGGGCTTCGCCGAGCTTGGTGGAGACGTCGATGTTGCCGGCGGTCTGCCCCGTCAGGCCGATGGCGACTCCCGTTTCGGACTGGATTTCGGCGCCGCGCTCCCGCAGTTCCCTGACCACCTGGACCGTGCCGGCTTTCGCGGGTCCCTCTTCGGGAATGACCTGGAAGACCGCGGTCCTGCGGTCCTCGCTGAGCGCCACCGGGACGGCGGCCACCACGTTGTCCACGCCGCGGATCAGGTCAGCGACGTCGTACTGCAGTTCTTGGGCCGCGGTTGCGTCCAGGCCGGCCGGGAATTCACCCACCACCACGATGGGTCCGGTGACGCCTTCGCCGAAGCTTCGGGCCGTCAGGTCGTACGCCTTGTAGGCCTCCGATTCCACCGGCTCGGAGCCGCCGTCAGGGAGCGCCAGCTGCAGCTGCGTGGCGGGCAGGGCCAGGGCCCCCAGCAGGAGCACACCGGCCACGAGTGCGGCGATGGGGTGCCTGGTGACAAAGCCACCCCAGCCGCGGGTGCTCTTTTCCTCGTCCCTGGCCTTGTCGGCAACTTCATGGCCGGCCTCGGCGTTGTGGGCTTCGGCCTTGGCCCAGGCGCGCCGGGAGATGATGCGGCGGCCGATCAGGGACAGCATGGCCGGGGTGAGCGTGAGCGCCACGAGGACGGCCACCGCAACAGTGCCGGCCGCTGCCAGGCCCATAACGCTCAGGAAGGGAAGACCTGGGACCACCAGGGCGGCCAGGGCGATGATGACCGTGAGGCCGGCAAAGAGGACGGCATTGCCTGAGGTTCCGGTGGCGCGTGCCACGGATTCCTCCAGATCCATTCCGGACCGCAGCTGGGTGCGGTGGCGGTTGACGATGAACAGGGAATAGTCGATGCCCACGGCCAGGCCCAGCATGAGCGCCAGCATGGGGGAGATGGAGCTCATGTCGAATGCGCCGGACAAGGCAAAGGTGATACCGACGCCCACGCCGACGCCGATGATGGCCATCAGCAGCGGAAGCCCGGCGGCGATGAGCGTGCCCAGCATCAGGATAAGGACCAGCGCGGCCACGGCGACGCCGATGATTTCGGCTGTGCCGAAGAGTTCAGAGATGTCCTCGGTGATTTCCTTGCTGGCCAGTGCGGTGACGCCGGCCGCGGAAGTCTCGTGGGCGATGTCCTGCACCTGCTGGCGCACAGCCGGGGTGAGGCCGTTGATGGAGGAATTGAACTGCACCTGGGCCACGGCGGCCTGGCCGTCTGCGGAGACAAAACGGAGGCCTTCGGACGCTGCCGCCTGGCGTTTGCCCAGGTCCAGCTTCGCCTGGGCAGCCTCAAGTTCCTGGGTACCGGCGTCGAGCTGGGCCTGGCCTTGTGCCATTGCCGCTTTCTGCTGCCCCAGCTGCGCCTCGATGACGGCCGCGGGCGCCCCGGCCGCGGTGAGCTGCTGCTCCGCTGCGGCGAGTTGTGCCTTGCCGGCTTCCAGCTGGCTGCGTGAGGCGTCGAGCTTGGCCTTTCCCGCGGCGATCTGCTGCTCGCCCCCGGTGATTGCGGCCGCTGCCTGGTCCACCTGGTCCTGGGTTGCGAAGGGGTCCACCGTGGCCTTGACGTCAGGCAGGGTTTTCAGCTTCGTCAACGCGTCCGTGACGGCGGCGCGGCTCTCCGCTGTGAAGCCGCCGGGAGGAGCCTCGAAGACGATGCTGGCCGAACCGCCTGAAGCCGACGGCAGGTCCTGCCGCAGCTTGTCCGCGATGCGCTGGGTTTCGGTGCCCGGGATCTGGAAGTTGTTGGACAGCGTGCCGTGGAAGGCAGCAGCCGACCCGCCGACGGCCACCAGGACTGCAAGCCAGAGCGAGATGACCAGCCAGCGGTGACGGTACGAGAACTTGCCGAGCCGGTAGAGCAACAGGGCCATGTCAGAGCCGATCTTTGAGGAGGGCGGTGGAGGAGGAGCGCGCAGGGCTGACAAAGCCGGCACCGAGGTGCCCGATGGCGTCGATCAGCAGCTGGCGCAGAGCGGAAAGGGACGCCGGAGACAGGTCGGCGCCGCATTGGGCGAACCATACGTCCATGGCGGCTTTGCCGCAGGAGATGACTGAGCCGGCCAGGGCCCGGAGGTAGAGCTCATCGATGGCCGCCCCGGGGATTTTGGCCACCCGTTCCTTGGCGGCCATGATGATCTGCTCGGTGCAGTGGTCCCATGCCTCAAGCTCGGAGCGGACCAGCAATGAGTTCTGCTGTGTCAGGGTAAACAGCTCTGCCATCGGGGCGACGGTCATGGGGTCGGCCAGCTGCATCAGGGCAGCACGGGCCGACTCGAGAATGGGCTCATCAGCGGGACGCAGCCGGAACTGGCGGAGCGCATGGTCCAGGAAGCCGTTGGTCACGGAAGCCAGGGCTGCCTCGATGCTGCTGAAGTAGTTAAAGAAGGTTCGCCGCGATATTCCGGCGGCCTCCGCAATGTCCTCAACCGTGAAGTTGCCGGGTCCGTTGCTTCGGAGCAGGTTAAGGGCGGCGTCGGTGATGGCTTGGCGGGTGGCGGCTTTGTTCTGTTCGCGCCGGGAGGGCGCGGGCGCCGTAGGGTCGGTCACGCTTGTAGGACTCACATGATTACACTATGCGCAAGTTTGCACTCTGCGCAAGATCCTGCCCTCCGAAATTCACAGGCGATCGAAAGGTTCCCAACAGCGGCACCAAAACCTGGCGCCGGACACTGGGGATATCTCGCCAGAGACACACCATAAGCCGCCGTCACCGCACGGCAGATCCAGGAGACAGACGATGTCACACAGAAAGAGAATTGCCCTTGGCCTTTCGGCCGCGGCCTTGGCCGTTGGCGCCGGAGTTGGTGTTGCCGGCATGGCGTGGGCCACCACCACGCCCACGCCTTCGCCCAGCGCGAGCTCCAGCGCGGCGCCGGACGGCACCGCTCCCATTGAGGGCAAAGGCAGGCACGGCGGACACGGAGGCGAACGCGGTGTAGCGCAGGCCTCGGCGCTCGCGGAGAAACTTGGCGTGGAGGAATCCAAGGTCACCGAAGCGCTGCAGGCATTCCGTGAAGCCAACAAACCCACCTCGCCCCCGGCACAGGGCGAAAGGCCGGACGCCGCAACCCGCGATGCTGCGCTCGCGAAAGCCTTGGCGGAATCCCTCGGCGTCGAGGAATCCAAGGTCACCGCCGCACTGGAGGAGCTGCGCACCGAGGCCCGGGCCGAGAAAGCGGCGGCACTCAAAACCAGGCTCGACCAGGCCGTTACCGACGGCAAGCTGACCCAGGCCGAGGCAGACGCCGTAACCAAGGCCGTGGAGCAGGGCGTGATTGGAGGCGGCGGCCGCTAAGGCCACACGACCCACCAGAGCGCGAACGTACAGTTGGGGCCCCGGATCCGCTCGGATTCAGGGCCCCAACTGTACGTTCGCGCATTCCTTTTCAGTCTGTGGCGGCTGCGGCCCTACGCCTTGGCGTCAGCCAGCTCCCGTTCCTTTGCACCGGAAGCCGTTGCGGTTCCGGACACAGATGGATCTGCGGCGGGCTCGGCGTCGTCATCCACAAACGGGGTTCCGTTGCGCGGTGCGTTGTAGAGGGCTTCGTCCAGGATGCCCTGGCGCTTGGCAACGATGGTGGGGACCAGTGCCTGGCCCGCGACGTTGACGGCCGTGCGGCCCATGTCCAGGATCGGGTCGATG
Organism: Arthrobacter sp.; assembly: GCA_035254945.1. GTDB lineage: Bacteria > Actinomycetota > Actinomycetes > Actinomycetales > Micrococcaceae > Arthrobacter. The sequence continues at coordinate 8,997 of DATFAE010000275.1, read as the reverse complement.
GCCAGGAGCAGTCCGACGCCGGCCAGCGGCAGTCCCAGTGTGGAGAGCGTCAGGGTGAGCATCACCACGGCGCCGGTGGTGCCTGCCGTTGCGGCTGAACCAAGAACGGAGACGAGGGCGATCAGCAGGTACTGGCTGAAGTCCAGCTGGATGCCGAAGAACTGGGCCACGAAGATCGCCGAGATGGCCGGGTAGATGGCGGCGCAGCCGTCCATCTTGGTGGTGGCGCCCAGGGGCACGGCGAAGGAAGCGTAGGCGCGGGGCACGCCCAGGCTGCGCTCGGTGACGCGCTGGGTCAGCGGCAGCGTGCCAACGGACGAGCGGGACACGAAAGCCAGTTGCACGGCAGGCCATACTCCGGAGAAATACTGCTTGATGGAGAGGCCGTGGGTGCGGACCAGCACCGGGTAGACCACAAACAGGACCAGGGCCAGGCCAACGTAGATGGCGAAGGTGAACTTGCCCAGCGAACCGATGGTGTCCCAGCCGTAGACGGCCACGGCATTGCCGATCAGGCCAACAGTGCCCAGGGGCGCAATGCGGATGATCCACCACAGCACCTTCTGGATGACGGCCAGGGCAGAAGCATTCAGGTTCAGGAACGGCTCTGCGGCCTTGCCCACTTTCAGGGCAGCAACGCCGACGGCGATGGCGATCACCAGGATCTGCAGGACGTTGAAGCTGACAGACGTGGTGACGGCACCGGATTCAGCCACGGTGGAGCTGGCACCCAGGCCGAGGAAGTTCTTCGGGAAGAGACCCACCAGGAAGGACCACCAGTCGCCGGACTTGCCGCTGTACTTCGCTTCCTCCGTGATGCCCGTGTTGGCGCCGGGCTGCAGCAGGACGCCGAGCCCAATCCCGATCAGCACCGCGATCAGGGACGTGATGGCGAACCACAGCAGTGTGTTCCATGCCAGCCTTGCGGCGTTGGACACCTGGCGAAGGTTGGAAATTGAGCTGACCACAGCGGTGAAGATCAGCGGCACCACCGCAGTTTGGAGCAGGGACACATAGCTGGACCCGATGGTCTGCAACGTGGCCCCAAGGCCGTTGGGGCTGGCCTTGGTGCTGCCGGTGTACTTGGCCAGCAGGCCGAGGCCCAGACCCACAATGAGGGCGGCGATGATCTGGAAGCCGAACGAGCCAGCCCACTTGGGCAGCTGGAAGCCGGTCTTTCCTGCGGATTCGGGGGTGCGGGTTTGAGTGCTCACCCGAACACGCTAGGCCGGTCCCGCATATCACGACGAACAGATGTTGAGAAACATTACGTCTGATTTGGCGCCGATGCGGCAGTAAACCCCGGGAATACCGCGTCGTATCAGGCAATTGTGAAGTTATTCCCGCCCGGGATGTGGCAAACGTCTCTCCGGACGGACACCAGAAGTCAGGAAAGCAGCGCCCGGCGCAGCGTATCGAGGCCGACGGAGCCGACGTTGAGGGCCTTGGTGTGGAACGACTTCAGGTCGAAGCCGGGCCGGGTTTCGAGCTCGGCGCGGATCTGCTCCCACAGCCGCTGGCCCACCTTGTAGGAGGGGGCCTGGCCGGGCCAGCCCAGGTAGCGGGTGAACTCGAAGTTGAGCTGCCCTTCGCTGATGGGCAGGTTCGCCTTCAGGAAGTCATAGCCTTTCTCAGGGGTCCAGTTTCCGGAGCCCCAACGTTCCGGGACTGCGAGTTCCAGGTGGACGCCGATGTCAAAGACCACCCGGGCGGCGCGCATCCGCTGCATGTCCAGCATGCCCATGTGGTCACCGGGATCGGAGAGGTATCCCAGTTCCTGCATGAGCTTCTCCGCGTACAGTGCCCAGCCTTCCCCGTGGCCGGAGGTCCAGCAGACGTTGCGGCGCCAGTTGTTCAGGAGTTCACGCCGGTAGGTGGCCGTCGCGACCTGCAGGTGGTGGCCCGGGACGCCCTCGTGGAAAACGGTGGTGGTCTCAGCCCAGGTGGTGAAGGTGTCTTCGCCGGCAGGGACGGACCACCACATCCGGCCGGGGCGGCTGAAGTCGTCGGACGGTCCGGTGTAGTAGATGCCGCCTTCGTCGGTTGGCGCGATGAGGCACTCGAGCCTTTTCATGACGTCCGGAATGTCGAAGTGCACGCCTGCAAGGTCGGCCACGGCCTTGTCGGACAGTTCCTGCATCCATGCCTTGAGGGCATCGGTGCCTTTTATCTGGCGCGCGGGATCGTTGTTCAGGATCTCCTTGGCTTCGGCGATGCCGGCGCCAGCTTTGATGGTGTCCGCCACCTGCTCCTGCTCGGCAATCAGGCGGTCCAGTTCCTTGACGCCCCAGGCGTAGGTCTCTTCGAGGTCAACCGTGGCGCCCAGGAACGAACGCGACGCGAGCGCGTAGCGGTCCCGTCCCACCGCGTCCTTCTCCGGAGCAGCGGGCAGCAGCTCCTCGCGGAGGAATCCGGCGAGGCGGGTATATGCATCCCTGGCGGCGGCAGCACCGGCGTCGAGTTTTTCCTGCACCGCCGGCTCCAGCGGCCCGTCGGCGGTCTTGGCGCCCGCGGCCAGTTTGGCGAAGAAGCCGTCCGCGGCGGCGTACTTGGTGGTTTGGCCGATAACAATGCTGACCTGGCGCCGGGCCGAGACCTTCCCGGCGGCAAGGGCCTGGCGAAGGGATGCAATGTAGCCCTCGATGGCTCCGGGCACGTTCAGGGCCCGGCCGGCGATGTGTTCCCAGTCCTGTCCTGTCGCCGTGGGCATGAGGTCGAAGATGGCCCGGATGTCCTGGGCCGGGGAGGCAATGTTGTTCAGCTCGGCTTCGTCCCAGCCGGACTCATGGATCTCCAGCTGCAGCCCCAGCCGTTCGCGCATGGCGTCCAGCGTCACGGCGTCCACGCCGTCCTGCGGTTCCAGGCCGTCCAGCGCTGCCAGCGTCTTCCTGGCTTCAGCGGCGAACTCCGCGATGCCGGCGGGGGAGTAGTCCTGGTATTCGGTTTCGTGTCCCGGAAGGCCCAGGGTGGTGGCGAAGGAGGGATTCAGCCGGATGAGGGTGTCTGTGTACTCATCCGCCACGGTGTCGATGGCGGTGCGCGGACGGGCGGCGGGTGCAGTTTCGGTAGTCACCCCACGAGACTAACCGGGCCCTTCCGGTTATGGAATGTCAGCCGCGGCTGCGCTTCCAGGCACCCGGGCCCGGCGTGGGTGCCAGCCGCAGCTGCTGCCGCCGCACCCAGTGCCGGACGGTGGGCTTCCGGATTTCGGCGGCTTCCTGGCCGCCCAGGGAAAGCACGACGGCGGTCAGTGCGGCCAGCTCCTCGGCCGACGGCTGGCCCTTCACCACGGAAATGAGGGCGTCGGTGGGTTCGACCGTGGGATCGTCCGCGCTCACAGCGGGATGTTCCCATGCTTCTTGGCGGGCAGGCTGGCGCGCTTGTCACGGAGGGCCCGCAGGCCCCTGATGATCTGCAGCCGGGTCTCGGACGGTGCGATGACGGCGTCCACGTAGCCAAGCTGGGCTGCCTGGTAGGGGTTGAGGAGCTCTTCCTCGTACTGCCGGATGACCTCGGCGCGCCGGGCTTCCACGTCGCCGCCGGCCTCCGCTACGGAAGCAAGATCGCGGCGGTAAAGGATGTTGACGGCGCCCTGGGCACCCATCACGCCGATCTGCGCCGTCGGCCACGCCAGGTTCAGGTCCGCCCCAAGCTTTTTGGACCCCATCACGATGTAGGCACCGCCATACGCCTTGCGCGTGATCACCGTCAGCTTCGGGACGGTGGCCTCGGCGTAGGCGTACAGGAGCTTGGCGCCGCGGCGGATGATGCCCTGGAATTCCTGGTCCTTTCCGGGCAGGAACCCCGGAACGTCAACCAGGGTGATGATGGGGATGTTGAAGGCGTCACAGTGGCGGACAAAGCGGGCAGCCTTCTCCGACGCTGCAATGTCCAACGTGCCGGCGAACTGCAGCGGCTGGTTGGCCACAATCCCCACGGTGTGCCCCTCCACCCGGCCGTAGCCGATCATCACGTTGGGGGCGTAGAGCGCCTGCATCTCCAGGAAGTGCGCGTCGTCCACGATCTGCTCGATCACCGTGCGCATGTCGTAGGGCTGGTTCGCGGAATCGGGGATCAGCGTGTCCAGGGCGAGGTCGTCGTCGTCGATGTCCAGGTCCTGCTGGTGCTCCAGAACCGGGGCCTCTGCAAGGTTGTTGGACGGCAAGAAGTCCAGGAGTTCGCGGACGAACTCGATGGCATCGGCTTCATCGGATGCCAGGAAAGTGGAGGTGCCGGTGGTGGCGTTGTGCTGGCGGGCGCCGCCGAGGGTCTCCATGTCCACATCCTCGCCGGTGACGGTCTTAATGACGTCGGGGCCGGTGATGAACATGTGGGAGGTCTTGTCCACCATGACCACGTAGTCGGTCAGGGCAGGGGAGTAGGCCGCGCCGCCGGCGGAGGGGCCCATGATGAGGGAGATCTGCGGAACAACGCCGGAGGCATGGACGTTGTTGCGGAAGATGTCCGCGAACATGGCCAGCGATGCGACGCCTTCCTGGATGCGGGCGCCGCCGCCGTCGAGGATTCCCACCACGGGGCAGCCGTTGCGCAGTGCGAATTCCTGGACCTTGACGATCTTCTCGCCGTTGACCTGGCTGAGGGATCCGCCGTAGACGGAGAAATCCTGGCTGTACACGGCTACCGGGCGGCCGTCCACTGTGCCGTAGCCGGACACCAGGCCGTCGCCCAGGGGCTTCTTCTTCTCCATTCCAAAGGCGGTGGAGCGGTGCACAGCCAGCGCGTCGAACTCGATGAATGATCCCTCGTCAACAAGCAGTTCGATCCGTTCACGGGCGGTGTTCTTGCCGCGGGCATGCTGCTTTTCGATGGCTTCGGGGCCGGAGGGCTGTTCTGCACGGGCCTGGCGGTCGCGGAAATCTGCGATCTTTCCCGCTGTCGTTGTCAGATCGTGGCTCATGAAGTGTCTCCGGCTCTGTAGCTGATGGTGGCTGGCCCTGAGCCGGCGGCGCTTTAAGTAGCTTCCGCACAAAAACAGGACCCTGCTGGCTAGTCTAGTGACGCTTTTCGCCGGGGCCGCTGTAGAAAACCTACAATTTTCTGCCGTCGGGTGGCGCCGACCCCAATGTTACTCGCCAGTAACATTGTTGGGCTAGAGTGGAGCAATGACTTCGAGCAATGATGCTTCGGGTGCCGCTGCAGCGCCGTACCAGGCCGCCGGTTCCCTGCAGGGCCGCACCCTGCTGATCTCCGGCGGAAGCCGGGGAATCGGTCTGGCGATCGCCACCCGGGCCGCGCGTGACGGCGCCAATATTGTGCTCATGGCCAAGACCGGCCAGCCCCACGCGAAGCTGGCCGGAACGGTTTACACCGCCGCGGAACAGATTGAGGCAGCCGGCGGCCAGGCGCTGCCGCTGGTGGGGGACGTCAGGAATGACGACGACGTTGCCGGAGCGGTCGCGGCCGCCGTCGAACGCTTCGGCGGCATCGACGCCGTCGTCAACAACGCATCGGCCATTGACCTGTCCCGGACCGACGATCTGGACATGAAACGCTACGACCTCATGCAGGACATCAACGTCCGGGGGACGTTCCTGCTCTCAAAGCTCGCCCTGCCTGCCCTGCGGAAGGCCGCCGCCGGCCACATCCTGACGCTTTCCCCGCCCCTGAACCTGGACCCCAAGTGGGCCGGCAAGCATCTGGGCTACACCATGGCAAAGTACGGCATGAGCCTGACCACGCTGGGGCTGGCCGAAGAACTCAAAACGGACGGGATCAGCGTCAACTCGCTCTGGCCATGCACCCTCATTGATACCGCGGCCATCCGCAACATGCCCGGCGGATCCAGCATGGTGCAGGCCGCCCGCGGTCCCGGGATCATGGCCGACGCCGCCCATGCCGTGCTCACGGGCAGCAACCTGGCCGCCGGCGGTCCGTCCAGCGGCAACTTCTATACGGACGAGCAGGTGCTTGCCGCCGCCGGTGTGACGGACTTCCGGCCCTACAGCCTGGGGGCAGCGGAAGACCAGCTGGTTCCTGACATCTTCCTCTGAACCTGGCGTCGGCGGGAGCCCGCGGGTGGGCAAGTCGATAGGATTCAACCATGGATGACGCACACGCCCCGGGCATACCGTTGAACCGCGGAGCCCTGGCTGACCAGGATTTCCTGTCCGCCACCGGCATCGCCAAGCTCGTGGTGGTGGACTCCACCGGTTCCACCAACGCCGACCTCCTGCGCTCAGTCACCGTGGAGCCGAAGTCCTGGCCGGATCTTTCCGTGCTGACCGCCGAGTACCAGACAGCAGCCCGGGGCCGCCTCGACCGGCGATGGGAGGCCCCTCCCCTGAGTTCCGTGTCCGTCTCGATTGTGCTGAGGCCGGCCAACGCCGAGGGCCGCCCGCTTGGAACCCAGAGCTACTCCTGGCTGTCCCTGCTGGCTGCCGTCGCATTGCGGGAGACGCTGCTGGAGACCGCGGGCATTCCTGCCGAGCTCAAGTGGCCGAATGACGTCCTGGTCAGGGGCCGGAAAATCGCCGGAATACTGGCCCAGCTTGGCCCGATGGTGGACGGCTTTGCGCCGCCCGTCATTCTGGGCACCGGCCTGAACGTCAACCTCAGTTCCGTTGAACTTCCCGTGCCTACGGCCACGTCCGTGGCGCTGGAGCAGCCACTGACGGTGGACCGCACGCTCCTGCTCAAGAGCTATCTCTCCCACTTCGCCCTGCTCTACCGCAGTTTCTGCAACGCCGACGGCGATCCCGCCGCCGGGATGGCCGGTGGTCCCTCGCTGCACAAACGGGTGGAAGCCGTGATGGTGACGCTCGGCAAGCAGGTGAAGGCGCAACTGCCGGGGGACCACGAGATTATTGGCCACGCTACCCGCCTGGACGATTACGGTTCCCTGCTGGTTGTTGACAGTGCCGCGCACGAGCACGTGGTGACCGCGGGCGACGTCGTCCATCTCCGCCCCTGGACCCCGCCCGGGCAGGGGACCGAAAGCGGCTATGCGTAAAGACCTCGTGCCGGGTGAGCAGGTGATTGTCACCACACGCCCGCAGCCGAGGAAACTGACCGTGCCCGCCGCAGCCTTTATCGCCGCTCCCGCAGCAGCCGCGTTTGCCAGCGCCTGGATCATCCGGGGGGAGGCTCAACGGCTGCTCCCCGCCCTTTCGCCGGAGTGGTCTCCCTGGCTGGTCACAGGATGCATCCTTGGCGTCGCATGGATATGGTTGGCATACTGCCTGCCCCGCCTGCTGAAATGGCAGGGCACGCGGTACACGCTGACCAGCCGCAGGATAGTTGCCAGGTACGGCATGTTGAAACGGCGGGACCAGCAGGTGAACCTGGCAGGGGTCCGCAATCTGGTGCTGACCCAGTCCATGGGTCAGCGCATATTGCGGTCAGGGAATATATCCTTGGATGCCGGGTACCAGGGGACTGTCACACTCGGTGATGTGCCGGAGGCTGTCCGGTTCCGGGGCTTCGTCCTGGACGCCATCGACGAGCTCCCCGGGGACGTGGCATTCGGGGAGGGCGACAATCCGGGCTATACACACGGGACGTTGCCATGGGAGTTGAGAGAAGGTGGAACAGATGAACGATGACGAGCAGCACGGCCAGCCGGCCCCTGTGCCCGCCTCCGAGCCTGCCACCGCGCACCCTCCCACCGGGACGCTTTCCGCGGAGCGGCTGGCTGCCAAGGCTCTCGAATCCCGGCTCCTGGGCGGCGAACGGAAACTCAGGCGCCGCGAAGTCGCCGCCGGCGCCGGCTTGTCCCTTCTCTCGGCGCGCAAACTGTGGCGCGCCCTCGGATTCCCGAACTTCGGTGACGAGGATGTCGCCTTCACGGAGCGGGACCAGGCCGCCTTGTCCACCGTGGTGGACCTTGTCCGTGCCGGAAAGCTCACCGAAGAGGCTGCCATCTCCGTGACCCGTGCCATCGGTCAGATGACGGACCGGATGGTTGTCTGGCAGATCGAGGCCCTGGTAGAGGATATGGTCCACGAGCAGGGCGTCACCGATGCGGTGGCACGCAAAAGGCTGGTGAACGAACTCCCGGCCCTGGTGGACGCCCTGGAGGAGATGCTGGTCTACAGCTGGCGGCGGCAGCTCAACGCCGGTGTCCAACGGCTTGCCGTGCGGGCGGAAGCCGGCCTGCAGGCCAGCGAAGAGGGCCGCGAAGGCGACGAGGACGACGCGCCTCTGCCGCTGGCACGGGCGGTTGGGTTCGCCGACCTGGTGTCCTATACCAGCCTGTCACGGCGGATGAACGAAAAGACCCTCGCCCGGTTGGTCCAGCGCTTCGAGAACAAATGCGCCGAGATCATCTCCGTGGGCGGCGGCCGGCTGGTCAAGACCGTCGGCGACGAAGTCCTTTACATTGCAGAGACTCCCGCTGCCGGGGCAGAAATTTCGCTTGCCCTGGCCCAGGCTTTCACTGAAGACGAGATCCTTCCCGAGGCCCGCGTGGCTATGGTCTGGGGGCGGATCCTCTCCCGGCTCGGGGATATCTATGGCCCGACGGTCAACCTGGCCGCACGGCTCACCACGCTGGCTGACCCGGGCACTGTCCTGGTGGATTCCATGACGGCCTCCGCGCTGGACCAGGACGAGCGCTTCATCCTGATCCCGCAGCCCGCGGAAAATGTCCGCGGCTTCGGGGAGATCCACCCCGTCCGGCTCGCCCGCGGACTGGGCAAGGGCCTCATCCTCGACTGAGGCTGGAACGGAACGCCCCGACTTTATCCATTTGATGGCGAATGCCGATATAGTCGTAAATGCCCGGCGACAGCTGGCCGGAAACCGGCCCTGCCGGAGTCTTACCTGGGGGAACCAAACTGTGAAGCTTCGCCAACCTGCGCGCGCAAAAGGATCAAGGGCAGCCGGACCGCGCCGCCCGCCCCGCTGGTTTGCCGGCACTGCTTTTGGTGCTGTGGTGGTGGTGTTGGTGACGGGTGCGGTGTTGTATCCGGGGTTTAAGACCACTGAGGTGGAGTTGAACGACGGTGGTGTGTGGGTTGTTTCGAAGTCGAAGAATGC
>DATFAE010000274.1:0-8605 GCA_035254945.1 Arthrobacter sp. | reverse complement strand
GCGTTCGCGTAAGGCAGTGAAGCTGCTACGCGCGCACGGGCCTTGCCGATGCGCGAGGTAGCGATCAGTTCCATCGCCTTGAAGATCTTGCGCATCGACGTGGTCGAGCTGATCTTCTGGCGGTAGACCCGGATCTGGGCTCCCATACTTATCCTTTCCTAAGATTCCGTAGACCGGGTGCGCCGGACCCGTGGGGTCCGGCGCACCCGTCCAGCGGAACTAGCGCTTCTGCTTGACGATTTTTTCCTGGTCGACGTCGCCCTCGGAGATAGCATCATGCTCCTCGTGGCCGGCGCCTACCAGGCGGTTGTCACCCTCGCCGAAGAAGCCCTTTTTGAAGTCCACGATCGCGGTCTTCAGTGCTTCTGCGGTGTCGTCGTCCAGCACGTTGGTCTGAGCCAGCGTGGTGAGGATCGAGGACTTGTGCTTGAGGTGCTCCAGGAACTCGGACTCGAAGCGGCTGATGTCTTCAACCGGAACGTCGTCGAGATAGCCCTTGGTACCTGCCCAGATGGACACAACCTGGTCCTCGACCGGGAACGGTGAGTACTGGCCCTGCTTGAGCAGTTCCATCAGGCGGGCGCCTCGGGTCAGCTGCTGGCGGGAAGCCGCATCCAGGTCCGAGGCGAACATGGCGAATGCCTGCATGTCGCGGTACTGGGCCAGGTCCAGCTTCAAAGTACCGGAGACCTTCTTCATGGACTTGACCTGGGCGGCGCCACCAACGCGGGACACAGAGACACCAACGTCAACAGCAGGACGCTGGTTGGCGTTGAAGAGGTCCGACTGGAGGAAGATCTGGCCGTCGGTGATCGAGATCACGTTGGTCGGGATGTAGGCGGAAACGTCGTTTGCCTTGGTCTCAACGATCGGCAGGCCGGTCATCGAGCCGGCGCCGAGCTCGTCGGAGAGCTTGGCACAACGCTCCAGCAGGCGGGAGTGCAAGTAGAAGACGTCGCCCGGGTAGGCTTCGCGTCCCGGCGGACGGCGCAGCAGCAGGGACACAGCGCGGTAGGCTTCGGCCTGCTTGGACAGGTCATCGAAGATCACCAGAACGTGCTTGCCGCCGTACATCCAGTGCTGGCCGATGGCCGAACCGGCGTAGGGTGCCAGGTACTTGAAGCCGGCGGGGTCAGACGCAGGAGACGCCACGATGGTGGTGTACTCGAGCGCGCCGTGGTCCTCAAGGGTCTGCCGGACGGCTGCGATGGTGGAAGCCTTCTGGCCAACACCGACGTAGACGCAGCGGACCTGCTTGGAGACATCTCCGGAAGCCCAGTTGGCCTTCTGGTTGATGATGGTGTCGACGGCGATGGCCGTCTTGCCGGTCTGGCGGTCACCAATGATCAGCTGACGCTGGCCACGGCCGATCGGGATCATGGCGTCGATGGCCTTGAGTCCGGTCTGCATCGGTTCGTGGACCGACTTGCGCTGGGTCACGCCGGGTGCCTGGAGTTCAAGCGCACGGGTGGTCTCAGCCTTGATCTCGCCGAGGTCATCGATGGGCTGGCCCAGCGGGTCAACAACACGTCCAAGGAACGCGTCGCCCACCGGCACGGACAGGATCTCACCGGTGCGGTGGACTTCCTGGCCTTCTTCGATGCCCGTGAAGTCACCGAGGATGATGACACCGATTTCGCGGACGTCAAGGTTCTGGGCGAGGCCCAGGGTGCCGTCTTCGAAGCGAAGCAGCTCGTTCGCCATGACCGAGGGAAGGCCCTCAACACGGGCGATGCCGTCACTTGCGGCGGTTACGCGGCCAACCTCTACGCGTTCTGCGTTTCCGGGTTCGTAGGACGCCGCGAACTCGTTCAACGCATTACGGACGTCGTCGGCGTTGATGGTCAATTCGGCCATCTGCAGTCCCTGCTCTCCTGTTTTCGTGATCATCGTTGCTCACGATGACCGGGGTTTCTATCAGTTAAGTTGTGCTTGTCCGGCTAGCCGGCCAGTTGGCGGTGAAGCTGGCCCAGCCGGGAGACCACGGAAGCGTCAAGCACTTCGTCGCCCACCTGGACACGGATTCCACCGATCAGTGCAGGATCAACGCTGAGGTTGACCTTGAGCTCGCGACCATACAGGGAGTTGAGCCCTGCCTGGAGGCGGCTGAACTGCGTCTCCGTCAAAGGACGTGTGACGCTGACCGTTGCAATCCAGCGGTGCTGCCGCTTGGCCGCCAGCTCGGCGAACCGGGCCACCAGCCTGGTCGGCTTGAGGCCGCGGGGCTGGGATACTGCCTGGCCGATGAGGACCTTGGCTGCCTCGCTTGCGCCAGGAACCAGCCTCTCCGTGAGGGTGGTCTTTGCAGCACCGCTTGCCTGTGGTTCGGACAAAGCACGTTGTACCTCGTGGCTGGAGGCAACGGCCTGGTTGAAGGAGAACAGATCGTTCTCCAGCTCTTCCAGCCCAGAGATTCCGGAGGCAGAAACGGCCGACTTGTTTTCAGCGACGGCGATGACCACCGTTGCGGCAAGCGTCTCGAGTGCATCGCCGATATCTCGTGCCGATGCCCAGCGCAAACTGGCCAGTCCGCCCGCGATATCCGCAGCATCAGCGGAGACTTTCCCGCCAACCAGCTGCTTGACCAGCGCCGACTTTTCGTCACCGCTGCGGGACGGGTCAGTCAGGGCGCGGCGCAAGCCAGCCGAGCTGTCCACCGTTCCCAGGATTCCGAAGAGTTCCTTAGCCAGCTGCAGCGAGGCGGTGGGAAGCTTGGCTTCCAACGCGGTCAGTGCCGTGGCCAGCGATTCGCTCGATATACCTGCCATTACTGAGCTGCACCTGCGTTCTGGTTCTCCAGATCTGCCAGGAAGCGGTCAACAACGCGGGCCGAACGCTCGTCGTCGGTGAGTGCTTCACCAACAATGCGTCCTGCCAGGGTGGTGGCCAGCGTGCCCACCTCGGAGCGCAGGGACACAACAGCGGCCTGACGCTCTGATTCGATCTGCACGTGCGCCTGGGCGGTGATGCGGGCGGACTCTGCAGCCGCCTTTTCCTTCAGATCGGCGAGGATCTGAGCGCCTTCGGCACGGGCTTCCTCGCGGATGCGGTTGGCTTCGGCGCGGGCGTCGTTCAGCTGCTGCTTGTACTCCTCGAGTGCAGCGGAGGCCTCTGCCTGGGCCTTTTCAGCCTTGGCGATGCCACCTTCGATGGCCTCGGCACGCTCTGCGAATGTCTTCTCGAACATCGGGACAATGAACTTGACCACGATGTACATGAGGACAGCAAAGCCGACGAGGACGACGCCCATTTCCCAGACATTGGGCATCAGAGGGCTGGTTTCACCCTCTGTGGCGGCTGAGATGATCAGCTGATTCATAATTCACCCGTCCTTATCTACTCGGTTCTGGATGTTCGCTTGGTTCGTCAGGCTTAGAGAACGAAAGCGAAGACCAGGCCGAGGATGGCGAGGGCTTCAGTCAGCGCGAGGCCGAGGAATGCGATCGGCTGCAGGACGCGCTGTGCTTCCGGCTGGCGTGCGACGCCGTTGATGTAGGCAGCGAACACGAGACCAACACCGATACCACCGCCGATTGCGGACAGACCGTAACCTACGAGGTTGAGATTGCCTTCCATTTTATTCCTTTCAAGATGCCATCTGTGTGGCAGGTTGTTTGGTTTGCTTCATCCCCGCAAGGGGAAGATTTTGGGAGCCTAGTGGCTGTCCGCGTGCAGAGCGCCTTCGATGTAGATGGCGGTCAGCAGGGTGAAGACGTACGCCTGGAGGGCCATGATCAGGGCCTCCAGCATGTACATGGCGATGGCGCCGACCAGGACCAGGACCGAGGTGCCCTTCAGCAGCAGGTTTTCCTGCATGACGAGGTACTCGATGCCGGAACCGGCAAGCATCACGATGAGGTGGCCGGCCAGCATGGTGGCGAACAGACGGAGGCTGTGCGTGACCGGGCGGACCAGGAAGTTGGAGATGATCTCGATCGGAACCACGATGGGCAGGATGTAGAACGGGACTCCGGAGGGCACAGTGGCCAGCTTGAAGTACTTGATGCCGTTCTTCTTGACACCGATGGCGATCCAGGTGAAGTAGACGATGCCCGCAAGGACATACGCTCCGCCAACGTGCGAGAAGCTCGGAAGCTGGATCACGGGAATGGCGCCGTAAATGTTGTTCACGAGGATAAAGAAGAAGAGGCTGAACAACAGCGGGACATACTTCATAAAGTCTTTGCCGCCGATAATGTCCTTGGCGATGCTGTTACGCACAAAGCCGTAGGCCATTTCACCAGCGAACTGGAGCTTGCCGGGGACAAGCTGCTGCTTCCGTGCAGCTAGCAGAAAGAATGTGGCGATAATGACAACCGACAGGATTACCAGCAGCATCTGCTTGGAGAATCCGTCTGCCGCCCCCCACGGCAGGATTGCCGGCAGGTGCATTTCTTCAATTCCAGGAGGAGTGAACTCTCCTGAATCTTGGGCCGGGAGCGCAAGCGCGATCAACGCGTTTCCTCTCTGCAGTGTCCATCATTGGGCGTTGGTCGGGGATCCGCGGATTTGCGCTCCGCTGTTCCCCGTGTGAAATTATTTGGCATTAGTGTTTCCGTCCGCGGACGGACCGCTGTCTGCGCCGCTCTTACCGGCTGTGTTTCTGTGACTGGTAAGGCCATGCATGTGGGAAAGATAAAATCCTCCGACAGCTCCAAGCAGAGCGCCTGCGAGCACGATCCAGCGGGTTCCCCACAGATTATCCAGACCCCACCCTATCAAACTCCAGACGATGATTCCGCCAATTATGTAGCTGAAGACGGCCATTCCGGCGTTGTATCCGCCGTCGTTGTTTTCAGTGGACACGCCGGGTGCGGAACCGGTTACCCGGGGTTTGGAAGAGCCGCCGTTTGCTGTTCGCTTCCGATCAGACATCGCGCGGTTCCTTGGTCTCGGGGTCGTTGTAGATTTGCAGCCGGGCCTTGCTGAAGCCATAGATCTCCGCAGCCTGCCAAAGCACGACGGCGGCGACGGCGCCGATCAGGAACCACCGGCCATTCAGCCATTCCGGAGCCCCGATGAGGAACAGCACGACGGCGAACCCCACGACTTTGATGAAATACGTCGCCACGAACATCCCGATGGCACCGGAGGGGTTGTTGCGTCCGACGAAGTGGCCCACCAGGAGGCTGATTCCGAAGAACAGCATCACCAGCAGACCGCCGGACGCAGCTGACAGTGCGCCGTTCACGCCGTCCAGAAGCACGGCAATGATGGAACACAGAATCAGGCCGGCCGCGGCAGCAACCGAGCTCAGCGCCAGAAGGCGAAGCCACAGCGAGCGGGTGGGACCGGAGACACCAACGGGTCCGTTGCCGGACGCGGGTCCGGAGTCGGCGTTGGAGGTCATATGATCCCAATCGTCGGTACCCGGCGGGCAGCCAGGGGTGGGTTGGAGGGGCAGCTACAGCTGCCCCTAAATTCTACACGAGATAGAAATATTTCCGAACGGCGTTACGCCGCAGGTTCCGAGCTTCGCCGGCTAAGGTACGGCCACGCCGTCACCAGGCCCATCACCAGGGTTGCAAAGATGTCCGCGGACAGCACGATCTGCCAGGGAAAGACAGCAAAAGCCAGGCCGCCGAACGACAGGACGCCGGTCCACAAGTACATCAGGATGACCACGGTCCGGTGGGAATAGCCGATGTCCAGGAGCTTGTGGTGGAGATGCCCGCGGTCGGCGGACCACGGCGATCGGCCGCGGGCCGTGCGCCGGACCACGGCCAGGCCCAGGTCCAGCAGTGGCAGGAAGAGCACGGCGAACGGCAGCAGGATGGGGATGACCGTGGAAATACCGTTGGCCCGGTCGTACAGCCCTGAGGTGATCTGGCCTGTGGAAACGATACCTGCGGATGCCATCAGCAGTCCGATCAGCATGGCACCGGAGTCGCCCATGAAGATTTTGGAGGGGAACCAGTTGTGCGGCAGGAAACCGATGCAGCTGCCCACCAGGACCGCGGTGAGGAGAGTGGCCAGGTCCGAATAGTCCAGGAGGACGGCGTTGCGGTGGACCCAGTAAGCGGTGAAGAAGAACGCGGCTCCGCCGATGATGGCAACGCCGGCGGCCAACCCGTCGAGTCCGTCGATGAAATTGAACGCATTCATGGTGGTCACGATCAGTCCGGCGGTCAACAACACCCGAACCATCTCGTTCTCCAGGATGATCGGCTCCGGAACCCACGGCACGATCGTCATCCGGACTCCCCAGATGGCCACTACCAGGGCAGCGGCGCTTTGCCCGATGAGCTTCACCCACCAGCGTATGTCCAGCAGGTCGTCTGCCACGCCCACCAGCACGATCACCACCGCACCGGCCAGCACGCCCCACGGCGAGAAGTTGTTGCGGTAGATGTCCTTGACGAAGAAGGACTGGCTGGCCACGATCAGTGCCACCACCACGCCGAGGAAGATGGCCACGCCGCCCAGCCGGGACACCGGCGTCGAATGCATGTCGCGGCTGCGGATGGGCATGTGGAGTTCGAGCCGGTTTCCGACGACCCGGGCTCCCCAGGTGGCCGCGTAGGACACGACGGCAGCCGTCAAGCCCATGAGCAGGTACATAATCATGCGATGGCGGCCGTTTCGTTGGTGGCCGCCGCAGCTCCTGGAGCTGAGGCGGTGCCGGGCAGCCGCATCAGCGGCCGTTCCGTGGTCGATGGGCTCACTGGCCGGGGATCTGTTCTTCGATAAATGAAACTTCTCCGTCGCCGGGCGCGCAGCAGGCAGTGCATTTTTTTCTTGTACGCAGTGCCTTACAGGGCTGTATTACAGTGGACTCTAGTCAAAGATACTAGCGCCAACGGCTTCATGGCTTCGCGCCACACGGCGCACTGCGAGCGGGGATTTCCCTGTCAGCCATGCTGAAAGGAAGTCCATGACCCCCCGTATTGCTGTTGCTGCGGTCACTTTCGACCGTCACCGGGAGCTGTCCGTCCTGCTGGACGCCATCAATGCGCAGTCCACACTGGTGGACACCATCTGCCTCATCGACAGCGGCACCGTCCCGGCACGTGAGGTGGCCGGTAAGCATCCCAACGTCGACTATGTCCGCTCCGAAGCCAACCTCGGCGGCGCCGGTGGCTTCGCGCTGGCAGCGCTCAAGGCCGTCGCCAGCGGCGCCGAGTGGATCTGGATGATGGACGACGACGCCGAGCCGGCGGACCCGGAATGCCTGGCCACCCTGCTGCGCGAAGCGCAGGCCCGTGACCTCGAAGCCGTGGTTCCCCTCGTGGTTGCACCCGGCCAGCCCGACAGGCTGTCCTTCTTCTTCCGGCTGGACGGCAAAGTCACGCATGACCGTGCTGAACTGGAAAAAGTCGGATTCCTCCCGGACGACGGACACTTCTTCAACGGTGCGCTGATCCGGTCAGACGTCTTTTTCAAGGTAGGCCTGCCGGACATGCGCCTTTTCATCCGCGGCGATGAAGTGGACTTCACCATCCGGCTCCGCAAGGCGGGCATCCGGTTCGGCACGGTCACCACCACCGCCATCACGCATCCGCATGCCTTCTCCGAAACCAAGCACGTCTACGGCGCCGGCTGGCATGTCATCGTTCCGGAGTCGGCCTTCAAGCGCTATTACTACTACCGCAACCGCGGGTACCTGATCCGCCGCTACTTCCGGGTCAAATCCTTCGTGGCCGATGTCGGCGGCTACCTTGGCTATTTTGCGCAGCGCCGGGACCTGCCCGGGCTGCTGGACTGGGCCAGGTCCTTCACCACCGGCCTGCGAGCCAAGGGGTTCGCTCCGCTGGAGGACCAGAAGTTCTAGGCGGTCCGCTTCAGGCGGCGCCGCGCGAGGAGCCACAGCAGGACCCACGGCTCACCAAAGACGCGGTAGGCCACCCTGCGCGGGTGCAGGAGCAGGCGCCAGGCCCATTCAAGCCCCAGCCGGCCCAGCCAGCGGGGAGCCAGCTTCTGGATTCCGGCCAGCTGCTCGATCGCTCCGCCCACCGTGCAGTAGACCGCCGGGGGAAGGGAATCCAGCCTGCGCTGCAGCACCGCTTCCTGCAACGGCATGCCCAGGCCCAGCAGCACAAGCTGGGGACGCTGCCGGGTGAGCCACTCGGCAGCGGCGTCCTCGACGTCGTCGTTCCATCCTTCGCCGGGGAAACCTGCGACCGTGGCTGACGGGACGATGTCCTCCAACCTCGCCACAGCCCCCGCGTTGGCCTCGGCACCGGCCCCGACCACCGCGATGCGTTCCAGGCCGGTCAGCTGCCCCAAAGCAGGGATCCAGTCGGTTGAGCCAAGCCGGTACTCCATGACGGGACCGTCAGCCCGTCCGGTGCGGCTCCACAGCCACAGCACGGGAGCTCCGTCCAGGAGCACCACGTCGCTGTCCTCGTAGAGCCGGCGGAAACCGGGATCGGAATGCGTCAGGGTCACGCTGTGGAGGTTATGGCCGACGACGGTCCGCGTCCCGCCGCCGTCAACGAACCTTTGAAGCACACTCATCAGTTCGTCGACCTTCAGGGGCGTGGCATCGACTCCCAGGACCGGTATGTGCTGGCGGAGCAGGGTGATCAAGCGTCCGGCCCCTGTTTGGGTGCAGCCGTCGCCTCAGCAACCGGAGCCTCAGCCGCGGGAGCCTCGGCCACAGGCG
>DATFAE010000273.1:0-7827 GCA_035254945.1 Arthrobacter sp. | reverse complement strand
CGGTCCGGTAAGTGGTTCTCCATTTACGTCAGCGACGTCGTGGCCAACGGCGCCAAGGCCACCGAACTGGGGCTCGCCAAGGCGCGGGGCAAGCAGGTGGAAACTGCCATCGACGAGGCCAGCCTGGCCCCCAACAACAGCAAGGGCACCAAAGAGGCACTCGATGCCCTGAACTACGTCTCAAAGTACTCCGACTAGTCCAGCCCTCCCCCGGGCAACCCGGGGCCGGAGCCTGACCGCTTCGGCCCCGGGGCTCCTCGCCCTAAAGTCCCTTCCATCTCCAGAGGTCAACATGGCTATACAACAGTTGGAAAAACGCGAGCATGCCAGCCGTAGGACCGCCCCGGAAATCACCGTTTCCGGGATCGGAAAACGCTACGGTGCCACCACGGTCCTGAAGGGTGTCACACTGTCGGTCACGCCCGGGGAAATCCACGGCATCATGGGGGAAAACGGAGCAGGGAAGAGCACCCTGCTGAAAATCCTGGGCGGTGCCATCATGGCGGACTCCGGCACCATGGAATTGGACGGAAGTCCGGTCAGGATCACAACACCCCGGGATGCCATCTCCCACGGGATTTCCCTCATCTCCCAGGAACTGGCACTGATCCCCAACCTGTCGGTGCTGGAAAATGTCTTCCTGGGCCGCTGGGCCCACAGTGGAAGCCTCCTCCGCCCCAACAAGGACGGTGACCATTTCGCCCGGCTGTTGGAAGAGACCGGTTTTGACCTGGACCCGGGGGCAACCGTGGGAAACCTGCCTATCGGCCAACAGCAACAGGTGGAAATCCTGAAAGCCCTTGCCCGCGGGGCGAAGGTGCTGTGCATGGACGAACCAACGGCTGTCCTTAACGAGGCCGAGAAGGAAAAACTCCTCCAGGTCATCAAAAGGCTGGCCCGCACCGGGACCACGGTCCTCATCGTCTCCCATTACCTGGAGGAAGTCCTGGATCTGGTGGACCGGGTGACCGTTCTGCGCGACGGAGAGCACATCGTCACCGAGGACGCCGCCGGCCATACTCCGGAGTCGCTCGTGCGGCTGATGGTTGGCCGGGACGTCGATTTCCTCCTCCCCGAAATTCCGCAGGTTCAGTCTCAAGCTGAGACGGTTCTTCGGGTTGTCGGGTTGACCAGCACAAAGGTCAGCGACATATCTCTTGAGGTCCGTCGCGGGGAGATCCTGGGCATCGCCGGGCTGGTGGGCAGCGGCCGCAGCGAAACCCTGCTCGCCGTTTTCGGTGCAGACCGGACCACCGGCGGCCACGTGGAAATCAACGGCCGCCGTATCCGCGCCGGCTCCATCAGGGACGCCATCAAAGCCGGTATAGCACTCATTCCGGAGTCGCGGAAAGAACAGGGACTGGTCATGTCCCGGCCAGCCTCAGAGAATATTGCCCTCTCAACCCTGTCCGGCCGGTCATGGGCCGGCTTCGTCAGTGCACGGCGGGAAAGGGCGGCCGTCAAGGACGTCAGCAAGTCAGTTGACCTGCGCGGCGCCCGCCCGGGACAGCCTATTGCCAACCTTTCCGGCGGGAACCAGCAGAAGGCGCTTTTCGCCAAATGGCTGTTGGATCCTCCGGCAGTGCTGTTGGTGGATGAACCCACCCGCGGAGTGGACATTGCGGCCAAGGCCCGGATCCACAGCATCATCGCCGAATTGGCTGCGAAGGGTACAGCAGTCATCGTCGTCAGTTCCGAGCTCGAGGAAGTGCTCGGCCTGTCCCACCGTATCCATGTCATGAGGCACGGGCGCATTGTTGCCGAGTTCGACCGAAACGCCTCCCGCGATGAAGTCATGACTTCCGCTTTCCTGAAATAGGTGAATCCAAAATGAGCACAACAACAGTTGCCGTGCCTTCGACGGCAGAGAAAAAGTTCAATCTGAATCTCAAAGATTTCGGAATCGTTTTTGGCCTGGCCGCCATCATGCTGTTCCTGGCCCTGAACACCGGAACGTTCCTCACCGGCCGCAATTTCATCAACCTGTTCGACCAGGCCGCCGTCGTGGGGCTGCTCGCCGCAGCAGCCACGCTGTGCATCATCAGCGGGGTCTTTGACCTTTCCTCAACCGCCACGCTCGCAGTCTCAGCCATCTCGGGGGTAATGCTCACCCAGCATTTCGGTGTTGCGGCAGGGTTCTTCGGAGCTTTGCTGGTGGGCGCCCTGCTGGGAACGGTTACAGGGCTGATTGTGGTCAGCACGAAGGTCAACTCGTTCATCGGGACACTGGCGGTGAGCATCATTTACCGGGGCCTGGCCATCGTGATCACCGGCGGCGCAATTGTCGCACCGCTTCCTGACCAGCTTGCATCGTTCCAGACCTGGACCTGGCCCAGCATTTTCGGCCTCACCGCAGGCTCGGTACTGATGCTGGCAATGACCGCGGTCCTGGGAATTGTTCTGTGGCGCACCACCTTCGGCCGCAGGATCTACGCCGTGGGCGGCAACCTGGAAGCGGCCCGTCTCAGCGGCATCCGTACGGGCTCAATCCACGTTGCAGTCTTCGCCATCAGCGGTCTCTGCTCGGCAATGGCCGGGATGATTCTTGCCTCGCGGGCCGGCTCGGCCCAGCCGGCCATGGCCATCGGCATCGAGCTCACCGCCATCGCCGCTGTGGTCATCGGCGGCACCAGCATCCTCGGCGGACTGGGTGCCATGTGGAGGGCCTTCGTGGGAGTCATGATCCTCACCGTCATCAGCAACGGTTTCAACCTGCTGCATTGGGATACCACTTATCAGCAGGTGGTGACAGGTGTCCTCATCCTGGTGGCCGTTGCAGCCGACGGATTGTTCTTCCGCAAAGCCCCCAGATGACGGTCCAGGGTGGACCCTAGAGATATGACATGGATGCACCGCGGGGCAGGGGCCCGGCAGAGAGTTGGACAGGAGGCCCGGCAATGCGGATAGGACTCATGCTCCAGGGCACCAGTTGCCGGGCGCTCGTTCTGGAGGGACGCTCCGTCATCTCCGTGGCCGAACAGCTGCAGTCCGGCAGCCTGGCTGAGGCGCTGGACAAGGTGCTGTCCGCGTTACGTCTGCAGTTCGGGACCCGGATCACAGACGTAACGGCCGACGTCGGACGCGTACTCGCTGCGGGGCAGCCAGGGGACGTCGTCGCTATCCGCATCTCCCCCCGCCCTCCGGCTGATCGGTTCCACAACACCGTCCTGCCTGCGCTCATTGAGCCTGCAGTCATCAGGACCATGCATGTCCGCGGCGGCCACGACCTGCGGGGACGGCCCCTCGCAACGCTGGACCTGAAAGCATTCCTGGCGGAGTTGCCCTTCATCCTGTCTGGGCGCCTGCGGAACGTGGCCATCACCGCCGTCGGCGCCACAGCGTCCCCGGAGCACGAAACGCGTATCGCGGATGCCATCCTGTCGAACAACAGCGACATGCGGATCAGCATCTCCAGTGATTTCTACTCAAGCGTGTTCCGCGACCGTGACTACACAGCCATCCTTAATAGTGCCCTGATGCAATCGGGCGAAGATCTGGCGGCAATGCTGGAAGAGGCGGGACACCGCCACTTCCCCGCTGCCACACTTTCCTACGCCAGGAACGACGGCGGCCGGGCACCCCTTTCGCGGCTGGCAGTAGCCCCCGTGCACGGACTCCACCCGGATCCTGCAATGGCAATCCTCGGCGCAGCAACGCTGGGCGGACTGCCTGACGGCGAAGTAGTTGTCTGCACCGATGCGGGCGTGAGCGTGGGCAACACGCGCCGCGGTCTTCCGGTTTCCCACAGCCTCATCCGGCAGGGGTATGAAGCGAGCCTCGCCACCAACGCCGCCATCGTGGAGCCGTACACTGCCAACCATCCGGTGCGGCCCGGCATTCCGTCAGTGATCGCCGACGCCCGCACCAGCCAGGACACCCCGCCTGAGTACGGCCTGGCGCCAACACTTCCAGGTGCCCGGGACCTGAACCTCATAGGCTGTGCCGCCACACCGCTGACGGCGTGGATCGACAGGCTCGAAAGGGTCAGCGGACAGGCGGATCTGCAGCGGGTACAGCACCGCGCGGAGGAGGAAGCCCGGTCGGCCGCGGTCCAGTTGGGCGCGAGCCCCACAGACACCCGCATCATCGAATCAAACGTCTTCGCCATGCCCTATGGGAACCCTGGAATAGTCCGGATCAGGGTCCAGGCCGCGGGTGGGACTTCCAGCTATGAGGAACAGGCCTTGGCCACACAAGCCATGGAGGCCACAGCATGAGCACGGTCCTCACGGCCGAAGACGTCGGGCACCTCCGGACCGGTGCCCATTTCCTGGCCTGCGCCATCGATCCCACCGCCATCCATATCTACGCCGGCATGATCCAGGAGGCCATGAAGAACCGGTCCCTGGAACTCGTCACCGTGGATGAACTCGCTCCAGAGGATCTGGTGGTGGCAGTCGGTATGGTGACCCAAGGCCTGTTCATCGCTGACATGCCCCCGGTGGGTGACGAGTTCACGGGATGCATCGATGCGATCGAAACCAGACTCGGCCGCAAGGTGCGGGCCGTCTACTCGCTCGCCGCCGCCAATATCAACGGAATTATTCCACTCATGGTGGGACTCCAGTCCTCGCTTCCGGTGATCGACTCCGATCCCATGGGGCGCGTGTTTCCCCTCATCAGCCAGACGACCTTGAACATTGGTGGGGTTGCCATCGGCCCGATAGCGCTGATGGGAGTAACCGGCGAGCGCGCACTGGTGGAGGCCAGTGATCCGCAACGCGCCGAGACGCTGGTCCGCGCGCTCGTCACCGAGCTGGGCGGCTGGGCCGCCACCGTCATGTATCCATGCTCCGCGCGTGAGCTGAAGGAACACGGAGTGCACGGCTCCATCAGCCGGATGATCCGCATAGGACAGATCCTCGACGCCGAAACCTCGGCAGAGAGCAAGTTCCTGTCACTTGCCGACTTCCTGGGCGTGACGCGGATTGCACGGGCGCGCGTGAGCCACATCGAAGGCCTCTCCCGCCCTACCGATCTGGGACTGCCTGCCCAGCCGTCAAGCCTGACCCTGGAGGACGAAACCACCGGGCAGATCATCCGGCTGGAGATCCAGAATGAGATTTTACTGGTGCTTGTGGACGGTGCCGTAGCGGCAGCCGTCCCCGACATGGTGACGCTCCTCAACCCGGAGCACGGCTCTGTGGCCAACCTGGACGACGTCCGGGTAGGCAACGTTGTGGATGTGCTTAAACTCAATGCCGCGCCGCAATGGTATTCGGAGGCGGGACTGGACCTGGCCGAACCGGCTGCGTTCGGCATTCCACTCAGACATCCAAGGCGGCGCCATGAGTAGGTCGATGAAGGACACTCGGCTCGATGTTGCGGGACTGCTGGCGCACGGGTCGCTTCGCAGTACCACCCCGCTGTACCTCACGCCCACCAGCGCACTTATCGAAAGCGTTGTTCTTGCCTCCCAGCTTGAGGCGATCCAACGGGTGCGGCCGAACACCGTTGTGGTCCTCTCGACAGAAATGGGCTCGGGTGGATGGCTGGTGTCCGCCGCACTGCGGCATGCCTGGGAGCGGCGGGCCAGTGCCGTCGTCGTGGCCGGGAGCACCTATTCCAACGCTGTGATCGGCCTGGCTGAACGGCTGGGCATCACCCTTTTGGCGGCGGAGGGAAATCCGGCTGAAGTCGCGTTGTCCCTGGCAGCTGAAATCGGTGCCGCCCTGTCCGTGGTGGATGCCGAGCTCGCCCGGTTCGCCCGTGCAGTGGCCAAGGACAGTACACTCGCTGACGTCCTCAAGACCATATCCGGTGAACTGGATGGCGTGGGCGTTTCGCTGGAATACGACGGCGTCGTCCTCGCCTCAGCCGGTGCTGCCCCGCGGGATTCGGCCGAGATCATCACCGTTGACGTTGGCGCTGCCAACGCCGCCGTCCCTTCAGCCCTCACCGCCCGTGTACCCGCCTCCGGCGTACACAACCTGCGGTTGGTTCGTTCGATCCTCGAAGTAGCGGCTCCTTCCGTGAAGGCCGCATGGTTGTTGGGCAACTCCCGGGACGCGGCCCGCGCTGTTCCCACTGCGGCATTGGCCGGGCTAAACCAGGGCCCAGGTTCTTCCGGCACCGCCTTCGAGGAAGATCACCGGAATCTCCTCTCACAGCTGGGTTGGCGCAGGGACGAACGCTACGCGGCCGTGTGGATCTGCCCCAGTGACGTGCACGCATCTGGTCCCGACCTGACGGCTGTGCTGAGGCTGCTCTGGCGTAAGGCCGCTGCACGCAGTCCTCTGGCGGAGGTCGACGGCGGCTGGCTGGCACTTGTTCCGGCCGCACACCAGGCAGTTGTTGCACAGCTTGAACTCCGGCTCAAGGCACGGCTCCAGCCTGCCTTGGCCGAGCTGGGCCTGGTGGCCGGCCTGTCCCGCTGGGCGGAGGAGACCCCGCCGCTTCCGTCCATCATTCAGGAGGCCCGGCTGTCCGCTGTGTCAGCCCGGTCAGCGGGCCCGGGCACGGTATTGGGTTTTGCCGGCCTGGGCGTAGCGGCGGCGTCCACATTCGTCGACAAGGACGCCGTGGCACTGGTGGCTGAGCTGACCCTGCCGCGGCTGATGGCCTCTCCTGACAGGGACGCGATAGTGGCGGCCGTAGCAGCGTTTCTTGATCACCGCGGCTCGGTCAGCCTTGCCGCGGCGGCGATCGATGTGCACCGCAACACCCTCCAGGCCCGGCTTAGCCGTGCACGGGAACTCGGCGTCCCCTTGGACAATCCGTCCGAGTTGCTGGCCGTCCATTTGATCCTCGCCGTGCTGGCGGCAGCACATGAGAAACCAACTTCCCCAAATCCGTACGAAACCAGAAAGGACTCCCATGAGTTCCCAGTTTGAATCCTTCGACGACGTCTGCGCCTCCGCGCGGGAAACAGTAGGCGTGCGTCTCTTCACCGCCTCCGTGATCGCTGACGAAGGCAGCAGCATGGCACGCATCTACACCACCCACCCCGAGGTCTACCCGGTAGGCGGGAAGAAAACCCTCGCGGGGGACACCAATCCGGTTTGGCTGGAGCAGGTCCTCATCGGCCAACAGCCATTCCTGGGCGCTGACGTAGAAGCGGTCAGGGCATTCTTCTTCGACTCCGGAACCATTGAATCGCTGGGGTGCGGCGCGATCGTGAATGTTCCGGTGGTGAGCGGCGGCCGCACCATCGGCTCCATGAACTTCCTGGCGCCCGAAGGCAGTTATGACCAGTCTTCCGTGGACGCCGCCGTCGAGGTCGCGAGGCGCTCGGTCCAGCTCCTCGAAGCCGCCTTGGCCGCCACCAGCTAGACCACTTACGACAACAGGAAGGAAACACTCCACGTGATCCCCAACCTCCCGGGAACCCTGACCATCCGGAACGCCAGGATCTTCGACGGCGAATCCCCTGCTCTCGTTGAGGGCTCCATCGCTGTCCGCGACGGCCGGATCACAGCCGTGCGCCGCACCACGGAGGACAGTGGTGCCTGGCCCGACTCCGAGACAGTACTCGACGCGGGCGGCCGGGTGGTGATTCCCGGCCTCATTGACGCCCACTTCCACGCCTATGCGCTCAGCCTGACCTCGGCGCTGAACGAAACCGGGCCTTTGAGCTACTCCGCGCTGGCCGGTGCCCGCAGACTTGAGGCCGCGCTGCGCCGGGGCTTCACCTCAGTGAGGGACGTGGCTGGGGGCGATGTGGGGCTTGCGGCTGCCATCGAGGAAGGACTGTGCCCCGGTCCCCGCTACTTCTTTACCGGTCCCGCGCTGAGCCAGACCGGCGGCCACGGTGATATCCGCGCCGCGAACGATGGAGGCTGCTTCCATGGCGGTCACATGTGCGAGGTGGTGGATGGCGTTGAGGAC
>DATFAE010000272.1:0-8056 GCA_035254945.1 Arthrobacter sp. | reverse complement strand
CCGCCCCCACAAGCCGGCCGTCGTCATTGACCACGGGGAGGGAATTCAGGTTGTACGTGGCCAAGGTCCTGGCAACCTCGCTGATGTGGGCCTGGTCCGACAGCGGCTCCAGGTTCTTGTCCACGAGATTGCCCAGGGGCTCGAAGGGCGGGAAGCGCAGGAGCTGCTGGATATGCACGACGCCCAGGAACCGGCCGGTAGGGGTTTCAAGAGGCGGCCTGGCGATGAAGATGGACGAAGCCAGGGCGGGGGAGAGTTCCTCCCGCCGGACGTGGGCCAGGGCTTCCGCCACCGTCGCTTCAGGGGGCAGGATCACAGGGACCGGGGTCATCAGGCCCCCCGCGGTGTCCTCGTCATATTCGAGGAGCCGGCGGACATCCTCCGCGCCCTCGGGCTCCATGAGCTGCAGCAGTTCCTCGGCCTGGGCTGTCGGCAGTTCGCCGAGGAGGTCGGCGGCGTCGTCCGGGTCCATCTCCTCGAGGACATCTGCGGCGCGCTGGACGTCCAGGGCAGAGAGGATTTCCACCTGGTCATCCTCGGGGAGCTCCTGCAGGACGTCGGCCAGCCGTTCGTCCTGGAGTTCGCTGGCCACCTCGAAGCGGCGCTTGTCGCTCATTTCCTGGAGTGCCTCGGCGAAGTCGGCCGGTTTCAGGTCTTCGTGGTTGGCTACGAACTGGGTGGCACCCTGCGGCTCGGTGCGGGCACCCTGCAGGGCGTCGGCCCAGTCGATGATCATGGTCTCGTTGCGGCGCAGCCGGCTCAGCGGTGAGAGGGAATGGCCCCGGCGGACAAACAGCTTGCTGACGAACCAGTCCCGGGACCGGTGCTGGTCCATGGCGATGTCTTCGATGGTGGCGTCACCGCTGCCATCCCTGAGCGTCACCCGGCGGTCAAACATTTCCGCCACCACAAGTGTCTCGGCGCCACGCTGCTCAAAGCGCCGGAGATTGACCAGGCCTGTGCAGATGATCTGGGTCTGGTCGATGGAGGTGATGCGCGTCATGGGCACAAAAACGCGCTTCTTTCCCGGAACTTCGACGACGATGCCCACCACGTGGGGGGCGCCCCGGCTTCCGCGCGAGAGCACCACAACATCGCGCAACCGGCCCAGACGGTCGCCCAGCGGGTCGAAGACGTCAAGACCCAGAAGGCGCGCCACGAAGACGCGTGAAAGATTTGTGCTCACGTCTACAGGCTACCGAGTCTGCTCTCTTTTAGCTGAATTTACAGGCGGCACACATGCTGATAGGCAAGAATGGAGTTATGTCAAACATTTTTGGTGCTCCCAAAGCCGGCGGGGCCAACAGCGTGGACGAGACCCGCGCCGTCCCCACAGGTGACACGGTCGGTTCGTACACCTCTTACCTGGATGCCCAGAAGGCGGTGGACTACCTCGCTGACCAGCAATTTCCGGTGCAGATGGTGTCCATTGTGGGCAACGAGCTCAAGATGGTGGAGCGCGTGACGGGACGCCTCAGCTACCCCCGCGTTGCGTTGTCCGGGGCGCTTAGCGGCATGTGGTTCGGCCTTTTTGTGGGCGTGATGCTGTCCTTCTTCGCACCGTCCCCGGGATACTTCTCCATCCTGACCTCCGTGCTGATGGGTGCCGCGTTCTTTATGCTGTTCGGCATTGTCACCTACGCGATGCAGCGGGGAAAGCGCGACTTCACCTCCACCAGCCAGGTGGTGGCCACCAATTACGACGTCGTGGTCTCACCAGAAGCAGCCCACGAAGCCCGGCGTCTGTTGCAGCAGTTGCCGATGACGCGGTCCGACGCTGCTGCGGGCCCGAGGCCGCATACCCAGGGCGACTACTACAACCAGCCTCACCAGCAGCCGGGCCCGCCTCAGCAGGGGCAGGCTCCCGTGCGGCCGGCCAGCTGGAACGATCCTTACGGACAGCAGGGTCCCGGTACCCAGGGCCCGGCCGCAGCGCCGCAGCCCGGCCAGCCGGTCGAGGGCCACGCACAGCCTGCCCAGGCCCCCGTGGCGCCGGTCCGCTATCCTGACCTGCCCGACGGCCGGCCCCAGTACGGCGTGCGCGTCAGTAACAACCCTGCGCCTGCCCCGGCCGGCAACAATGCAGCACCCGGCAGTGAACACGTGGACGCCGGACAGCCCGTTCCGCAGCCGGGAGCAGCGCCCGAGCGCGACCGGGACGAACCGCAGCCCTAAACGGTCTGCCGGCGCCCTAAGCGCGAACGGACAGTTAAGGCCCTTGCCGGGCCCTGACTGTCCGTTCGCGCTTTAAGCCGTTCGCGCTTAAAGGTGGCGCCCTACTGCGTGGCCTGCTGGCTGCCTTCGCTGTTGGCTTCCCGGTAGATGCCGGCCATCCAGGACTCGACGTCGTCGGCCTTGCGGGGCAGCGCGGCGCTGAGGTTGACGGGGCCCTCGGCGGTCATCAGGATGTCGTCCTCAATCCGGACGCCGATGCCGCGGTACTCCTCGGGGATGGCGAGGTCCTCCTTCTTGAAGTACAGGCCCGGTTCGATGGTGAAGACCATGCCCTCCGTGAGGATGCCGTCCAGGTACAGTTCCCGTTTGGCCTGTGCGCAGTCGTGCACGTCCAGGCCAAGGTGGTGGCTGGTGCCGTGCGGCATCCAGCGGCGGTGCTGCTGGCCCTCGGGGCTGACGGCTTCCTCCACGCTGACGGGGAGCAGGCCCCACGCTGCGAGGCGTTCGGCCAGCACCGTGGTCGCGGCAGTGTGGATGTCACGGAACTTCGTTCCGGGCCGGGCCGCAGCGAATCCTGCGTCGGCAGCGTCCAGCACCGCTTCGTAGACCTTGCGCTGAACCTCGGTGAACTTGCCGTTGGCCGGCAGGGTCCGGGTGACGTCAGCCGTGTAGAGGGAGTCAGCTTCAACACCGGCGTCAAGGAGCAGTAGTTCACCGGCGTTGATGCGGCCGGTGTTGCGGGTCCAGTGCAGCACGGTGGCGTTGTTCCCTGAGGCGGCGATTGTGTCGTAACCCAGTTCGTTGCCGACTTCGCGGGCCCGGGCAAAGAAGGCGCCTTCCACAACCCGCTCGCCGCGGGCGTGGGTCAGGGCGCGGGGAAGGGACTTGACTACTTCCTCGAATCCCTCGACCGTAGCGGCGACGGCAATCTTCATCTGTTCGATCTCCCAGCCGTCCTTCAGGAGGCGGAGTTCGGACAGGGCTTCAGACAGCTTTTCATCGAGCGCGTCCAGGACGGCGAGGTCCAGGTTGTCCGGGTCCTTGGCCGTGTTGTAGCGGGCCGTGTCCACCAGGGCGTCGATGTTCTCGTCCACCTTGCGGACGAGGCGGATGGAGATGCCGCCAATCTCAGGGGCGCCCACGTTCTTCGTGATCGCAGTTTCGAGCGCTTCGATGTGGGCAGTGGGCAGGCCCAGGCGGGCTTCAAACTCCGCGAGGGTGGGGCGGGCGCCGATCCAGAACTCGCCGGACCGTGAGTCGGCGTAGAACTGCTCCGTGTCCCGGCCAGCCAGGGGGCGGAAGTACAGCGTGGCGTGGTGGTTCCCCCCGTCGTCGCCCTTTCCTTCGCCAACGGGTTCCAGGATCAGCACGGCATCCGGCTCATGGTCCAGGCCCAGGCCGGTAAGGTGCGCGAAGCCGGAGTGCGGGCGGAAGCGGTAGTCGCAGTCGTTGGACCGGACTTTCAGCGGCCCGGCGGGAATGACCAGGCGTTCGCCCTTGAACTGGTCGGAGATGGCCTTGCGCCGGGTCGCGGCGTAGCTGGCGACGGCCTCACGCGCCGGCAGTTCCTGGCTGGCGGGCGCCCAGTTGCCGGCCATGAAGGCCTTGAAGGCGTCGGAACTGGGCCGCTGCGAGCGGTTGTTGACGCGCTCTTCGAGGGGCTGGGAAGCAGAGTTCAGGGTGTTTTCAGCATCGTTCACGGCACCATCGTCTCACCAGCACTGAGACTTGGGCGAATACCGCGCGGACCGGGTCAACTAGGCTGGGGAGGTGAGGATTGACCTGCATGCCCACTCCAATGTCTCCGACGGCACGGAAGCCCCCGCCGATGTGATGGCCTCCGCCGCCCGAGCGGGGCTGGACGTTGTGGCGCTGACCGACCATGACTCCACGGACGGCTGGGCTGAGGCGTCGCTGGCAGCCGTGCAATCCGGAGTGGCTCTCGTCCCGGGCATGGAGGTTTCCTGCCGGACGGAGCAGGGGATCAGCGTGCATCTGCTGAGCTACCTGCACGATCCTGACCACCCGGGGCTGCTGGAGGAGATCACCAAGGCCAAGGACGCACGCCTCACCCGTGCCGAGCGCATGGTCACCCTGCTCGCCGAGGACTACCCGTTGACGTGGGACGACGTCATCCATCATGTGGCGCCCGGCGCAACAATGGGGCGCCCCCACATCGCGGATGCGCTGGTGGCTGCCGGAGTCGTTGCGGACCGTTCGGAGGCATTCACGTCCATCCTGACGTCCCATTCGCGCTACTTTGTCCAGCACTACGCACCCGACCCGGCAACCGCCGTCGAGCTGGTCCGTGCCGCCGGCGGCGTCCCGGTCTTTGCACATCCGGTGGCTTCCGCGCGCGGAAGGATCGTGGGGGAGCGCACGTACCGGGAAATGATCGACGCCGGCCTGGTGGGCCTGGAGATCGACCACCGGGACAATCCGGAGGAGGGCCGGAAGTTCCTGCGGGACCTCGCGGCCAAACATGGGCTGCTGGTTACCGGCTCGTCGGACTACCACGGCACGGGCAAACCCAACCTGTTGGGGGAGAACCTGACGGCGCCGGAGGTGCTCGCCCGGATCGAGGAGCTGGGCACCGGGACCGCGGTAGTGCGCGGGAGTTCCGCACATCTTGACTAACGGTCCCGCCTGAGTAGCGTTACGCGTGCAGGGGGCGGTATGCAGCGCCACAAAGGTCTCGTCGTCATGCAACATCCCTCAATGTAGACGGAGAGAAATCATGTTCAGGAAGTCACTCGCCGCGGCGGGCCTTGCCGCAGCCTTTATGTTTGTCCCCACCGCAGCCAATGCGCTCGACTGTGCCAATGTCAGCCGGTCCGCCTATACGGGAAGCGACTACATTTTCATCCCCGGCCCTAATATCAACGTTCATGTGGAGGGTAACTGGGCCTACGTTTTGGAGGCAGGTGCCTGGGTGTTCCTGCCGCCGGGAACCGTCCCGGAAGGCGCTGGCAACAACGGCAACTTCCATAACAACAGTGGAGCCACGGACCCTGCAGATTACGCCTACGCGCTCCATGTGCAGGGCTTTTGTCAGTCCTCAGGTGTGGACGTCCGGCAGACCGACCACGGGATCCAATTGATGGAAGGCTGCCCGTAGACCCGCCGACGAAAGTAATTTGCAGTAAGTGTTGTTTTGGACGCCCAAAACGACACTTCCTGCTATCTAGTTAAGCGGGTACGAGGTGAACTCTGCGTGGGCACCCAGCCGCTTGGCCATCACGTCGATGGCCGGCTGGTTCTGGTCCACGCAGACGAACTTCCGGCCCAGCTTGGCCGACACGGCACCGAGCGTTCCCGAACCCGCGAAGAAGTCCAGGCACCAGTCCCCGGGCCGGCTCGAAGCGGCCACCACGCGGCGGACGAGGCCCTCGGGCTTCTGCGTGGGGTAGCCCGTTTTTTCCTTGCCCGTGGGCGAGACGATGGTGTGCCACCAGACGTCCGTGGGCAACTTCCCGAGTTCCCGCTTGGCAGGTGTGACCAGGCCCGGCGCCATGTACGGCTCCCGGTCAACCTCGGCGCTGTCGAAGTGGTACTTCGCCGGGTTCTTGACGTACACGAGGATGTTGTCGTGCTTGGTGGGCCAGCGGTACTTGGCCCGGGCACCGTAGTCGTAGGCCCAGATGATCTCGTTCAGGAAGCATTCGCGGCCGAAAATGGCGTCCAGCATCACCTTGGCGTAGTGGACCTCACGGTAGTCCAGGTGGAGGTACAGCGTGCCGTCGTCTGCCAGCAGCCGCCAGGCCTCCACGAGCCGCGGCTCCAGGAAGGACCAGTAGTCGCTGAAGGCGTCGTCGTACCGGTGCAGGGCGCCCTTGATGGTGTCGTAGGAACGTCCCTTGAAGCCCACGCGGTCCCCGGAGCCCTCGGCGTTGACCACCATCCGCGTTTCCTGGCGCTGCTGGGTCCGCCCGGTGTTGAACGGCGGGTCCACGTAAATGAGTGTGAAGGCGCCGTCCGGCAGCGAGGGGAGGAACTCCGCGTTGTCCGCGTGTACCACCAGGTTGCTGCCGTCCGGCGCCCAGACAGATTCAGTCATTGAGGCTTTTAGGCCTCGGCGCTGCCCGGCTGTGCGCCGGTGTCGCCGCCGGCCACAACTTCGCCATTGCGGCGGCGGGTGCGGGTCCGGCTGCGGCGCGTCCGGGACTGGTCGCCGTCAGCCGGGGCCGAAGCTGCAGGTTCCGCGGCGGGGCCGGTGCCGGCCGTCGCTGCGTCGGACGTACGACGGCGGCGCTCACCTGAGCGGGCGGCCGTTTCAGTCCCGCCGCGGCGGCTGGATGACCGGGCGCGGTCGCGGCCGCCGTCGCGTCCGCTGTCCTTTGCGCCGTCCCTTCCGCTGTCCCGCCCGCTGCTGCGGGAGTTCTTCTTGCCGGTCTCGCCCAGGTCCTCGAGGACTTCGGCGTCAACACCGGCCAGGGTCCGCTTGTTGCGGGGCAGACGGCCCTTGGTTCCCTCCGGAATGTCCAGCTCTTCGTAGAGGTGCGGGGAGGAGGAGTACGTCTCGACCGGCTCCGGGACACTGAGTCCCAGGGCCTTGTTGATCAGGCCCCAGCGGGGCATGTCATCCCAGTCCACAAACGTGACGGCCGTACCCTTGTTGCCGGCGCGGCCCGTACGGCCCACCCGGTGCAGGTAGATCTTTTCGTCCTCAACGCACTGGTAATTGATCACGTGCGTGACGTCGTCGACGTCGATGCCGCGGGCGGCGACGTCCGTGGCAACCAGCACGTCAACCTTGTTGTTGCGGAAGGCCCGGAGTGCCTGCTCCCGGGCACCCTGGCCCAGGTCGCCGTGGATGGCCGCAGCGGCGAACCCGCGGTCCACCAGTTCCTCGGCTACCTTCGCGGCCGTCCGCTTGGTCTTGGTGAAGATGATGGTGCGTCCACGGCCCCGGGCCTGCAGGATGCGTGCCACAACTTCGATTTTGTCCATGCTGTGGGCACGGTAGATGAGCTGGCGGATGTCGCGCTTGGTCAGGCCCTCGTCGTCGGGGTCAGCGGCCCGGATGTGGGTGGGCTGCGTCATGTAGCGGCGGGCCATGGCAATGACCGGTCCGGGCATGGTCGCGGAGAACAGGAGAGTCTGGCGGACCGCGGGCGTGCCGGCGATCAGCGTCTCAACGTCCGGCAGGAAGCCAAGGTCCAGCATTTCGTCGGCTTCGTCCAGGATGACGATCTTGACGTTCTTCAGGCTCAGGTGCTTCTGCTTGTAGAGGTCGATCAGGCGGCCGGGGGTGCCTACGACCACTTCGACGCCGTTCTGCAGGGCCTCCACCTGGGGCTCGTACGCACGGCCTCCGTAGATGGTGGCGATGCGGGCATTGCGCTTGCGGGATGCGGTCTGGAGGTCGTTGGCCACCTGCACCGCGAGCTCGCGGGTAGGAACGATCACCAGCGCCTGCGGGGCGCCCGGGACGGCAAGCTTGTCGAAACCGGGGTCGTCCCGGCCCACAACGCGCTGCAGCGCGGGGATGCCGAAGCCCAGGGTTTTGCCCGTGCCGGTCTTGGCCTGTCCGATGATGTCGTGCCCCGAGAGTGCCACCGGAAGGGTCATGGCCTGGATCGGGAACGGATGGGTGATCCCGGCATCGGCGAGGGACTCCACGATATCGGCGCGGACATTGAAGTCAGCGAAGGATTTCTCCTCGATCTCGTGGGGCTTTTCGTCCGAGATAATGGTTTCTTCCGGCTCGATGGTCTCGATGCCGGAATCGTCAGTCAGGAGCTGGTGGGTATGCAATTCACTCACAGGGGAGTTTCCTTATTCATTTGGGCATTGGCGCTGCCTGCTCAACGGGCCGGCCAACGTGGCCGTTCCGGAGCACGCTCGAAGCGCGCAAGCAAATCCAGTGGAAGCCGATCGC
>DATFAE010000271.1:0-4563 GCA_035254945.1 Arthrobacter sp. | reverse complement strand
GCCGGATAGAGTGCCCTCTATGGACGAAAAAGAGACTTTGCACCACTATCTGCGTGTCAGGCGGGACAACCTCCTCGGCAAACTGGATGGGCTGAGCGAGTACGACGTCCGCAGGCCGCTCACACCCACCGGCACCAACCTGCTGGGTCTGGTCAAGCACGTGGCGAGTATGGAGCTCGGCTACCTTGGCGACGTTTTTGGCCGCCCCAGCGGCCGGCACCTCCCATGGCTCGACGACGGCGCGATCCCCGACGCCGACCTGTGGGTCACCCCCGGCGAAAGCCGTGCGGACATCATTGAGTTGCATTTATTTGCCGGGGCGCACAGTGACGCAACG
This sequence comes from Arthrobacter sp., assembly GCA_035254945.1. Classification (GTDB taxonomy): domain Bacteria; phylum Actinomycetota; class Actinomycetes; order Actinomycetales; family Micrococcaceae; genus Arthrobacter. The sequence goes on along the minus strand of DATFAE010000271.1, from coordinate 4,226 downwards.
ATCGACACGTTGCCCTTGGACACCACAGGAGTAGTTCCGTGGTGGCCGGAGGAGCGGCGCCACGTCACCCTGCACCAGATCCTCGTTCACATGGTTGCGGAAAGGGCCCACCACCTGGGCCATGCCGACATCCTGCGCGAACTGATTGACGGCACGGCGGGGCAGCGTCCCGGCGATCCCAACCTGACTCCGCGCAGTCCGGAGGAATGGGCCGCCCACCGCGCCTCGATCGAGGCTGCAGCCCAGGCCGCCTCCGCAAGGACGCAGGAAGACGCAGCGCGGGCCGTCACACCGTAGGGCCACGCATGGGGATTTCTGACTCCGCGGTCCGGGCTAGCGCGGGAGGCGATTCCCCCGCAACTGCCAGCGCTCGGTCGAGACGCGCAGAGATCCGTCGTATCAGCGCAGCGAGCCGTACGTCCACCCGGGCAAATTCGCTGAGCACCCAGTGGGCTTCAGCTTTCCGGGAGAGGGCATCAACATAAGGGCCATAAGCGGACGGGGGTGAATGGACTTCGAACGCGGCGACTATCCGCTCAAGCCGGTCAAGGGACACCGCAATTACACTTAGGGCTTGCCGGTCTTCAGTAGCGGTTGACTTTTTGCTATCCATCTCCACATCATCCGGCGAGGCATCGCGTCGAACGGAGAGGCAGATCGCCTATGTGGATAACCTGCCACGAACCAGGGCCTCAAGTGTCCGTTCGCGCCAGGCCGGGAGCAGCGCGGGAAGCGTCAGATCCTGACAACCACCTTGCCGTGCACCCGCCCCTCATGCATGTACGCCACAGCGGCTGGCGCCTCCGAAAGGGCGTAGACCTTGTCGATGGCGGGCTTCACCCTGCCGGCTTCAATAAGTGAAGTCAGGGCCTCAAGATCCCGGTAGTTCTCGGTCGAGACAAGCCCCTTGAATTTCTGCCCGGAGAACAGCGAGGCCAACGGCGCACCGATGGACCGCTCAAACCCGCCGGTCAGTTTCCCGCCGCCTTCACCGCCCACGATCACCAGCGTTCCCTGCGGTGTGAGCGCCTTCCTCAAGACAGACAGCGGCCGGTTTCCGGCGGTGTCCAGGATGACGTCGTACTTCACCCCGGCGCGGGCAAAATCGTCCCGCGTGTGGTCGACGACGTGGTCGGCGCCAAGCGACCGGACCAGATCCATTTTGCCCGTGCTGCACACACCGGTGACCTCTGCCCCGGACGCCTTGGCCAGCTGGACCGCAAAGGATCCCACACCCCCGCCCGCACCGATGACCAGCACCTTCCGGCCCGCAGTGACCTGTCCGGCGTCGCGGACGGCCTGCAGTGCAGTCACGGCGGAAATCGGTGCAGCGGCCGCTTCCTCAAACGTGAGGTTTACGGGTTTGCGCGCCACGAGTTTCTCCCTGGCGCAGACGAATTCCGCAAAGGACCCCTCGCAGGTGCCGAATACTTCATCGCCGGGCCGGAACCGGGTAACGCCCGCGCCTACGGCCTCCACGACGCCGGCAACTTCCCTGCCACGGACCGGCACCTTGGGCTTTTTCAGACCGAAGCCGAAGAGCCGGACCAGGTACGGCATCCCGGTCATGAGGTGCCACACGCCCTGGTCGACGCCGGCGGCTCGGACCCGGATGAGCACCTCGCCGTTGCCGGGCACCGGCTTCGGGATGTCCCGCAGCTGGAGCATGTCCGCGCTCCCATAAACGTCCTGCACGATGGCTTTCATGATGCGTCTCCTTCACGGTTCGGGTACTGGAAAACGTCCTCAAGCGGCACGCTGAGCACGTGGGCGATCTGGAAGGCCATCTCCAAGGACGGCGAATACCGGCCCTGCTCGATGGCGATGACCGTCTGGCGGGTGACGCCCACACGCTCGGCAAGTTCGGCCTGGGTCATCTCGCCGCGTTCGAACCGCAGCCGACGGATTGAGTTGGTCACCCTCGTTGGTTTCACCACGGCTGGAACCCCCGGCGGTAGGCAACAATCTTGGCCCCGGAGCCCAGGATCGCGGACAGGACAAACGTCAGGTAGATAACGTTCGCGATCCAGAAATGGTCGGTTTCTGTCATGGCCATCAGCAGCGCGGCCACTCCCCCAATGACCAGAAACGACTGCCCGATGTACTCGCCGAAGCGGTAAATCTCCCGGTCCCGCTGGTCCTTCTTTCCGGCGTCCCTGGGCGAGAAAATGCCGATCACGGCGTGCAGGACTATGGACAGGACGATGGATGCCCCGACCGTCCACAACAGCGGTGCAACGTACGGGACGTCAACCAGCGGCATGGTGCCGGCCAGGCCAAGAACGATGGCCAGGTACACGCCGTAGGAGCCCACGGCCACGACGCCCATGATCCACGCGCTCTTCTCTTCGAAGGACATTTCCGCTCCCTGCAGCACTAGGCGTGTAAAAGAAACTTGACACTCCCAATGTAAAAGAAAGCAGACATGGAGTCAATGATGATTGACATAGGCGGAAGTTGCCTTGTGCCCCCGTCCGTTCAGGCGCCCGGAAGGCGGGCGAACCCGGCGTGGAAGTCGCGGACAATGACCGACCCACTGCCCAGGAGCTTCGCCTTCGTTTGAAGCCGGGCCACGAGTTCCTCCGTTGGGCGGCCGAATATTTCGATCGTCTGCATCCTGATTAATGGAGCAATCGGCGGGAACTTTGGTCCTGCCACCTCCAGGTGGAACTCCAGTGAGGCCAGATCAGGATGGAAATGCAGGACGCTCATGGTGGTTCCATCCGCCGAGAAATAGACGCTGTAGGCGATGATCCGGGGCTCGTTCAGATCCACGAATGCAGCCAGTTCCGTCATGGCCGCTTTAAGTTCCTCCAGCTTGCCGGGCCGAACCTGGGATGTATCAAGATACGCAATGAAGTCATCCACTTCATCCTCCGCTTCAAGGTCCGGCCCAACGTCCGGGATGGCCTTCCGGGAACTATCTTCCTCCGGATCCAACTCACCGCCTAGCCCTCGCAAGGCAGGAGCACTTCGCTGCGCCAGCCCGCTCCCCGGACCGGTGGAGGCCGCGTTGAGTCTGGAATGAAAGACACCAAGTGTCCGTGAGGCTCATCACGCCGGGCGCCAAAATGGTCTGCTGGTTAACGATCCCCCTCCCAATGACGAGAAGGTATTTGTATGCAGCACGCCGCCACCAGGCAAGACACAGAAGCCAGCCCGGACGCCCGCCCCACCGAAAGGCCCGGCCCGGGCACCGCCGTCGCAAGCGTCCTCAACCGGGGACTGAACGTCCGGCACATCCGCTTCATGGCGCTCGGCTCGGCCATCGGCACCGGCCTGTTCTACGGCTCCGCCTCCGCCATCCAGAAAGCCGGCCCGGCGGTCCTGCTCGCGTACGTCATCGGCGGCGCGGCGGTGTTCATGGTGATGCGGGCGCTCGGTGAAATGGCCGTGCGGCACCCCGTCTCAGGCTCGTTCGGCCAATACGCGAGCCGCTACCTCGGTCCGCTGGCCGGGTTCGTGACCGGCTGGACCTACGTCTTCGAGATGGCGATCGTGGCCATCGCCGACGTTACGGCCTTCAGTATCTATATGGGCTTCTGGTTTCCCCAGGTGGACCGCTGGATCTGGATCCTGGCCATCATCTGCTTCCTGGCGGCACTGAACCTGCTCAGCGTGAAGGTCTTCGGCGAGCTCGAGTTCTGGTTTTCGCTGATCAAGGTGGTGGCCATCATCGCCATGATCGCCGGCGGCGCAGCCATCATCGCCTTCGGCTTCCAGGCCGGCGGCTCCACCGTGGCGCCGGGCCTGGGCAACCTCGTGGAACACGGCGGCTTCTTCCCCAACGGCTTCGAAGGGCTGCTGGCCTCGTTCGCCGTGGTGATGTTCGCCTTCGGCGGCATCGAGACGCTCGGCATTACCGCCGGCGAGGCCGCGGATCCCAAGAAGGTCATCCCGAAGGCCGTCAACACCGTACCGGTGCGCGTCCTGCTGTTCTATGTCCTGACCCTCGGCGTCCTGATGAGTCTCTTCCCCTGGAACGAGATAGGCACCAACGGCAGCCCGTTCGTCCAGATTTTCAGCGGCCTCGGCATCCCGGCCGCACCGCACATCCTGAACGCCGTGGTCATCACCGCCGCACTGTCCGCCATTAACAGCGACATCTTCGGCGCAGGCCGCATCCTGTTCGGCCTGTCCAACCAAGGCCACGCGCCGGAAGTGTTCGGCAAGGTCTCGCGCCACGGAGTCCCGTGGATGACCGTGGTGATGATGGCCGGCATCCT
>DATFAE010000270.1:0-33713 GCA_035254945.1 Arthrobacter sp. | reverse complement strand
AGGACTTCGCGCTTGAGCAGGGTGCGCTGGGCGTAGTACTTGCCCAGTTCCTGCTCGTCCACGCCGTAGACCGCGGCGCGTTTGGCGCCCCAGCCGCCGGCGAAGATCCCGGAGCCGCGGACCACGCCGTCGGGGTTGATCCCGTTGACCCGGATGCCGTACTCGCCCAACTCCGCCGCGAGCAGCCGGACCTGGTGGGCCTGGTCGGCCTTGGTGGCGGAGTAGGCGATGTTGTTCGGGCCGGCGAAGACCGAGTTCTTGGAGGAGATGTAGATGACGTCCCCGCCCATGTCCTGGGCAATCATGACCTTCGCCGCGGCCTTGGCCACCAGGAAGGAGCCCTTGGCCATGACGTTGTGCTGCAGGTCCCAGTCCTTCTCGGTGGTCTCCAGCAGCGGCTTGGAGATGGACAGGCCGGCGTTGTTGACCACCAGGTCAAGGCCGCCGAACGCCAGGACCGCGGCGTCGATGGCCGCCGTGACCTGGGCTTCATCAGTGACGTCGGCCTGGACACCGATGGCGACGTCGGAGCCGCCGAGTTCCTCGGCGACCGCCTGGGCGTTCTCGAGGTTCAGGTCCGCGATGACCACGCAGGCGCCTTCCGCGGCGAGGCGGGTGGCGATGGCCTTGCCAATGCCCGATGCCGCGCCCGTGACCAGTGCGATGCGGGTGGCGTGGGACTTGGGCTTGGGCAGCCGTGCCAGCTTGGCTTCCTCCAGCGACCAGTATTCGATCCGGAACTTTTCGGATTCCTCGATCGGGGCGTAGGTGGAGATGGCCTCGGCACCGCGCATGACGTTGATGGCGTTGATGTAGAACTCCCCGGCGACGCGGGCGGTCTGCTTGTTCGCGCCGAAGGAGAACATGCCCACGCCCGGGACCAGCACGATGGCCGGGTCAGCGCCGCGCAGAGCCGGGGACTCGGCGTCTGCGTGCCGGTCGTAGTAGGCCTGGTAGTCCTCGCGGTAGGCCGCGTGAAGTTGCTGCAGACGGGCAATGGAATCCTCGATCGAGGCGTCCGCCGGCAGGTCCAGGATCAACGGCTTGACCTTGGTGCGCAGGAAGTGGTCCGGGCAGGACGTGCCCAGCGCGCCCAGGCGCGGGTGCTCGGCGGCTTCCAGGAAGTCCAGCACGACGGCGTCATCACTGAAGTGCCCCAGCTGCGGCTTGTCCGTGGACGCCAGCCCGCGGATGACCGGTGCGAGTGCGGCGGCCTTGGCGTTCCGCTCGGCCTCCGGCAGCGCGCCGAAGCCGGGCAGCTTGGGGCCGAAGGGTTCAGCCTTGCCGTTTTCGCGGAGGTACTTCTCGGCCTGCTCGATGATCCACAGCGAGTTCTGCTCTGCTTCTTCGCTGGTGGCGCCCCAGGCGGTGATGCCGTGGCCGCCCAGGATGGTGCCGATGGCCTGCGGATTGGCGTCCTTGATCGCGGCGATGTCCAGGCCAAGCTGGAAACCGGGCCGGCGCCAGGGCACCCAGACCACCTTGTTGCCGAAGATCTTGGTGGTCAGGGCCTCGCCGTCCACCGCCGTGGCAATGGCGATCCCTGAATCCGGGTGCAGGTGGTCCACGTGCGCGGCGTTCACCAGGCCATGCATGGCCGTATCAATCGAGGGAGCGGCGCCGCCCTTGCCGTGCAGGCAGTAATCAAAAGCGGCCACCATCTCATCTTCACGCTCAACGCCCGGGTACACGTTCTTCAACGCGTTCAAACGGTCCAGGCGCAGTACCGCGAGGTTCTGGGCCTTCAGCGTGCCAAGGTCCCCGCCGGAGCCCTTGACCCACAACAGCTGGACATCCTCACCCGTCACCGGGTCCTTCTCCGTGCCCTTGGCCGAGGTGTTGCCACCGGCGAAGTTGGTGTTCCGCTTGTCCGCACCCAGGCGGTTGGAACGCGAAATCAGGTCTTCAACAGTCTTGTTGGTGTTCTGCGTAGCTGTGTTCTGCATGTTCATGCCTATGCGCCCCATCCGGCTTGCTGGCCGCCGACGCGGTCCTCGTTGATCTGTTTCTGGTAACCGCTGGCCTTGAACGCGGCCATCGGGTCCGCGGGCAGGCCGCGGGATTCACGCCACTGCGCCAAAATGGGCCGGACATCGGTGAAGAAGGCATCGTTGAACACGCCGTTCGCGGCCAGGACATCGCCGGAACGCTGGGCTTCCGTCAGCGCAGCCGTGTCCACCAGCAGGGCGCGGGCCGTCATTTCCTGGACGTTCAGGACCGAGCGGATCTGGCCCGGGATCTTCTCTTCCAGGTTGTGGCACTGGTCCAGCATCAGGGCCACACCGGAGTCCTTGCCGAAGCCGCCGCCGCGGATGACCTCGTACATGATGCGGAACAGCTGGAACGGATCCGCTGCGCCCACAATCAGGTCATCGTCCGCGTAGAAGCGGGAATTGAAGTCAAAGGAACCCAGCTTACCCAGGCGCAGCAGCTGCATCACGATGAACTCGATGTTAGTGCCCGGCGCGTGGTGGCCGGTGTCCAGGCAGACCATCGCCTTCTCACCCAGGGCCAGCGTCTGCGCGTAAGAGGTGCCCCAGTCCGGAACATCGGTGTGGTAGAAAGCCGGCTCGAAGAACTTGTACTCCAGCACCAGGCGCTGCTCATCGCCCAGGGCCGCGTAAATCTCCTGCAGCGACTCGGCCAGGCGGTCCTGGCGGCCGCGAAGATCGTCCTGGCCCGGGTAGTTGGTGCCGTCCGCCAGCCAGACCTTCAGGTCCTTGGACCCCGTGGCATGCATGATCTCAATGCAGTCCAGATGGTGCGCGATCGCCCGGCGACGCACCGTCTCATTCGAGGACGTCAGCGAACCGAACTTGTACTCATCATCCTGGAACGTGTTGGAGTTGATCGTGCCCAGCCCCACACCCAAACCGGCCGCATACTCCTTCAGTGCGGCGTAGTCATCCACCTTGTCCCACGGAATGTGCAAGGCAACGGTGGGAGCCAGGCCGGTCAGCTCATGCACCTTCGCGGCATCCGCGATCTTCTCCTGCACCGTCCGCGGGGTACCCGGCGTGCCGAACACCTTGAAACGCGTGCCTGAATTTCCATAAGCCCACGAAGGGACCTCGATGGCAAGCTCCCCGAGCCTGCCCAGCGCCGTTGCTACGTCATTCATGATGGTTCTTTCCGATGTTTTATGTTGCTGCGGTCTGGGTGTGTGTTGCTGTTGTTGTCTGACTGGCGGCCCAGCTGCTGGAGCCGGTGATGCTCAGCCGGCGGTGCGCTCCGCCGCCGCCAGCTGGTCGTCAAGGTTGAAGACTTCTTCGAGGACCTGGAACCCTTCGTCGGGTGCCTGGTCCGGGTTGTCTGGATTGTCAAAAAGCAACGCCATCTCGGCCTGCCAGCGGGCGTTAACCTCGGTCAGCGCCATCCGGGCCCGCACGGCGTCGAAATCGTCGCATTCGAGGTACCCCACCAGGAGTCCGTCGTCACCAAGGAACAGCGAGTAGTTCCTCCAGCCGGCCTCCTGCAAGGCATGGAGCATCTCCGGCCACACGGCAGCGTGGCGCCGCTTGTACTCTTCGATCAGCCCTGGCTGGACCGACGAGCGGAAACACACCCTCATCTGTGGCTCTCCTGAACTTTCCAAACTTTGAATCGTTTCATTGTTACGATTCAAAGTACTCTTGAAGTCAAGTAGGTGTCAAGCAGTTTCCAGACCATAATCCGGGACTCAGGGAAAAGTGCTGCACGCGGCATATTAGCCATGGAGAATCATGAATCGCTCAGCAAGCATCAAGGACGTCGCAAACCACGCCAGCGTGGCCGTGGGCACGGTCTCCAATGTCCTGAATTATCCGGACAGGGTGTCCACGCGGACCAAGGAGCGGGTGCTGCGTGCCATCGATGAGCTGGGCTTTGTCCGGAACGACGCCGCCCGCCAGTTGCGCGCAGGCCAAAGCCGGACCATCGGGCTGATTGTCCTTGATGTGGGCAACCCGTTCTTCACGTCCGTGGTGCGGGCCGCCGAAGACGCCGCGGCCCTCCAGGGCAGCGCCGTACTGCTGGGCGACAGCGGCCACAACGCCAGCCGCGAGTCCAACTACATCGACCTGTTCCAGGAGCAGCGCGTCCAGGGACTCCTCATCTCCCCCGTCGGCGACGTCACCGCGCGCCTGGATCTGCTCCGTGAGCGCGGCGTGCCCACCGTCCTGGTGGACCGCCTGGCCGACGAGAGCAAGTACAGTTCCGTGTCAGTCGACGACGACGCCGGCGGTTACCTGGCTGCCCGGCACCTGCTGGACACGGGCCGCCGTCGGCTCGCCTTTGTGGGTGGCCCCACCTCCATCCGCCAGGTGGCGGACCGCCTGCAGGGTGCGCAGCGCGCCGTAAAGGAGGAGCCTGACGCCACCCTGGAGGTCCTTGATTCGGACGGACAGACCGTGCTGGCGGGCCGGAGCGTGGGCAACATGCTGGTGGAGCGCGGGGACCTGCCCGACGGCATTTTCTGCGCCAACGATCTCCTGGCCCTGGGCGTGATGCAGTCGCTGACCATGACGCACACCCTGAGGATTCCCGAGGACATCGCACTGATTGGTTACGACGACATCGACTTCGCCGTCTCCGCCGTGGTTCCGCTGTCCTCCATCCGCCAGCCCACGGCGGCGCTGGGACGCACCGCCATTGAACTGCTGGCGGAGGAAGTGGAATCCGAGAATCCGAAGCACCGTGCCGTGGTGTTCACACCGGAACTGGTGGTCCGCCAGAGCACCGGGCCGGCGGTGGGATCCTCCGCCGGCTAGGTTTCCACACTTCGAGCAGTTCTGGAGAAGCCACCTTAAAGCCCGGACACTAGGGTGGATCGCAAGAGACCTCCACGGAAGGAACTTGCCATGAACGACACCAAAAACCCCGCCACGGGTGCCAAGTCATACGACGGCTTCGACGAGGAAGAACGGGCCGCGATGAAGGAACGCGCCCAGGAGCTCAAAGCTGAGTCGCGCCGCGGATCGCGCGCCGCCAAGCCCGACGGCGAAAGCGATGTGCTGGGGAAGATCGCCGAGATGGCGGACTCCGACCGGGCCATCGCCGAACGGCTGCATGCCATCATCAAGGAAAACGCGCCGGAGCTCGCGCCGAAAACCTGGTACGGGATGCCTGCCTACGCCAAGGACGGCAAGGTGGTCTGTTTCTTCCAGCCCGCGGACAAATTCAAGGCACGCTACCCGACGCTGGGATTCAACGACCCCGCGAACCTCGACGACGGCAACATGTGGCCCACCTCCTACGCCCTGACCAAACTCACCGCCGCGGATGAGGCGAAGATCGTCGGGCTCGTGAAGAAGGCCGTCAGCTAGCGGCACATGTTCCCCTTGCCAGTTCGTCCCAACGGTGGGATTCTGCTCGCAGGAGAGAAGGGTCCGTGAGTCCATGGCACAGGGCACAAAGATCGACAGCGGCGCTGTCGAGGAACTGCAGGCTTCCTTTCTGGGCGAACTCGTCCGTCCGGATGATGCTCGTTACGACGAGCATCGCAAGGTGTGGAACGGATCGATTGACCGCCATCCCGCCTTGATAGCCCGGTGCACCGGTGTGGCAGACATCCGGGCGGCGCTCCGGCTCGCCCGTTCGCAGGATCTGCTCGTCGCCGTCCGTGGAGGCGGGCACAGCTTCCCCGGCCTGTCAGTGTGCGACGGCGGCATGCTCATTGATCTCGGGCCGATGAAAGGGGTCCAGGTGGACCCCGAGGCGCGAACGGCGCGTGTCCAGGCCGGCGTGCTGCTTGGCGAACTTGACCAGGAGACGCAGGAGTACGGCCTCGCTGTTCCGTCCGGAATCGTCACGCACACGGGCGTGGCGGGCCTGACGCTGGGCGGCGGAATCGGCTGGATCATGCGCAAGTACGGACTCACCGTGGACCAGCTGCTGTCCGTGGACATGGTCACCGCCGACGGCGAACAGGTCAGGGCCAGCCAGGATCAAAACTCCGACCTCTTCTGGGGGGTGCGGGGCGGTGGCGGGAACTTCGGCATCGTCACTGAGTTCGAGTTCCGCCTTAATCCTGTGGGCCCCTACGTGATGGCGGGTCCGGTCTTCTGGGCGATGGAAGATGCCCCGAAGGTGCTGCGGTTTTATCGGGACTGGATCGCGGACTGCCCCGATGAGCTCATGACCATTGCCGTGCAGCGAAGGGCGCCGGCGCTGCCGATCGTGCCGCCGGAGCTGGTGGGCAAGCTCGTCCTCGCGGTCACCGCCTGCTACGCAGGACCGGTCGAGGAGGGCGAACGGGTCCTGCGGCCCCTCAAGGAATTCGGTTCACCGGTGCTCGACATGTGCCGGCCCAAGCCGTTTCTGGAGCACCAGAGAACGTTCGATCCATCCTTCCCGCACGGCTGGCACTACTACGTCAGGTCCTGTGACGTGGCAGCCCTCAGCGACGAAGTCATCGACATCGTGGTCGAGCACGGCAGCCGCATCACCTCGCCGGTCACCAGCATCGCGCTGTGGCAGATGGGCGGCGCGGTGGGGCGGGTCGACGAGGGTGCCACCGCCTTCAACGGCCGCCAGGCCGGATTCACGTTCAACATCAACGGCAACAGCAAGACCGCGGACGGCTTCGACGCTGAGCGCCAATGGGCCCGGGACTACTGGTCAGCGCTCGCGCCCCACCACACCAGCGTCTACGTGAACTTCCTGATGGAAGAGGGCGAGGAGCGGGTCAGGCAGGCCTATGGAGCCGCCAAGTACGACCGCCTCAAGGCACTCAAGCGCAAGTACGACCCCACGAACTTCTTCACCCTGAACCAGAACATCAAGCCGGACTGACGACCCTGCTCCGAGCACGAGGGGCCCGTCCGGCCATCCTTCATGGGGCACGGGTGCCTCCGTCACTCGGGGACAGCACCGCGCCGGCCATCACTACTTCCCGGCGAGCTCCGCATAGAGCGTCTGGACCCGGGCTTTGATGTCGTCCCGGACCAGGCGCATGCGTTCCATGCCTTCTATGCCGCGCTCGGAGGGTTCATCCGTCTCCCAGACCTCAAAACGCGTGCCCTCGCGGGGATCAAGCCTGGCTTCGGTTCCCAGGACGATCACGGTATCCACCGCGTCCAGGACGTCGTCGGTGACGGGTTTGGGGTGTTCGCCCGTGATGTCGACGCCGAGTTCGGTCAGGGACTCCACAGCCTGGGGATTCAGGGCTTTGCCGGGTTTGGTGCCTGCGGAGTAGACAGTGATGGACCCGCCGGCCAACTGGTTCATAAGGCCCGCGGCCAGCTGCGACTTCCCGCCGTTCTTGCTGCAGACGAAGAGCACGGCAGGGGCTTTCCGGGCGTCGGAGGTTTCCTGGGTCATGAGCGCGTTGTTTCCTTTGTGAGTGAGGCGGCCAGGGCTTTGTTGGATCTGGCCAAGGCGTTCAGTGGCTGCCGGAGCGGCCGTGGGACAACCCGGTGGGAAAGCCGACCAGCACCGGCTCCGGGGCCGAGCAGCAACCCTTTTCGGCCGCACCTGCTGGCGCGTCGGTGGAAGCTGCCGGGACGTCGCAGCTGCTGCCGCCGTCGGTGGAGCAGACGCCGGTTTCGGGGAGCTCAAGCTGGACGGTATCGGCGGCGTTACGGTCCCCGGCGAGGGCGGCGGCGACGGACCGCACCTGTTCGTACCCCGTGGCCAGCAGGAACGTGGGGGCCCGGCCGTAGGACTTCATGCCAACGATGTAGAAGTCCTGGTCCGGGTGCGCCAGCAGCCTGGCGCCGTGGGGAGGAACGGTGCCGCAGGAGTGGAACTCGGGGTCGATCAGCGGGCCCAGCTCCCGGGGAGCTTCGACGGCGGGATCCAGATCGAGCCGGACTTCGCGCAGGATGTCCAGGTCGGGGCGGAAGCCTGTGCACGGGACCACGACGTCGGCCTCCAGGGTCCGGCCGTCAACGGCCTCGACGGTTACGGCGGAATCCAGTGTTTTGAGCGCTGCGATGCCGAAGCCGGTGTGGAGTTCGATGGTTCCGGCCCCGACCAGGCGGCGTAGGCGGGAACCGAGCTGGCCGCGGGCGGGGAGGCCATCGGCGTCGCCGCCGCCATAGACCTTCTCGGCTGACGCGCCGCGGACCGCCCAGAGGATCCGGGTGTCCGGTTCTTCTTTGGCCAGGTCGGCGAGGCTGATGAGGGTGTTGGCAGCTGAATGCCCCGCGCCGACCACCAGGACGCGGCGTCCGGCGAACGAGGCGCGGTCACGGCCGGTGACGTCCGGGAGCGGGGCGGAGATCCGGTCCTCGGCTGTGTCTTCGCCGATGGCGGGCAACCCGGAGGTGCCCAGCGGGTTGCGGCGCGACCAGGTGCCCGAGGCATCGATGACCGCGGCCACGCTGTGGTCGCGGGTCTCGCCGTCCGCGTGTTCCACCCTGACAATGAACGGTGTGGTCTCCCGGTTGCGGCTATGAGTCTTGTCCAGGCCGGAACGGGTGACGGCGATGACCCTGGCTCCAGTCTGCAGCCGGGAGGAGATGGCCGGCAGTGCTGCCAGCGGTGACAGGTAGTTGTCGACGAGTTCACCGCCGTAGGGAAGGGCCGTCGGCCGGGGCGGGACCCAGCCGGCGGCTTCGAGCAGGCGGACGGCGGCGGCGTCGAGGTTGAACCGCCACGGTGAGAACAGCCGGATGTGACGCCATTGCGCGATGGCTGCACCCGCCGTCGGGCCGGCTTCGAAGATGAGCGGCTCCAGGCCGCGTTCGAGCAGGTGCGCCGCGGCTGCCAGGCCCACGGGGCCGGCGCCGATGACGGCGACGGGAAGGTTCTTCGCTGAATCCATGGTTGTCCTCTGTTTCATCCGTTGGTAGTCGGGTTGAGTGCCCGCCGGATCCTTGTGGGTCCGGCAGGCGGGGGAGGTCAGCAGCAGCCCTGCATGTCGTCCGGGCAGTCGTCGCAGCACTCCGAATCCTCGCAGCATCCGGTGTTCATTCAGCTCACCTCCTCCCCTGGTTGGGGCCTCAGGCGTGGGTGGGTTCCTCCACCAGCGCAGTGGCAATGCTGTCCGCGTCGTCCAGTGCGGCAAGGTAGCGTTCAGCGTCGAGGGCGGCGGCACAGCCGGTACCGGCGGCCGTGATGGCCTGGCGGTACCGGTGGTCCACCGCGTCCCCGCACGCGAACACGCCGGTGAGGTTGGTGACCGTGGTCGGCGAGTCGACCTTGATGTAGCCCTCGGCGTCAAGGTCCACCTGGCCGGCCACGAGTTCCGTACGCGGGACGTGCCCGATCGCCACGAAGATCCCTGCCGCTGCCTGTTCGCGGGTTTCGCCGGTGCGGGTGTCGGTCAGCGTCACTCCGGTGACCTTGCTGTCGCCGTGGATGGCGGTGATGGCGGAGTTCCAGGCAAAGTTGATCTTCGGGTTGTCCTTGGCCCGCTGGGCCATGATGCGGGAGGCGCGCAGCTCGCCCTTGCGGACGACGACGGTCACGGACTTTCCGAAGCGGGTCAGGAAGGTCGCTTCCTCCATGGCCGAGTCCCCGCCGCCGACGACGATGATGTCCTGGTCGCGGAAAAAGAAGCCGTCGCAGGTGGCGCACCAGGAGACACCGTGGCCGCTGAATTTCTTCTCCTCCGGCAGGCCCAGTTCCTTGTACGCGGAGCCGGTGGCCAGGATGACTGCCGGCGCCTCGTGGACGTCGCCGCCGCCGGTGACCACCCGCTTGAGGTGACCGGACAGCCGGACCTCAGTGACGTCGTCGAACACCACCTGCGCGCCGAAGCGCTCCGCCTGCTGCTGCAGCCCGTCCATCAGCTCCGGGCCCTGGACGCCTTCGGGAAAGCCCGGGAAGTTTTCCACTTCGGTGGTGTTCATCAGCGCACCGCCAGCGGTCACCGATCCGGCCAGGACCAGCGGTTTCAGCCCCGCGCGGGCGGCGTAGATGGCCGCGGTGTAGCCCGCGGGGCCGGACCCGATGATGATCAGCTGTTCCGTGCCCGCTTCTTTGGTGCCCACTTCTTTGGTGCTCACGACGATCTCCTGAGGCTCGGTACGGGTTACTTGGCTGCGGGGATGAGGGAAGCGATGAGGCCCTCGATCCGGGTCCTGATCTCGTCCCGGATGGGGCGGACGGCGTCCACGCCCTGGCCCGCGGGATCCTCCAGGACCCAGTCCTCATAGCGCTTGCCGGGGAAGTAGGGGCATTCGTCGCCACAGCCCATGGTGATCACCACATCCGATTCCTTCACGGCTTCGGTGGTGAGGACCTTGGGAATTTCGGCGGACATGTCGATGCCCAGCTCCGCCATCGCCTCGACGGCGGCAGGGTTGACTTTGTCGGCGGGCTGGGAGCCGGCGGAGCGGACTTCGATCGCGCCTTTGGAGAGGGTTGTCAGGAAGGCTGCTGCCATCTGGGAGCGTCCGGCGTTGTGGACGCAGACGAACAGGACGGAGGGCTTCTTGGCGGTTTCGGTGCTCACGAGGTTTCTCCTGGAACATTGATGATGATCGATACAGTGAGTATCGGGCTATACATTGATGATTGTCAATATTGGTTGGGTCAGGCAGCGAGGATGCGGGACGCGAGGCCCGTGACGCGGTGGGCGATGTCGGTGAAGGCGTGCTCGAAGGCCTCCTCGGTGTTCAGCCGGAGCGGATCCGGAACGGACCAGTGGACGGCGCCGAGCCCGACGAGCTCTTCGTGCGCGTTGTCGCAGACGGTCACCACAAAGTCCCCCGTTTCGGCCACCTGGTCCAGCCGCCGTGGCGGAAGGTCCGCGAGCTCCACCCCGTGGCGGCCGGCCACTTCGATCGCCCCGCGGGCGATGCGGTCCGCAGGATGCGTTCCTGCCGATACCGACGGGACTGCGCTGACCTGCTGCCAGAGCGCTGCAGCCAGCTGGGACCGCGCACTGTTGCGGGTGCAGACGAACACTACGCGCCCGGCGTCGTGTTGGACCCCCGGCAGCAGGCCCTCCAGTGCGCCGGCAGCCAGCGCGACATAGCTGCGGCGTTTGTCAGCTTCGGAGCGGTGGCGGGTTACCAGCCGGGCTTCTTCGAGCGCCCGCAGATGGTGGGACAGGAGATTCGACGGCATTCCCAGCTCTGCCTGCAGCTCCGTTGGAGAGTGGTCCCCCACGGTCAGTAAGTCAACTATGCGCAGCCGCGCGGGGTCGGCAAGGGCAGCATGCCTGGCTACCCGCGCCCGAAATTCTCCGGTTGACTCAATACTCATTGATTCAACTTTGACTGAGTAAATTCTTTGGGTCAAGCTGTTTCCATGACATCAAACCAGCCACCGCTGTGGCGCCGCGCCGTCGCCGAGCTGCTCGGCACCAGCCTGCTCGTAGCCATCGTGGTCGGCTCCGGGATCGCCGCACAGCAGCTCTCCCCCGGTGACGTTGGCCTGCAGCTGCTGCAAAACAGCATGGCAACCGTGCTCGGCCTCACGGTGCTGATCCTGGTGCTCGGGCCCGTCAGCGGCGCACACTTCAACCCCGTGGTCACACTTGCCGACTGGATCCTGGGCCGTCGCAGCGGCTCCGGACTGACCCTGGCGGAGCTGGGTACCTACGTGGCTGCCCAGACCCTGGGCGCGATCGGCGGCAGCGTGTTGGCGAACGCCATGTTTGAGGTGGGGACATCCATCTCCGTCAAAGAACGAGCAACTACGGGACATCTGCTGGGTGAGGTTGTTGCCACGGCCGGGCTGGTCCTGCTGATCTTCGCCCTCGCGGCGACCTCCCGCGGAGTCCTGGCCGCACCGGCCGTCGGCGCATACATCGGAGCCGCGTACTGGTTCACCTCCTCGACGTCGTTCGCGAACCCCGCCGTGACAGTTGGCCGCATCTTCAGTGACACCTTCGCCGGCATCGCCCCGGCCTCCGTTCCCGGCTTCGTCGTGGCCCAGCTGATCGGCGGGGCAGTTGGCCTCGGCCTGCTCCTCATCCTGTTTCCCTCCGCGGCGAAAACGGCAGACGACGCCGTCCTTCCGCACCACGCCGGCCCCGCCGGCCCGTAGCCGCAATTCCAAGCCACCAGCGGCCCTGGCCTGCGTTTACCTTGTGATGGTGAAGGTGTCGGGGCCTGCGCCTCCGGACAGCTGCCCGGCGATGGTGCGTTGCCCGATGGTGAGTGTCACCCATCCGGATGGTGCGCCGGGGTAGGCGGCCACTGTCTGCGGCCACCAGGCTGACGCGTAGTCCAGGTCCCGTGGATGGTGCCCGCCCATGCCTGCGACGATGAACGTTGTTCCGTCGATGATGTGGCGTGAGTAGTTGTGGTCATGGGACGTGAGGACCAACGGTACCCGTTTGGCTATCGCCAGGTCGGACAGGGCCTGGGACTCCGGGCCGGAGGATCCATGCAGGCCGACACTTATGTGCGGTTCGTGGAAGGCCAGTATGGGCCAGACGCCTGCCGCATTCGCCGAGTCGATTGCGTTGCTGATCCGCTGCAGCGCGGCAGTACCTGGCAGGTAGCCGTATCCCTCCTGCGCTGAGGCTGTGATGATCCGGGCACCGGGGATGCTGATGACCTGCTCGATTGCCGGGCTGCCGGTTGCGTTCGGTGTTGCGGGAAGGCATGCGAGGAAATCCGCGGTCAGCGGGCCGTCGCTGTCGGGTGCAGTCTCGTGGTTGCCCTGGACCCACCCGAACGGTTCATCGATGTATCGGGCCACAGCATCGCAGAACGGTTGCGCCGTGGTGCCGTACGAAATATCGCCCAGCAGGAACACCAAGTCCGGGTCCGCGGCCCCCATGCCGGCAAGGGTTGCGAGTCCGGCGGTTTCCAGGCCGACATCTCCGACTGTTGTCAGGGTGGACAGCACCGTATCCGGTGTTGCGGACACCATCCGCAGGCGGACCGCTTCAAGCCGGAGTGACCTGCCGATCGTGCCGCACACTTCGCCGTCGCCAACCTCGGCCATCCAACCGATGTTTTCGACGTGGGCCTGGCAGCGGACTGCCTCTCCCGGCACTGCTGAACGGACCTGGATGGCCTCCATGCGGAGGGACTGCCCTTCGGTGCCGATTGTTGCCGGGCCGGAACGGTATTCCTGCCAGCCGATGTTCTGCACGTGGGCCCGCGCCGTTTGCACCGTGGTGGCGAACCGAAGGGCTTCCAGCCGCAATCCGCGCCCAACCGTCCCGGCGGTGGCTCCGTCCGAGACGCTGGCCTGCCACCCAACCTCCTGGACGTGCCCGGCATAGGTGATCCGGGTCTCCCCTGCCGCGCCCGGAGGACCAGTGAGGGCTGCAAGCAGAAGCGCCGCCGCAGCAGCCCGGCCGAACATACGTTTCAATGGTCCCATTCCAGGGTGGGCAAGGCTGAACGCCTGCCTGCTCTTTGGCTTCACGGCTACCCCTCCAGAAGTATCTGCCTCTTGAAGGTTATAAACCCGTCGCCGCCTCCAGGTAAATGAGGTCCGTGTCGCAGCAGACTTCGCTACATTGATGACTGTCAATATTGGGGCATAATGGGTACATGAACTCGCTGCCCATGCTCGAGCCGGACACGGCTGAAGCCTGCTGCACGCCGGCGGGAATCCCTGCGCTGGGGGCCGAGGAGGCAAAGCAGAAAGCCTTGGTTTTCAAGGCGCTCGCCGATCCCAACCGGCTCCGGCTGCTGTCCATCGTGAAGGCAGACGCCTCCGGTGAATCCTGCGTATGCGACCTGACGGAGCCACTGGACCTGGGCCAGCCAACAGTTTCCCACCATCTGAAGATCCTGGTCGAGGCCGGGCTGCTGCACCGCGAAAAGCGCGGCACGTGGGCCTATTACTCCCTGGTCCCCGGTGCCCTGGAAGAGGCGGCCGGACTCCTGGCAGCCCTGTGACTGCGCCGAAGCAGCCCGCTGTGGCTGTCCGTCCCATGCACGACGACGATTGGCCGGCCGTCCAGCGGATCTACGCTGAAGGAATTGCCACCGGGCATGCCACGTTTGAACCTGAGGCCCCAGGCTGGGAACAGTTCAACAATTCCCGGCTTTCCGGCCACCGCCTCGTGGCAGAGGCCGGGGATGGCGCTGTTCTCGGCTGGGCCGCCGTCTCCCCCGTGTCCGCGCGTTCCGCCTACTCCGGAGTGGTGGAACACTCCGTCTATGTCGCGGCCGAGGCACGCGGGCTTGGCGTGGGACCAGCACTGCTGAGGGCCTTGGCTGAATCCACGGAGGCTGGAGGGATCTGGACCATCCAGGCCAGCGTCTTCCCCGAAAATGAAGCCAGCCTCCGGGTCCACCTCGCCAACGGCTACGTCGTCGTCGGCCGCCGCCGGCGCATCGCCAGGATGACGTACGGTCCGCTCAGCGGACAATGGCGCGACACCGTCCTGATCGAACGCCGGTCCCCCGCGATCTGAGCGGGTCCTTCACCTTTCAACAGGCGTCCACGCACGAAAGTCCGGCTGGAAAACAGGCTAGATCCTCTCCACCGTGAGGCTCCGGTAGGCGGCCTTCAGCGGCGCCATCTGGCGGAAGCCGATGCGGCCGCCGCGCAGCACCTTGTCCGACGGGTCGGACCACTGAAAGAGGGTTAGCCCGTTGATGGAGAACGTTACGTCCGGCCCGTCCTTCACCACTTCCACCCGGTAAAAGTCCGTTGCGTCCTCGGCGGGCGGCAGCGGGTCGGCGCCCTGGGCAACCAGTTCAAAACCGGCACTTTTCCGCAAGTTGCAGGTCCGGAAGGCCCGTTCTGACTCGTACTTGTGCCGGAAATAGGAGATGTGGAGGGCGTCGATATCCCCCGAATGGTACTGCGGGTAGTAACCGCTTCTCGGCGCGAGTTCGGCCGAGAAGAGGTCGTGCCCGCTGTGGCCGACGGCCGAGAAGAACAGCATGGCCAGGCCCGGTTCCGCCAGGGGAAGGAACTCCCAGCTGATCCGGATGCCGTCCGGGAACTCCTCCGGGCACCAGAACGTCCAGTGCGCGTGGTCCCCGAACTCCTCATCATCCAGCGAACCGGACAGCTCCAGCCCGCCGCCGTCGTGGCTTCCCAGGCTCAGCGGCCCTTCCATGACCCAGCCGGACACGTCCGCCGGGCCGGCGAGGGGGTTGCTGTACAGCAGGCCAGTGCGGGCTTGCGACGCTCCCACCTAGCCCCGCCCCGCCGTCGTGCTTAAACCCAACGCGGGGTCACTTTCGGCCCAATGTTCACCCAATATTGGGCCGGATGTGACCCCGCGTTGCTTGAGGCCGAAGCCGAGCCGCACCAGCTGGGCGGCAACCTCCTCCGCCACAAGGGACGCGCCCCGCTGCGAAAAGTGTGTGTTGTCTGCCAGGCCGGCCGGCCAGAACGCGTGCTCGCCGGGACCGAAATGGCAGAACAGGGACTGCGATTCCTCAACCCCCAGCTGCACATAGAGCCCGCGGGTCCAGGCGTTGAGGTCGACGGCGGGCAGCTGCAGTTCGAGCGCGATCTCCCGGACCACTTCGGGGTAGTCCTCGAGGCTTTGGTCCAGGAAAACGCCCGACGCCGGGCCCTCCAGGAAGTGCCGGCGCTCCACCGAGGTGCAGAGCACCGGCAACGCGCCCCGGGCACGGACCTCCGCCACCATGGTCCGCAGGTTGGCGGCGTATCCGGTCCGGGCGGCCAGGTGGACCTTTTTCTGGTCGTTGTGCCCGAACTGGATCAGGACGAGGTCGCCTTCCGCGGCGGTTTCCAGGAGCTGCGCCCAGAGCCCTTCCTCCCGGAAGGATTCGGTGCTGGCACCGCCCTTGGCGAAGTTGTACACAGCAGCCCACCCGAACACGTGCCGTGGCAGCTGGGTTCCCCAGCCGCTCATGGGGTACTCCTGGGTGGGGCAGTTGGCCACCGTCGAATCTCCGGCGAGCAGGATTTTCATGCTGTGCTTTCTGTTGGTTTGGGGCGGTCGCTCCGAAGGGGCGGTCAGCCCTTGACGGAGCCGATGAGCATGCCCTTGGCGAAGTGCTTTTGCAGGAAGGGGTAGAAGATCAGGATGGGCAGGGTGGCCACCACAATGACGGCGAACTTGATGCCCTGCTCCGGGGGGATGTAGTTCGGATCCACATTGCCGGTGCCAAGGAGGTCTGAGGAGGCCGTGACCTGGCGCAGGTACATCTGCAGGGTCCACTTCGAGTTGTCGGAGAGGTAGAGCAGGGGTGACATGAAGTCGTTCCAGATCCCGACGGCGTAGAACAGCGCGAACGTTGCCAGCACGGGTTTGGAGAGCGGCAGCAGGATCCGCCAGAGGATCCCGACCTCGGTGGCGCCATCCATCTTCGCGGATTCCTCCAGTTCGGCCGGGAGTTCCTGGAAGAAGTTCTTGATGATGATCAGGCTGAACGGGTTGATCGCCGCGGGCAGGATCAAAGCCCAGTAGGAGTTGAGCAGGCCCAGGTCCTTGACCAGCAGGAAGGTGGGGATCATGCCGCCGGAGAAGACCATGGCGAAGACCACCAGGGACAGGATGAGCTGGCGGCCGCGGAGGTTCCGTTTTGCCAGCGGGTAGGCCATGGTCACGGTCAGGATCAGCTGCACCAGGGTGCCCACCACGGTGACCAGGACGGTGGTGACCAGGGCGCGGATGAACGCCGGGGTGGAGAAGATGTACTCGTAGGCGCCCAGGCTGAACTGTTCGGGCCAGACGAAGAAGGCCCGCCGGGTGATCTCGGCTTCTGTGGCGAAGGAGCCGGCGAAGACATAGATGAACGGCAGCAGGGTGATGATGCCGATCAGGGACAGGAAGACGTAGTTGGCGGCGTCGAAGATCCGCCCGCCGGTGGTGTTGTGAATCTTCATTAGAACAGTCCGCTCTGGTTGAACCGCTTGGCCAGGGCGTTGGTGCCGAAGATCAGCACGATGCCCACCAGGGATTTGAACAGTCCCACCGCGGTGGAGTAGGAGTAGGCGCCCTGGGTGATGCCCACGAAGTACACGTAGGTGTCAAAGACATCGGCGACGGACCTGTTCAGGGCGTTGGTCATAAGGTAGATCTGCTCGAAGCCGGTGTTGAGCATCTGCCCGATCGCGAGGATGAGCATCACGATGATGGTGGAGCGGATCCCGGGCAGGGTGATGTGCCAGACGCGGCGGAAGCGGCCGGCGCCGTCGATGATGGCGGCCTCGTACTGGTCCTGGTCCACGGTGGCGAGGGCGGCGAGGAAGATGATGGTTCCCCAGCCGGTGTTTTTCCAGATTTCCTGCAGGATAATCAGCGGCCGGAACCAGGCGGGGTCGGAGAGGAAGTCGATGTCCGTGCCCAGCACGTTGTTGATGAACAGGAACAGCGGTCCGAAGTCCAGGGCGAAGAGCAAGAAGCTCAGCGATGCCACGATGGTCCAGGACAGGAAGTGCGGGATGTAGACCAGGGTCTGGACGGTGCGTTTGAGGATGGAGAGGCGGACCTCGTTCAGCAGCAGGGCCAGCACGATGGTCAGCGGGAACGCGATGCCCAGGCTCAGGAACGCCAGGATCAGGGTGTTGCCCAGCAGTCGGCCGAAGTCCGGGTTCGCGAAGAAGTCCTGGAAGTGCTGGAACCCCACCCACGGGCTGCCGTTCACGCCCAGGAACGGAACGTAATCCTTGAACGCGATACTGACGCCATACATCGGCGCGTAGCGGAACACGGCGAAGTACAGCACGCCGGGCAGCAGCAGCAGGTAGAGCCACTTGTAGTGCGCGAAGTGGACCGAGAACTTGCCGCGCGGGGTCTTGGGGGCCTTGCCCGGCTTCTTGAAGCGCTTTTTGCCCGGGCCGGACTCCGTGCCGGCACCGTCGCCGGCACCGATGTTCGAGGCCAGTGCGTCTGTCAGTTGCGTCATTCGGGCCTCCTTTCTGGTGGTGGGGTTCCGCCGCCGGCCGGCCCGCACAGTGTGCAGGCCGGCCCGCGGCGCCGGGGGTCTGTTACTTGCTGTCCTGCCAGAGCTTGTTGATCTCTTCCTGGACCTTGTCGCCACCGCTGGTCTTCCACAGTTTGATGGCGTCCTTCAGCCCCTGCTCATCGATCTGGCCGGCCAGGTACTTGATCCGGGCATCCGCCACGATATTGTCCAGCTGCGCACCCTTCGCCACATAGGTGGGCGAAACGAAGGCCGCGGCCGGGTTGTACACGGCACTCTTCAGGTCCTCGGCCATGACCTCGATGCGCTTGTCGAAGACTTCCTGCTCGTAGGCCGAAGCCTGTTTCACGGGGTAGAAGTTGTTGCCGGTGACGTTGGTACCCAACTGGGCGTAGCTCTTGATGTCTGTGTTGACCACCTTGCCCTCGGGAGTCTCGGGCTTGATGGTTGCAGCCTTGCCGTCTTCGACGGTGAAGTTCACGCCTTCGATGCCGTTGTTGAGCAGCACTGCCGTTTCCTTGGAGTTCATCTTGTTCAGGAAGTCCAGGACGGTTTTCAGCTCAGCCTCGGTGCGGACGCTGGTCTTGGGGATGGCCAGGAAGCCGGAGTAGCCGTCGGTAGGGTGGGCGTGCAGTTCGCCGTCCGGGCCCTTGAGGTTTCCGACGAAGCCGACTTTGTTCTCGAAGTCGTTCGGGTTGGCCTGCTTGAACAGGTTAATCAGGACGCTGACGCGGGAGTCGACGTCGACGATGATGCCGCCCTTGCCGTTGAAGAAGGGCTCGTTCCACTTGGTGCCGTCGAAGGTGGCGAAGTCCGGGTTGATCAGCTTCTCGTCCACCATCTTCTTGACGAACCTGTTGGCTTCCAGGAACTCCTCGGTGTCGAAGCTCGGGATGAGTTTTCCGTCTTTTTCGGTCCAGCGGTTGCCGGCGCCGTACCACTCTTCGATGATGTCGTAGGGGCTGTTGGAACCCAATGCGCCCCACTTGGGGATGGTGATGCCCCAGGTGTCGTTCTGGCCGTTGCCGTCCGGATCCTGCTCGGTGAACGCCTTGGCTACCTTGTACAGGTCCTCCGTGGTCTCGGGAGCCTCCAGGCCCAGCTTGTCCAGCCAGTCCTGGCGGAACATCACAGCGGCACGGATCGGGTTGCGGGCACGGAAGACGCCGTAGACCTTGCCGTTGACACTGGCGTTCTTCTGCACCTCGGGGAAGGTGGTCTTCAGGTTGGGGTACTGGTCCAGCTTGTCCGTCAGGTCCCAGAAGGCCCCGGCCTCGGCGTTCTTGACGAAGCCGGGCGACTTGCTCTGGACCACCAGGACGTGCGGAATCTCTGAGGACGCCAGCGTGATGTTCATTTTGTCCTCGTAGGAGGCATTCGGCGTCCAGGTGATATTGACGTCCTTGCCGGTGAGCTCTTCCAGCTTCTGCTGGACGGCGCCATCCGGTGTTGGCGGCTGCGCTTCGAGGAAGGGTGCCATCACGTTGATGGTGGCCAGGTCCGCGGACTGGGTCTCACCACCTCCGCACGCGGTCAGGGTCAGGGCCGTTGCGGTCACGACGGCGGCGGCCAGGCTGAGTTTTCTGGTGATCATGTTGTTCCTTTTCCACTTCTTCGGGGTTGTTCCGGCAGTTTGGTTCACCGGGCCAGGTGGTGCAGTTCAGGTGTAACGCGGGGGTGGTGCGGGCGCCGTCGAATCTTGATACGTTTCATTGCAGCGTCTGCAGTTGTTGCCTCCAGCGCGGAGGGTGACCTCCCGGAAGCGCCCGCGACGGAGGGCCGTGCCATGCGGCGCCGCCCCGCACGGCTCACCCAACGGGTGCCCCCTGTGGGGTGGCGCGCGCGACGGCGGTGCTGCCACCGCCCGTTCGTGCGCCGGCATCGCCGCCGCCCTCCTGGATCTCAGCCAGCGCTGCGACCGACTCATCGTTGGCAGCAAAGAACCGGTCGCACAGCCAGCCGGTCACGAACAGCCAGGCGCCGATGCTGAAGAACGGGATAAGTCCGGGCAGCGCGCGGCTCGCGTAAAAAGCTGCCGCCGTGATGAAGAGCAGGATCACCGTGCCCGCCAGGTGGCGGACAGCGAAACGCGAGCAGGTCATCAGGTATTGGCCCAGCGGCAGTTCGTAGCGGGCGTACATCGGGAAGAGGTAGCAGACCACGCCGGCCAGGAAGATGGCCGCCACAAATGTGCCCGCTGCGACAAGCTGGGAGAGCAGGTCCCCCGCGCCGGACGAGTAATTCCAGTTCATAGCCAGGGCTGCGGCCACCGCCATGACGGGCAACGCCAGGACGTTGGCAGGAATAAAGTTCGCGAAGTATTCCCTGGCAAAGGATTTGACCAGCGGGGCGGCTTCCCCGCGGGCCCTGCGGCGGACCAGGATCTGCGCCGCGGCCGTTGCCGGACCGGCACCCAAGACACCAAGGCCGAGCAAGGTGAAGAGAATCCACAGCAGGTTGAGGCAGGCGATCCATAACAGGGTGTCAAAGAACGAATAGGCGCGCGCACTGAAATTTCCAGTCAGCATGGCAAAGCTCCTTCGGTTCTCCATCGTTGCAGAAACGCTTCCATGGTGGCGGGCGTCACGCGAGTAATCGGTTTCTCGAAATCTAGACCCCTCCACGGCGGCAGGTCAAGCTAATTTTTGAATCGTTACATAACTGGACGCGCAGCCCGCGGTGCATCACACTAGGAATTGGAAAGCGCTTGCCGAATAGGGTCACAGCGGGCACCTGGTATGTCCCCCGCCCGCCTGGAGAGGTTCGGCCACCGCGCCATATAGTCCGCTCCGGCACGGTTAACCCGCCACGGCCGGGGCTAACGCTTTTTGTGCCCTTCGGGCAGAAACGGAGACCCATGGGAACGCCAGCCGGCACCGCAGCCGAGTCACAGTCCCGGAATGAAGATCCTGTCCAAACCGATCGCGTCCAGGCAGTGCATCCTGTCCAGGCCACAGATCCGGCTGAGTCCAGCAACCCGGCCCCGGCACACGAGCCAGCCCGCCCGGCCCGCGCGGCACTGGTAGGTGTCCACGGCTTCGGCACGCACCACCTGCGCAACCTTGAGCGCCTCCAGGCCGCCGGGGTCGTCGACCTCGTTGCAGTGGCCGATCCCAATCCCCCGGCACCAGGATCCGTGCCGGCCACCGCTGCCATTTACGCGGGGCTTACGGAACTCCTCGCAGCCACTCCGGACCTGGACCTGATCATTGTGGCCACCCCCATCCAGACCCACGCCCCGCTGGGCCTCGCCGCCCTCACCACAACCGCTGACCTGTACCTGGAGAAGCCGCCGGTTGCGTCCCTTGCCGACTTCAACACGCTGTGCGACGCCGCCGGGCAATCCGGCCGGAGCGTGCAGATCGGCTTCCAGAGCCTGGGCTCACACGCGCTGCAGGCCATCGAAGAACTGCTGGCCGGCGGAGCCATCGGCACGCTGCAGGGCATCTCGGCCACCGGCCGCTGGGTGCGCGACAGGGCTTACTACAAGCGTTCACGCTGGGCCGGGAAGCGAAGCATCGACGGGGTCGATGTGGTTGACGGCGTCGCCACCAATCCCCTGGCACACGCCGTGGCCACCGCGCTGCGCATCGCCGGCGCCCGCACCGTCGAGGACGTCGCGTCAGTGGAAACGGACCTCTACCGCGCCAATGACATCGAATCAGACGACACCTCCGTCATCCGGATCCGCACCGCAGCGGGACTTCCGGTGACCTGCGCCCTCACCATCTGCGCCACTGAATCGGTGGAGCCCTATGTGACGCTGCAGGGCTCAGACGGCGAGGCCGTGTTCCACTACACCGAGGACCGCCTCACCGTACGCACTCAGGCAGGGAAGACAGAGCAGGTCTTTGGCCGCGACGACCTCACGGAGAACCTGCTCGCCCACCGCCGGGAGGGCAGGGAACTCATCAGCCCGCTCCTTGACAGCGGGGCCTTCATGCTGGTGCTCGAAGCCATACGGACCGCGCCGCTGCCGGCCCTGATCGACGGCGCCTACGTCCATTGGGAAGGTGACGGAGACACTGCGCATGCGGTCGTCGTCGGGATCGAGGATGCACTTGAGCGCGCCACCAGGGAGCACGCCACGTTCAGCGAACTCGGTCTTCCCTGGGCGCTCCCGGCGCTCGGGACCGCTTCCTGATGGGTGCCTCCCCCGCCCCGGAAGCAACCCCCACACTGACCCGCCAAGGCGAACTGCAGGCTGCCGGGCTGCTCACGGACGGCCTCGCATGCTGCCTCACGGCGTCGCCGCGTCCGGTGTTCGGATGGCGGCTGAGCCTGCCGGAGGGCGCGGATCCTACCGCGGCCCGGCAGACCGGCTACGAAATCGCCGTCGAGGATGCCGCCGGAGCTGAGGTCTGGTACTCCGGCCCCGTTCCGTCCCCGGTGCAGTCCGGGATTCCTTACGGCGGTCCGGAGCTGGCCGGCGATGAGGACTACAGCTGGCGGGTCCGGGTGAGCGACGCCGGCGGATATCCCGGCCCCTGGTCCGAAGCTGAGGTTTTCAGCACCGGGCTTTCGGACCGTGGCTGGGGTGCCGACTGGATCCACCGGGCCCCGGGCGGCCGGGCGCCGCTGGAGGTCCTCGACGGCGCCCTGCGGGTTGCCGGCTCGCCATTCCTGCCTGTCCCCTGCCCTCCTGTCCGACACTTCACACTGCAGGCACGCCTCCGGCCGGTCATGGGCTGGGCCGGGCTGCTCCTCCGCAGCAGCGGCGCCGGCACGGGGCTGCTCCTGGAACTGAACACCGCGGGCAACGTGGTGCTCCGCCGCGCCCCGGCCTGGGAAATCCCGGCCCCAACTGCTCCGGACACCGACATCCTGTCCATCGCCCAGCTGGACCGCGACGCCGTGGCCAGCCAGGAACGCCTTCCCGGCAAGGACCTGGTCCCTGGCACCTGGCAGGACCTGGCCGTGTCCGACGACGGCACCACCATCACCGTCACCCTCGACGGCGTTGAGCTGCTCACCGTGGCCGAGCCGCTCCCCACAGGGTTCGAGGGGCACCTCGCCCTGCACCAGGGGCCCCGCAGCCAGGCCGAGTACGCCTCGCTCCGGATCACCGGTGCCGCTGCTGCCGGCGCCGGCAGTCCTGCCGCTGACACTGCTGCTGCCGGCACTGTCCCCAGCCACCTTCCTGGCGGCACAGTGCTCCTGGACCACCGGTTCGCCGAAGGTCCCGAAGAGGCCCGCGCATTCCTGGGTCACTGGGCCCACACCACCGCCCACCGGCAGCCCGACGAATGGACACTCTTCCGCACCACCATCCCGCTCACGGGAACCGTGGCCCGGGCCCGCCTTTTTGCCGCGGCAAGCCACCAGGCGCAGCTGGCCCTGGACGGCACCCCCTGTCTCAGCACCACCTCCTTCGGCTACCCCGGAGAGGGGTATTACGACGCCGCCGACGTCACCGCCCTGCTCGCGGCGCAGGCCCCGGGACAGCACAGGCCTTCTGGGCAGCAGGACCCCTCCGGCAAACCAGGAAAACACCGCCAGCGGGACCAAACCGCAGAGGTTCCCCTGACAGCCCTGCTGCACTGGTACGGCCCTGGCCAGGGCAGGGCCGGCAGCCTCCCGGGCCTGCTGGTCCGGCTCAGCGTGGACTACACGGACGGCCGCCGCGAGGTGTTCGGCTCCGGCCCGGACTGGACAGCCGCCGAAGCCCCCTACCGGCAGGCAGGCTACCGCAACGATGAGGGCGACCCCGTTGAGCACCTCGACGGACAGGCCGCGGCAGCCCTGGACGCCGGGCAGGACATGCCCCCTGCGCTTAGTTACGGCACCCACCCCGTCCCGCAGTTCCCGGCCCTGCACCCCCGCCGCACCACCCTCTCCGAAACCTTCGTCGCCCCCAAGTCGTTCCTGACGGCGGCCGACGGCACGCTTGTGGCGGACTTCGGCAAGGTCATCCCGGCCCGCCCCGAACTGGACTTCCGCAGCGGGACCGCGGGGCGGACCCTGATGATCCGGGCCGGCTACACCCTCACCCCGGATGGCCGGGTAGACCGGGGCAAAACCGCCAGCCAGAACACCGACATGTCCTTCCCCTACACCCAGGCCGAAGGCCCGCAACATTTCCGCGCCACCGTGCACCTGGGCTTCCGTTACCTGGAAATTCCCGGCGTGGAGGCGGCCGACCTGTCCCGGGTTGGCGCCGTCGTCGTCCACGGCAAGCATCCGGATGAGGGGAGCTTCAGCAGTTCCGACCCCACCCTGGACGCCGTGTTCGGGCTGCTCCGTGATTCCGCACTGTACGGGGTCCAGGAACAGTTCGTCGACACGCCCACCAGGGAGAAAGGCCAGTTCCTGGCCGACGCCGTCAATATCTCCTACGCCACCATGGCCCTCTTCGGCGAGCACGCCTACACCCGCCAGGCCCTGCGTGAATTCGGCTGGTCAGCCAGCCGCTACTGGACCAACGGCGAGGACCTGGGACGCTACAACGCGGTCTACCCCAACGGCGACGGCAAACGGGACATCCCCGATTTCTCGCTCATGATGCCCGAGTGGGCCGAGGAATACCACCACCGCACCGGCGACGTCGCCCTTGTGACTGAACTCCTCCCGCACCTGCGCAACACTGCAGACTACGCGCTGCGGTACCTGGCCACTGACGGCCCGACGGCGGGACTGGTCACCGGACTCGGCGGCGGCTCCGGCCCCTACCTGCACGGCATCGTGGACTGGCCGGACCCCGGCCGGTTCGGCTACGACATGGACTGCGCCGCCAAGACCACCGTCAACGCCCAGGCCTACTCGGCACTTATCTCCACCGCCCGGCTCTGCAGCCTCGCCGGCCAGGAGGCCGCGGCCGTACGGTACGCAGGCCACGCCGGTGCCCTCGCCGAAACCATCCGCACCCGCTTGCGCGTGGACGGCATCATGGTGGACGGCCTGCACCCCGACGGCACACCCAGTACCCACGCCTCCCAGCACGCCACCTCCTTCCCGCTGTCCCTCGGCGTCACCGGCCCCGCCCATGCGGCGGCCGACGCGCAAAGGATCGCCGGCCAAGGCATGCTGCAAGGCCCCATGACCGTGCACCGGCTGGTCCGGGCGCTGTTGTCCGAGGGGCAGACGGACGCCGTCCTGGACCTGCTCACCAGTCCAACCCAGCCCGGTTGGGCGCGGCTCCTCGAACAGGGTGCGAGCTTCACCTGGGAAGCCTGGGAACTTGCCGAGGGCACGGACTACAGCCAGTCCCACGCCTGGTCCGCCTCCGTGGTGAAGGAAATCCTGGAGTTCCTGCTCGGCGTCCGCATAACCGTACCCGGGGGCAGCGAGCTGGTCATCGAACCACCGGTCTGCCGGCTCGAACACGCGCGGGGCAGCGTCCCGCTGCCCAACGGCGCCGTGGCGGTCAACTGGCGAAGGACCCCTGCCGGAATTCACTTGGAGTGCACGGTTCCGGCCGGAGTCACGGCCACAGTCCGGCTGCCCGCCGGCTCTTACCGGATCCAAGGCCCGACGGCGGGACCCGCCGTCGCGCATTCCGGTCCCGGCGGTGCCGCACCTGGCGGTCGCAGCGCGGGCCCCGGCAGAAGCTCCGATCCGGGTGGCCGGGCAACGCGTGATTTCCGCATCCACACCGGCATCTGGACCTTCACACCGTCCGCCGATTCCTGACCCAGCCCGCACGCAGCCCAATCCAGCAGTTACCTGGGGATGGGGCGTTGCGGCGTCGGCCGGACTCAGCTTGTCTGGCGTGGAAGCGCCGTCAGTCCCTTACACGCCGTGAACTCCTCCACAGCAGGAAGCCGATGACCAGCGCCGACAGCATGCCGAGGGCACCGGTGACCACCAGTCCGCTGCGGACGCCGAACTGTTCCGTCAGCCAGCCCGCCAGCAGGCCGCCCAGAGCGTGCCCACCCAGCAATAAGGGCAAATACAGGGCCATGACCCGGCCACGGATTTCGGGCCCGGCCTCCAGCTGCACGGCCGTGGCTGCGCTGGTCAGGAAGAGCAGCGTCATCAGGCCCACTACTGCCAGCATTATGGTGAATGAGGTCAGGGTGGGCATCAGCGCCGCCACCAGCTGTGCGAGGCCGAACAGTCCTGCTGAGGCCACTATGCCCTTGCGGCCGAGCGTCCGGAGGCGCGCAGCCAGCAGCGCTCCGGCCAGGGCGCCGACGGCACTCACGGTGTTGAACATGCCGAAGCCCGCCACGCCGTTATGCCAGACGCGTTCGGCGAACGCTGCGAGGACCACGGGGCCGTTCATGCCGAAGGCGCCCAGCAGCCCGGCGAGGGCAATGACCAGCAGCAGGGACGGCCTGTCGCGCACGTACCGGAACCCGGCAAGGAGCTGGCCCCGTCCCCGGACTGCCGGGACGTTTGCATGCAGGAGTGCGGGCCGGATGCCGGCGATCATGCCGAGCACCAGCAGGCCGAGGAAGGCGTTGGACGCGAAGGCAGCGGCGGATCCGGCGTGGGCGATGACCACTCCGCCCAGGGCGGGCCCGCCCATCGCACCGAGTTGGCCGATGGCGCTGTTGAGGCCGATGGCCGGACGGAGGCCGGCGTCACCCACCACTTCGTTGACGAAGACCTGCCGGGCAGGGCCATCAATCGCGGAGGTAACACCCAGCGCGATGCAGCTTGCGTAGACAATCCAGACGGTGATTCCCCCGGTGGCGTCCCAGGCCGCAAGGCCCAGGGCGAGGAGGATGATCACGGACTGGCAGACCATCATGACCCGGCGTTTTGGAAAGATGTCCACCAACAGGCCACTGAGCGGCCCCACGATCAGCATGGGGAGGAACTGCAGGGCCACCGCGACGCCGACAGCAGCCGGACTGCCGGTCAGCTGGAGGACCAGCCAGTCCTGGGCGAGGCGCTGCATCCAGACGCCCATGCTCCCTGCCAGGGTCATTCCGATGTACAGGCGGTAGTTGTGCTGTGTCAGCGGCTGATACCAGCGGACCGGACGATTCGGGGAAGTATGGAGTGACTCAGCGGACTGGGGGCGGTCGGACGACACGTCGGGCTCAACTCGGTAGTAACGGGGATTTGCAGAGAATTGACGGGCGGTGACGTGCTACGCCCGGTTGGAGCGCATCTTCACCGACGCCGCGGCCAGGATCAGCATGCCCGGGACCACAACAAAGAGCGCCACCAGCATCCAGACAAAGACGACGGCGGCGAACAGCGCCGTGGTCAGCAGAAGGGAGCCCGTCCAGTCGCGCAGTGACAGTGCCTTGCCGGCTTCAAGGGCGGAGGACCAGGCGGCCGACGGCGGGACGGCGCCGGGTGCGGAATGTGCGGCGGGTGCCGAACGGGAGGCCTGCGCGCCGGAGCCGGCCGCCGCACCGGAAAAGTCGGACCAGGCAGCGGTGGTGCGCAGGAGCAGGACCGCTCCGGCCGTTGCCAGGATGATCGTGGCCGGGAGGACCACCGCGCTGCCCGGCAGCTGTCCCACTGTTGCCAGCAGGAGGTTCAGGACAATCGCGAGGGCGGCTGCCGCCGTCGTGAGTCCCAGTTTCCAGCTGCCCGGCAGGGCAGCCTTGAAGGTGCCCCAAAGGGCACGGAAAGAATCGTCCCGCCCGGAGAGGTGGCGTTCCAGGTGGGCGATGCCGGCAGCGTAGGCGGCGGGGATGGTGACAAGCGGAATGGACAGCACCAGCACCAGCAGTCCGGCCAGCAGGGTCTCGGAAAACAGTGCGAAGCGGTTGACCGGGATCGGTTCGTTGCGGCCGGATGCGGGTGTGGTGCTGTCCATGATGCTCATTATCTGTCGTGTTCTTCCGTTAGCCCTTGAGGCCCTGGGTGGAGACGCCTTCGACGATGTAGCGCTGGAAGACGAGGAAGAAAATCAGGACCGGAAGCAGGGCCAGGACGGACATCGCGATCATGGCTCCGTAGTCCGAGGACTGGGTCTGGTCCACGAAGAGGCGCAGGGCCAGCGGCAGCGGATACTTTTCCGGGGTATTCAGGTAGAGCAGCGGGCCCAGGAAGTCGTTCCAGCTCCAGATGAAGGAGAAGATCGAGGTGGAGATCAGGGCCGGTTTCATCAGCGGGAGCATGATGGAGGTGAAGATCCGCACGTGCCCTGCGCCGTCGATGCGTGCTGCTTCGTCCAGTTCTGCCGGGAGGTTGCGCATGAACTGGACCATGAGGAAGACGAAGAACGCGTCAGCGGCGAGGAACTTACCGATCAGCAGCGGGATGTAGGTGTCCACCAGGCCGAGCTGGTTGAAAATG
The DNA here is from genome assembly GCA_035254945.1 of Arthrobacter sp. GTDB lineage: Bacteria > Actinomycetota > Actinomycetes > Actinomycetales > Micrococcaceae > Arthrobacter. Next base: position 5,811 of record DATFAE010000270.1, on the reverse strand, counting down.
ATGTACTGCGGGATGATCACCACGTGGAAGGGCAGCAGCAGCGTGGCGATCATCATGCCGAAGAAGATGCTGCGGCCTGGGAACTTGATCCGGGCGAAGGCGTAGGCCGAGACACTGGCGGAGAGGATGGTGCCGACGACGGCGCCGATGGCCAGGATCAGGGAGTTGGTGAAGAACTGCAGGGTAGTGACCCCGCCGATCCCGTCCATCGCGGTGACGAAGTTATCGAAGCTGAAGTTGTTTGACCACAGCGAGGTGTTCGTTCCGCCGATCTCGGAGTTCGGCTTGAACGAGGAGGCGATCATCCACAGGCCCGGGTAGAGCACCACACCGGTGAGGATCAGTGCCACTGCGTGGAAGATGCCGCTCTTGACCCGCTTGGCACCGACGGACTCGGACTTCGGGTTGTAGTGGGGCGCCTGTGCGTCCGGTGTGGACTGGGTGGGGGTTGCCATGGTTGTCATTTTGCATCACCGCTGTAGTGGACCCAGGACTTGGACGTGCGGAAGATGACCAGCGTGATGATGCCGACCACGATCAGGAGCAGCCAGGCCATCGCCGAGGCGTAACCCATCCGGAAATCGGAGAAGCCGCGCAGGTACAGGTACAGGGTGTAGAAGAGGGTGGAGCCGGCCGGGCCGCCTTCACCGTTGGAAATGATGTAGGCCGAGCTGAAGATCTGGAACGCGTGGATGGTTTCCATCAGCAGGTTGAAGAAGACCACCGGGGAAAGCATGGGCCAGGTGATGTTGAAGAACTTCCGCACCGGGCCGGCACCGTCCATGGACGCTGCTTCGTAGAGGTCTGCGGGGATCTGCTTGAGGCCGGCGAGGAAGATCACCATCGGGGCGCCGAACTGCCACACGGTCAGCAGGATGAACATCGGCATGGTCATGGACGGGTTGCCCACCCAGCCGCCAAGGTTGATCCCGAAGAAGGACAGGCCCTGGTCCACCGGACCGGAATCGCCGAACATCGCCTTCCACACGATCGCGATCGACACCGACGCGCCGATCAGGGAGGGGGCGTAGAACGCTGAGCGGTAGAACCCCTGGCCCTTGCGTGCGCTGTTCAACAGCATCGCCACCGCCAGTGCCGCCGCGAGCTTCAGCGGGGTACCGAAGACCACATAGCCCACGGTCACGCCCACCGACTGCAGGAACCGTTCGTCCTGGAACATCGTGGCGTAGTTGTCCAGCCCGATCCACTTGGGCGGATCGAACAGGTTGTAGTTGGTGAAGGACAGGTACAGCGAGGAAACCATGGGGCCCAGGGTCAGGATGATGAATCCCAGCAGCCAGGGCAGCAGGAAGGTGTAGCCGGCGCGGGCGTCCGCCCCCCGCTGCCGCGACTTGCGCGGCTGCGAGGGAGCGGACTGCGTCGAACGCCTGCTCAGGGTTGGGCTTTGAGTCACGAGTTCAATCCGTCAGTTGGGAACGCAAGGGCAGACAATACGCTGCTCAGGCGTTCTGCTTGATGAGGTCTTCGGCTTCCTTGAACCACGCGTCCGTAGCGCCGTCCACGGTGACCTTGCCGTAGTTCAGCTCGGAGCTGATGCGCTTGAAGGAAGCTTCCAGCGTGCCGAAACCAACGATGGGCGGCTCCGGGGCGTCCTTGAGGTACTTCTCAATGGACTTCTCGTAATCAACAACCAGCTTGTCCGTGCCCTCGAAGGTAGTGCCGTCACGCTGGGTCTTGGAGGCCGGCACACCGCGGGAGGTCTTGAAGATCTGCCCGACCTCGGGATCGTTGACCATAAAGTCGATGAACCGTGCAGCAGCGTCCTTGTACTTGGTCTTCGCGCTGGCAACCATCAGCATGGACGGCTTCAGGAACAGGCCCAGGTTATCCGGGTCATCGGACGGGACCGGAACGAGCTTGAGTTCCTTGGCGCCACTGTCGGCAAGGTAGCCGGCCATGAAGTTGTCCCAGGTGACCTCCGTTGCGGTCACGTTGGAACCGAACGGAGACTTGGGGGCGAGCTGCGTGGCCCGTTCCTCGGAAACGAGGGCGGGGGTCCCGCGCAGGTCGGCGGAGAGATTCCACCACTTCTTCAGGTCATCCTTGGTGAAGCCCAGCTTGCCGTCGTCGGTGAAGGCGGCGATGTCATTCTGGCGCAGCCAGATGTTGAACATCCACCACACGCCGGTGTAATCCGTGCCGCCGAAGAGCGCCCCGTTGCCCTTGGCTCCAACCTCGGTCAGGAACGCGTTGTATTCCTTGTAGGTCCAGGTGCCGTCCGGCTCCGCGATGCCCAGGGAGGCGAGCTTCGCCGGGTCGTAGTACACGGCGAACGCGTTGGTGCTGGTGGGGATGCCGTAGGTCTTGCCCCGGATCTGGCCCGAGGGCAGCAGGGACTTGTCGAAGGCATCCGTGTTGATCTTCACCGTGCCCAGGTCCAGGAGCTGGTTACGCTGGCCGTAATCCCGCATGTAGGAAAGGTCCCACTGCATCACGTCCGGCAGGCCACCACCGGCAGCTTCGGTAGCGCGCTTCTGCCAGTATCCGGCGAAGTCGGTGAAGTTGCCGTTGACCTTGATGTCCTTGTTCTTTTCCTCGAACAGGGCAATGGCCTTGCGGGTGCGCTCGGCGCGGTCGTCGTTGCCCCACCAGGTGTAGTTGATGGTGACAGGGTTTTCGGCGGAACCGGTCTCCCCGGCGCTGGTAGAACCGGATCCGCAAGCCGCGAGGGCCGCGGCGGATGCGGTGCCGATGGCCACGGTGGTGAGGAAATGCCTTCTGTTGATCATGAGAGCCTCCTTGCTCGTTTTGTGTAAGCCCGTAGCCAATTATCTACAACGTGAGCAGTGAGCTGGCTTACACACCTTCTGAAACGATACAATAGCGGTATTCCCCGCCGCGGGCAAGCGTTTTCCAAACATCACTTTTCATGTACGTTTTAATCCAAACCACCAGACAAAGGAGTCCCATGACTTTGCAGGAACGATCCGGCCCGGCGAGCGTCTGGGACGGTGTCCAAGGGATCGCCTATGGCGGAGACTACAACCCTGAACAGTGGCCCGCCAGTGTCCGGCTGGAAGACCTTGAGCTGATGAAGGAAGCAGGCGTCACCTTCCTCAGCGTGGGAATCTTTTCCTGGGCCCTGCTGGAACCCGCGGAAGGCGAATACGACTTCGGCTGGCTGGACGAAGTCCTGGACAACCTCGCCTCCAACGGGATCAAGGTCGCCTTGGCTACGGCCACGGCCGCTCCCCCTGCCTGGCTGGTCCGCAAGCACCCCGGGATCCTGCCGGTCACGGCTGACGGGACAGTGCTGGGACCGGGCTCACGGCGGCACTACACGCCGTCGTCGGCCGTTTACCGGCGGTACGCAACCGGGATCACCCGCGTCATCGCCGAACGGTACAAGGACCACCCCGCATTGGCGCTGTGGCATGTGGACAATGAGCTGGGCTGCCACATCTCTGAGTTCTACGGGCCCGAGGACGCCGCGGCCTTCCGGAGCTGGCTGGAACGCCGCTACGGCAGCATCGATGCCCTCAACGCGTCGTGGGGAACGGCTTTCTGGTCCCAGAACTACGGTTCCTTCGAAGAGATCCTGCCGCCCGCCGTCGCCCCGTCCACCCTCAATCCGGGCCAACAGCTGGACTTCCAGCGGTTCAACTCGTGGGCACTGATGGACTACTACCGCGAACTCGTGGCGGTTCTGCGCGAAGTCACACCCAACGTCCCGGCCACCACCAACCTGATGGCCTCCAGCGCCACGAAGTCGATGGACTACTTCGAGTGGGCCAAGGACCTTGACGTCATCGCCAACGACCACTACCTGGTGGCCGCGGACCCCGAGCGCCAGATCGAACTGGCGTTCAGCGCGGACCTCACCCGGGGAATTGCCAGCGGCGACCCGTGGATCCTGATGGAACATTCGACGTCGGCCGTCAACTGGCAGCCGCGCAACCAGCCCAAGATGCCCGGCGAAATGCTGCGCAATTCCCTGGCGCATGTGGCCCGCGGCGCCGACGCCGTGATGTTTTTCCAGTGGCGCCAGAGCTTTGCCGGATCGGAGAAGTTCCACTCGGCCATGGTTCCGCACGGCGGCCGTGAAACGCGGGTGTGGCGCGAAGTGGTGGAGCTGGGGTCTGCCCTGAAGCGGCTCGCACCGGTCCGGGGCTCCCGCGTGGAGTCCAGGGCGGCCATCGTGTTCGATTACGAGGCGTGGTGGGCCAGCGAGATCGACTCCAAGCCGAGCCAGGATGTGAAATACCTTGACCTCCTGCGCGCCTTCCACCGGTCCCTGTTCCTGCGCGGGATCTCCGTGGACATCGTCCACCCGTCCGCTTCGCTGGAGGGGTACGACCTGGTTCTGGTCTGCACGCTGTACTCGGTGACCGACAATGCGGCTGCCAACATCGCCGCGGCTGCCCATGCCGGTGCCACGGTGCTGGTCAGCTACTTCAGCGGCATCGTCGACGAGCAGGACCACATCCGGCTGGGCGGCTACCCGGGTGCTTTCCGTGAGCTGCTGGGCATCAGGGTGGAGGAGTTCCACCCGCTGCTGGCCGGCACGCAGCTGAAGTTGAGCGACGGCAGCGTCTCCGCCATCTGGAGCGAACACCTCCATCTGGCCGGGGCCGACGCCGTGCAGACCTTCACCGAATACCCGCTCGAGGGCGTGCCCTCGCTGACGCGTCATGCCGCTGGTTCCGGCGCCGCGTGGTACCTGGCGACGTTCCCGGACCGGGACGGTATCGAGTCGATTGTGGACCGGCTGCTGGCCGAATCCGGCGTCGCACCTGTGGCCCAGGCCGATTCCGGCGTCGAGCTCACCCGCCGCCGCGCCGCCGATGGCAGCAGCTTCCTCTTTGCCATCAACCATTCGCGCTCTTCGGCCTCTGTCCAGGCCGCCGGCACTGACCTTCTCACCGGCGAACCCTTTGCGGGGACCGTCGAGGCCGGGGGCGTGGCGGTCATCTCGGAGGACTGACGCTTTCCGGTGGTCCCGGATTCCGGTTTTACCCGGGTCCGGGGCCGCTGCGTGCTGACTCGCGCCGCGGCTGGTTTCAAGGCTTCGTTTCATGGAACGTTCGACGGCGACACCCGGCTTGATCGGACGGCCCGCCAACTGGTTCTTGGGCGCGAAATCGGTGCGGGCCCTGATTGTCGTACCCCTCTGGAAGAGTGTTCCCATGGAAGCTCTTAGGGTTGAGCGCACGGGGTACGGCGGCAAATCCGCCCTGCGCACGCGTGCTGATTCGCCTGTTGGGGGCGCTTCCAACTTCAGGGCGTTCGACGGCGGCAGCCGGCTGAGAGGCACGGCCCGCCATCGGGCGTTTTCCCTGGCCACTGTTCCTCCGTTTTCCCCGGCCGACAAGCGGGTTCCGGGGCACCGAATCGGTGCGGGCCCTAATTGTCGTACCCCTCTGGAAGAGTGTTCCCATGGAAGCTCTTAGGGTTCAGCGCACGGGGCACGGCCACAATGCCGGCCTGCTCACGCGCGATGATTCGCCCGTCAGGGGCGCTTCCAACAGCCGCGATTCCGCTGGCGCCCGAACCGACCGGTCCGGCATCCGTTGCACTCCGTACACAGGGGCCACCGGACTCCCGGACGCAGCTGGACCCGCGGTGCCCAGCGGGTTCGTTGAAGCCGCTGAGGCCCCCGTGTCCGGCGGGTTCGGGGCCGGGGCCACCGGACTCCTGGAGGCGATCGCTGTGGTGAAGGCCGCGGCCATCGCCGCTCCGGGCGCGCTGGCGATGGCCGGCTACGCCGAAGCCGCGCATTACGCCGGCATGGCGGAGGAACTCTCCCGGACCGTGGAGTACATCCAGGTCCTCTCCGCCGGCGCGGTGGAC
>DATFAE010000269.1:0-2635 GCA_035254945.1 Arthrobacter sp. | reverse complement strand
GTGCTGTACTTCTTGCCGCTGCTGCTTTCCTCGGCAGCAGTCGCGATCGCCTTCAAGGCCCTGCTGGACCCGAACTTCGGCCTGGCCACGGGCCTGGGACTGCCGTTCCTGGCCCAGGACTGGCTGGGAGTCCCGCATCTGGCATTGGGTCTGGTGATCTTTGTGATTGCGTGGCAGTTCGTGCCGTTCCATACGCTCATCTACCAGGGTGGAGTGCGGCAGATTCCCAAGTCACTGTACGAAGCAGCGGAGATCGACGGGGCGGGGATTATCAAGCAGTTCTTCCACATCACCCTCCCCCAGTTGAAGTACACCATCATCACGTCCTCCACGCTGATGGTGGTGGGATCCCTGACGTATTTCGACCTGATCTTCGTCCTGACCGGCGGCGGTCCGGGGAACTCCACGCGGATCCTGGCCCTGGACATGTACCTGCGGGGATTCCGGGCCAACCTCATGGGACCGGCAAGCGTCATCGCCGTGATTCTCGTACTCATCGGCCTTGCACTTGCCTTGTTCCTCCAGCGCCTTGGAGGCAAGGACAAGCAGGGCAGCCAATTGGAAGGTATGTAGGGTGAGCACCGTACTGAAAAGCAGCGCGGAGGAAACTCCCGCCGGCTCCCCGGCCAACCCATCCGCCGTCAAACGGGGGTTCGGTTCGCGGATGAGGCGGCTCAACGTCCCTGCTGGCCTGGGCGGCTGGATCTGGCTGGCCATCATCATCATTCCGGTCTACTACGTAGTGGTCACCAGCCTGAAGACCCAGGCAGGCTACTTCGGCCAGAACCCGCTGGCCCTTCCCACAGAGCCAACCCTGGAGAACTACCAGCTGGTCCTTGAGAAAGACTTCGCCAAGTACTTCATGAACAGCACGATCGTCACACTCGGTGCCGTCATCCCAACGGTGCTTGTCTCCTTCATGGCCGCATTTGCCATTGTCCGGGGCAAGGGCAGGTTCCTGAAGCTGGTCAACGGCATGTTCCTGTTGGGACTGGCGATCCCCCTGCAGGCAACGATCATCCCGATCTACCTGATGATCATCCGGCTCAACCTGTACGACAGCCTGCTGGCGCTCATGCTCCCCTCCATCGCCTTCGCCATCCCGTTAACGGTCCTGATCCTGTCCAACTTCATCCGTGATGTGCCGAACGAACTGTTCGAGTCCATGCGGCTGGACGGCTGCAGTGAATGGCAGACCATGTGGCGCCTGGCCTTGCCGCTGACCCGCCCTGCGATCGTGACTGTCGCCATCTACAACGGCCTGCACGTCTGGAACGGATTCCTGCTGCCGCTGATCCTTACCCAGAGCCCCGGCTTGCGCGTCCTTCCCCTGGGTCTGTGGAGCTTCCAGGGCGAATACAGCGTCAACATTCCGGCTGTGCTTGCCTCGGTGGTGCTCAGCACCCTCCCAATCCTCGTGCTCTATGTGGTGGGCCGCCGTCAGTTGCTCAGCGGCCTGACCGCCGGATTCAGCAAGTAACAACCAGGAACTTCACGAAAGGACAGACACTTGACCCCCGCACAGCCCCTGCGCGTCGGCATGGTGGGTTACGCCTTCATGGGCGCAGCACACTCCCACGCCTGGCGCACCGCACCACGGTTCTTCGACCTGCCGCTGCAGCCCCGGCTCACCGCCGTCGCCGGCCGGAACGCCGATGCCGCCAGGGCAGCCGCGGACAAGCTGGGCTGGGACTCGGTGGAGACGGACTGGCGCCGCCTGATCGAGCGCGACGACATCGACCTGATCGACATATGCACACCCGGCGACACCCACGCCGAGATCGCCATCGCAGCCCTCGAGGCCGGCAAGCATGTGCTGTGCGAGAAGCCGCTGGCGAACTCCGTGGAGGAAGCCGAGCGGATGACCCTCGCTGCAGAGACCGCCGCCAAGCAGGGAGTCATGTCCATGTGCGGCTTCAGCTACCGCCGCACCCCGGCGCTGGCGCTGGCTAAACGGTTCGTGGAGCAGGGCCGGCTGGGCGAGATCCGCCACGTCCGGGCGCAATATCTGCAGGACTGGCTCTCCGACGCCAACGCCCCCATGACCTGGCGGCTGGACAAGAGCAAGTCGGGGTCCGGGTCCCTCGGCGACATCGGTGCGCACAGCATCGACGCCGCCCAGTGGGTGGCCGGCCAGAGCATCACCGGCGTCTCGGCGCTGCTCGAAACGTTTGTCCCGGAACGCCCGCTGGCCGGCGACCTCGTGGGCCTGGGCGGCCATGGCGACCTCAGCGGCGACGCGCCCCGCGGGAAGGTCACCGTGGATGACGCCGCCATCTTCAGCGCAAAGTTCGACGGCGGCGCTTCCGCGGGTGCGATCGGCGTCTTTGAAGCCACGCGGTACGCGCTGGGCCGGAAGAACGCCATGCGCTTGGAACTGAACGGCACCAAAGGCTCCCTCGCCTTCGATTTCGAGGACATGAACGTCCTGTCCTTCTATGACGCGGCAGAGTCCCCGGACGCCGGTTTCCGGAAAATCTTCGTCACCGAACCGGAGCACCCGTACGTCGGCAACTGGTGGCCCACCGGCCACGGCCTGGGCTACGAGCACGGCTTCACCCACCAGGTGGTGGACCTGGTCACCGCAATCGGTGAGGGCCGCCAGCCGGAGCCGTCCTTCGCGGACGCCCTGCAG
>DATFAE010000268.1:0-2315 GCA_035254945.1 Arthrobacter sp. | reverse complement strand
GGAGGTAGCGTCCACGCAGCAGGCTCGAGGGGCGGGCGATGATGCCCCGGGCCCCGTCGCGCGCCCCGGCGTATTCCAGGCCGCAGCCGTCGCAGCGGATGGACATGCTCATTTCGGAGTCCTGGGTTTCAACGCCCAGTTCGGCGAAGAGCCTCAGCAGCGTGGGGTAAGTCCGTTCGTTGTGGACGATGAAGCCGGTATCGATTCCCAACACAGAGCCGTCCTGCTGGGCCATGCTGTGGGTATGCGCGTGGCCGCCCAGGCGTGTATCGGCTTCGAAGAGGGTGACACTGTCCTGCCGGTTAAGGACGTAGGCCGCCGTGAGGCCGGCCACGCCGCTGCCGATGACCGCTACGCGGCGGCCGCTGCTTCCGGCGATGTTCCCTGCGATAGACACTGATCTGCTCCTGTTGCTCGGGCTGGGTACTGCGATGTGCAAACTCTCTAGGGGCAGTTCGTCACCGCTTGGCCCGCGGATGAGTGCTTTGCCAGGAATCTTTGTCCATCCCGATTCTCCAGTGCGGGCAGGCGGCGGCCGGCGCGACATACCGGCGGCCTTGATTCGTATGCCAGAATGAAGCGGGCCGCCCAGACCCGGCATCTGCGGGGAAGCCTGGCCCTGATCCGAAGGACGGCGTTGGTAAATCCGGTACATCTGAAGACACTGCTCGAAGTGACGCGGCTCGGCTCGTTTGCAGCTGCAGCGGCCCGGCTGGGCTACACGGCCTCGGCGGTATCGCAGCAGATGTCCGCCCTGGAACGGGACACGGGAGTAGTCCTCTTCCAGCGCTCGGCGCGCAGCGTGGTCCCCACCGAAGCAGCGATGGTGATGACCCGGCACGCCGCCAAGGTGCTCACGGACATTGAGGCACTGATGGCGGCCGCGTCCAGGACGCAGGACAGCACCAGCCAGGAACTGCGGCTGGGAATCTTCCCCAGCCTGGCCACCTACGTCCTCCCCCGGATCCTGAAGAATCCGGCCTGGAAGAACCTGGGGATCGACCTGCGGGTCTCAGTGGCCGAACCGTCCCAGACCATCCAGGGACTGCGTACCGGCGGGGAGCTTGATGTGGCGCTGGTCTTCCAGGTGGGACAGTCCGGGCTGGCCTGGCCGCACACCATCAACCGTCAGTGGATCGGGGACGACAACTTCCGCGTCGTGCTCCCCGCAGGCTGGGGGTTCCGTTCGGACGCCAAGGTGGCGGCGGACCATTTGTCCGAAATGCCGTGGATCATGCACCATCCCGGAACCCCGGACGCCATGGTGATTGAACGGCTCTTTGCGAGCTGCAACCTGCATCCGCGGGTGGTGGCCCACAGCGACGATTTCCACGCCAGCCTGGAGATGGCGGCGGCCGGACTGGGCGCCGCCCTGGTGCCCGAGCTTGCGCTGCGGCACCGGCCGGCCGGGGTTGTGGTGCTGGACGTTCCCGAGATCAGGCTCGCCCGGAACGTTTTCGCCCTGCTGATCAACGAGAAGAAAACTGCGCGTGTGCAGCTGTTCGTGGACCTGCTGGCCGAAACATTCGCAGGCCTGGGGACAACAGGCAATTAGGGCCGAATGCTGGAACGGACCGCTTTTCGGGTCTATGTTGAAGATATGAACAGGGTAGCGAGCCAGCACTTTGGAGAGATCGAGCTCAATCACGGCGAGGATCACAACATTGCCGCCAAACATGAGCTGGGCGGGACCACGCTGGAACTCGACCTGAACATCAACGCGCACGACCATTTTGACGAAGCTGCCATGCACAAAGTGGACTACCGGCTCCGCTACCTCCCCGAACTCGTCGAGGAGGTCCGGGACATGATCGCCGAAGAGCTGGAGCAGGAAGGCACCAGCCCGCAGGAGTACCTTCGCTTCCACTGCAACGCCCTCAAGGACGAACACCTGAAGAAGGTCTTCGGCGTCGAGGACCGCAGCCAGCTGACCAACGCCGTGTTCCTCAAGGCCCTGAAACTCGGCCACGTGGGCATCTATCCCGGCCAGCCGGAGCGGTACTTCGTCCTTGATTTCACGCTCGGCTCGCATTTCACCGACGAGGTCCTGGTGGTGTCCGCCGATGAGGACGGCGTGGTTGACGACGAGATCCTCTGGGAATCCTAGGTTCCCTTAAAGCCCGACGCCGGCCGGTCACCTGAGGTGACCGGCCGGCGTCGGGCTTTGTTCAGTTGGTGCTATTTGGCTGCCTGCAGCAGTTCGGCACGGACCGTCCTGGTGGCCTTGACCAGGTTGCGCAGGGACTCTTCGGTCTCGGCGTAGCCGCGGGTCTTCAGGCCGCAGTCCGGGTTGACCCAGAGCTGGCGGGACGGGA
>DATFAE010000267.1:0-11436 GCA_035254945.1 Arthrobacter sp. | reverse complement strand
GGGCCAAAAGTGACCCCGCGTTGCTTTGGCTAGGACGGCAGGCTCCGGCCGCGCAGCGTAAAGCGGTGTTTGCCGCGGGTCCTGCCCGTGATGTACACCTTGAGCCCGTCTGTGGCGTTCGTCCCCGCAAGGTAGCGGTAGGCCTCGCCGGGGTTGTAGGCGGGCGGGTTGTCGGGGTCCGCCGCGATGCCCGGCCCAAACTCGATCACGTCAGCCCCCATGCGGTAGCTTCCCGTCCCGGACGTCAGCTGGAATGCCTCTGCACCTGCAGCACCGGAAGGTACGACGGCGGGACTCACCGCCCCGGTCAGCTCGCCACCGGTACGGAACGTCAGCTCGAGCGCGAACGACGTCTCGGCGCCGTCGAATTCCAGTTCCAGCTCCACCGCATCGTCCTCAGCGCCGCGCCCGGTGTGAACGGTGATGGCGGTGGCCAGCCGGTGCTCCACTGTGGGCCGGTTCCCGAAGTCCATACTGGCGCTGAAGCGGCCCTCGTGGACCAGCGGGTAGATGCCGTCAGCGCGGTGCTTTTCCGCCGGCAGGGGCAGGTAGAAATTCGCCCGCTGTTCCTCGTTGAGCCGGACGGTGCCGGCAGCGGCGTCGGCAGTGATGCGTTGGCTGCGGAAGGGGCCAAGGTCAAAGAAGCTGCGCGAAAGCCTGACGTCGGTCAGGACTGCGCCGCCGTGGGCGAGCCGCAGGAAGGTGGGGTTGCTGGCGAGTCCGGACACCACGCCGGGCACCAGTTCGTCGCACCCGCCAAAGACGGTCACCACGCTTCCGGACCGGCGGAACCGGTGGATCCCGCAGCTGGACAGTACGGCATGGTCCGGCGCCATGACGGGCGGGACGCCGCCCAGAACACCGGGAGCGCCGGGCAGCTCCAGCCCCAGCCACGGATCAAGCCGTGTCCTGGCCAGCGCCTTGGCCGGCTCAAGCAGCGGGAGCTGCCCCAGCCATGCCGCCGCGGCGGCGAAGTCCGCACGGCCGTCCTGGTTGGCCAGCCGCCGGTACAGCAGCTGGAAAGCCTCGCCGTTGAACGTGGTCCACTGGTCCTGGCGGCGGGAAAACAGCGACTCCGTGCTTCCGTCAGCATTGAACCACGGCAGGAACGCGGCCAGGTTCGCCCGTACGTGCTCCAGCAGCCCGGGCACGCCTGCGTGGTCGGCGATGGCCAGCAGCGATGGGTTGGTCACCGCCGTGGCGTACAGCGCGCTCCGCTCCGAATACATGCCATCCGGCAGCTGGTCGATCCCCTCAGCCAGCCACTCCCCGATGCGCGCCAAAATTTCGGGACGGGGGCTGCCCTCACGCTCCTGCAGGGAATGGATCCTGGCCAGCGCGGCGCACAGCTCCCAGCGGTGGTTGGGGGTGTGCACTCCCCCGGTGACCAGCGCGTCGGTGATGCGTCCGACGACGGCGCGCAGCCGCCGTCGTACATCCACCAGCCCGACGGCGGCACCGCCGCCGTCCCCTGCCCCGCCGCTGTCCTGTTCCGCCGGTCCGCCGGCAGCGTCCATGATCTCCAGCGCCATGCAGGCGTCGTTGATGGTGAACGCTGAGTCCGGCGGTGAGCTCAGATTGGTGCCGGCGAACAGGCCAGTGGGGCCCTGCAGGTGTTCCAGCCGGGCCACGCAGGCGGCCATGGCTTCCGGCAGCGCCGGAGAACCGCGGTGGGCGGATCCCGGTTCCGTATAGACCGTTGCCAAAGCCAGCAGCCTGCCCATGGCGGCGCGGTGCGGAAGGCCCGCCACGCCGCCGTCGTGCGCCTGCACCAGCGAACCGACATACCGGTCCGCCGCCTCGACGAGTCCGGCAACGAACGGGGCGTCAGCCGGCTGCTTCACAATCGCATCCTTCATCAAGGCCACCCTCTAGTCCTTCAGCCCGGCGCTGACATCGGCGTTGAGCACGTACTTCTGGAACACGGCGAACACCAGCACCAGCGGCAGGATGGAGATCACCGAGGCGCCCAGGAGCACCGGCCAGTCGATGTTCTCCGCGCCGACGATGCTCCGCAGCGCCACCTGGAGGGTGTACCACTTGGGATCGTTAAGCACGATCAGCGGCCAGATGTAATCGTTCCAGCGCCACTGGAAGGAGAAGATGGCCAGCGTGAACAGGATGGGCCTGGACAGCGGCAGCATGATCCGGAAGAAGATGGCCAGCTCACTGGCACCGTCGATCCGGGCTGAATGCAGCAGGTCATCCGGAACCGTCAGGAAGAACTGGCGGAACATGAACACACCCGTTGCGGTCAGCACGGACGGCACGATGATGCCGGCCAGCGAGTTGTACAGGCCGAGGTCGCGGATCACCGAGAACGTCGGGTTCAGGATCACCTCGGTGGGCAGCATGGTGGTGGCCAGGATGCAGACGAAGAACAGCCGGGTGCCCTTGTTGTTGTACTTGGCCAGCGCGTAGCCGGTGCAGGCGCTGAAGAACACGGTGAGCACAGTGGTCACAAGCGCCACGGTGGCGGTGTTCACGAAGTACCGGGCAAAGTCCACCCGCTCCCACGCGTCCACGAAGCCCTGGAACGTCCATTCCCGCGGAATCATGGACAGCGGATAGCTGAACAGTTCACTGCCCGGCTTGAACGAGCTGAGCAGGAACCACAGCAGCGGCAGCGCATAGATGGCAACGATCAGCCACAACACACCGGTCAGCGGCGCGGACAGCTTGGTCCGGCCTTCCCGGTTGTTGCGCTTGGCCGTGCCGGCGGCGGTTTTCTCGGCGCCGAGGGCGGATTCTTCCGCGACGGCGGGGGGCAGGTTGGCAGCGGTCGCCATGGGTCAGCCCTTCTTCCTGTTGAAGCGCAGCTGGATGAGGGCGATGGCCAGCAGGACCACCATCAGCACCATGGACGCGGCACTCGCGTAGCCCACCTTGGACTGCTCAAAGCCGGTCTTGTAGATGTACTGGACGATCAGGGTGTTCTCCGTGCCGGGGCCGCCGTTGGTCAGCGCCTGGATCATGGCGAACTCCTTCATGGCATGGATGGTGGACAGCAGGATGACCATGAACGACGTCGGCGCGATGCCCGGCAGGGTCACGTGCCGGAACCGCTGCCAGGCGTTGGCCCCGTCCAGTTCGGCCGCCTCCAGCAGCGCCTCCGGGATGTTTTTCAGCGCGGCGATGAACAGCAACATGTTGAAGGCGGTGCCGCCCCAGGCCGAGGCGAAGATCACCACCGTCAGGGCCAGGTTGCCGTTGCTGGACCACGGCACCGGGGCTCCGCCCAGCGTCGAGATCACGAAGTTCACAAAGCCGAAGTCCTGGCCGAACATCCACTTCCAGATGACGCCCACCACGATCGGGGAGATCAGCCAGGGAAGGAAGATGATCACCTTCGCGGCCGTCCGCCCCCTGGTGGCCTTGCTGACCAACAGCGCCGCGATGCCCAGCGACGATACGTAGACCAGCGGCACCGAGAAAACCGTGTACAGGAAGGTCCTGCTCAGCGCGGCGTAGAACGTGCTGTCCGCGAAGAGCTTCTGGAAGTTGGCCAGGCCGATGAAGTTCAGCCGGCCAACGCCCCGGTAGTCCGTGAACGAGTAGATCAGGCCGAGGGCGCCGGGCCAGACGAAGAACACCAGGAAGAGCACCACGTTGACGCCGATGAGTACCAGCGGGGCGATGACGTAGCGGTTGTGCCGCTTCATCTGGGACTTGCTCCGCACGGCGCCCTTACCGGGTGTCCCCGGCGTCACCGTGGAGCTCAATGTTGGATTAGCCACCGATCAGGCACCGTTGTAGAGCTTCACGATGTTCTCCACCGTAGTCTTGGCGTCCTGGCTGCCGCCGAGCATCTTGACGGTTTCCTCCCGCAGCGGGTCGCCGGAGAACGGGGTCTCGGCGTAGGCCTCGGCCACCACCCGCTTGATGGCGTTGTCGCCCTTGGCCTCGTTGCCGGCAATCTGCTTCTGGTACAGCTCGAAGGAGGACTGCTGGAACGGGTAGTCAACCTTCAGGTCAGCCTTGACCGGCAGGTAGCCGCCGAGCTTGGCGAACTCGGTGTAGTTGGCGTCGTCATAGAACCACTCGATGAACTTCTTGGCTTCCTCATCGGCGCCGGTGTCCTTGAACGCGATCATGAAGCCGCCGCCGAGGTTGGTGGCGTTGGCTTTCTTCTTGGGCAGCGGCACGGACATCCATTCGAAGTCCTTGATGTTCTTGTTGAAATCGGCAACCTGCCAGCTGCCGGAATAGTACGCGGCAACCTGGCCGCTCTTGAACATGGCATTGCCGTCTTCGCCGCTGAGCCAGACGGACTTTGGCATGGTCTTGTCGTCGTTGATTTTCTTGAAGTACTCGAGCGTCTCCACGGCTTCGTCGTCAGCGGCGTACTTGTCGCCTTCCTTCGCGAACGCGGTGCTGCCGAACTCGTACATCATCGCGCGCAGGCGGTGGCCGGAGCGGTCCATGACCACGCCGTACTTGGCACCGGCCTTCTCGCGGACCTCATTGACGGCCGCGACGAACTCATCCCAGGTCCAGGCATCCTCGATGGCCGTGGGAAACGCCACGCCGGCCTTCTCGAAGAGGCTCTTATTCACGAAAAGCCCGACGGCGGTGAGGTCCGACGGGATGGCCGGAATGGTTCCGTCCGGTGCTTCCTGCAGGAACTTTTCGTCGATGTTTCGGGACTTGGCGATGTCAGTGAGGTCCTGGAGCTGGTTGACCCAGAGCGGATCGAGGCCGGTCACACGGGCCAGGGCCGGCAGGTCGTTGGCGGTGGCGGCGTTCTTGAGCTTGGTGGTGATGTCCGCGGTAGGAACGTCCACCACCTCGATGGTGATGCCGGTGGCTTCCTTGTACTTCGCGGCGGCTGCAGCAAATGCGCCGCCCTGGTTGGTGTCACCGGAAAGGACCAGCTGAAGGGTCTTGGCGCCGCCTTCGGTTGAACCACCGCCGCCGCCCCCACAGGCGGAGAGGCCGACGGCGAGGGCTGAGAGGCCGAAGGCCGTCAGTCCGAACTGCCTGCGGCTGATGCTGGAGATTCTTGTCTGCTCTGACAATGCTCTGTCCTGTCTCTCACGATGCGTGCCGTGCCTGCGGCATGGCTGGAAGGTGTTGGCCGCGGACCTGGACGGCCACGCTGCCAACGTTTCGGAAAAGCCTTTCCTACCCCACTGTGATCCATGTCATGACAATCTGTCAAGATAACGTGCTCACATTTGCCACGTTATACATTCCAACGCGGGGTCACTCCTGGCCCAATAAGCGCCTCATATTGGGCCAGGAGTGACCCCGCGTTGCTTGGTGCCCTCCCGACCAGCCGTTCCCTACCAGCCCGGCAGCCGCCGTCGTAGGTTGGACCCATGGGACTGAACATTCAGACTGTCACGGATTGCCGGAACCCACACGCCCTCGCGGACTGGTGGGCCGAAACCCTGGAATGGGCGGTGGAGCCGCAGGACGAAGGCTTCATCCGGTCCATGATCGAGCAGGGCTTTGCGACGGAGGACCAAACCCTGGTCCACAACGGCAAACTCGTCTGGCGTGACGGCTGCGCCATCCGCCCGCCCGGGGAACTCGACGCAGCCAAGCCGGAACGAGTTCTGCATCAGCTGAGCCGGATTACTAGACTTGTCCGGTGAGCAACCAATTCCCCGCCAAGGTGTCCGACGTTTTTGATCCTTCCCGCTGGCGAGCCGTGTCCGGCTTTGACGACTTCCAGGACATGACGTACCACCGCCAGGTGGAGCGTAATGCAGCCGGGGAAGTCACCAGGGACCTGCCCACCGTCAGGATCGCCTTCAACCGGCCGGAGGTCCGCAACGCGTTCCGGCCCGGCACCGTGGACGAGCTCTACCGTGCCATGGACCACGCCCGGATGACCCCGGACGTGGCCACCGTCCTGCTCACCGGCAACGGCCCCTCGCCCAAGGACGGCGGGCATTCGTTCTGTTCCGGCGGGGACCAGCGGATCAGGGGCAGGGACGGGTACCGCTACGTAGTACAGAACACAGCCGACGGCGAGCCCCAGGAGACCATCGACCCCGCCCGCGCCGGCCGGCTGCACATCCTGGAAGTCCAGCGGCTCATGCGCACCATGCCCAAGGTGGTCATCGCCGTCGTCAACGGCTGGGCTGCCGGCGGCGGCCACTCGCTGCACGTCGTCTCGGACCTCACCATCGCCTCACGGCAGCACGGCAAGTTCAAGCAGACCGATGCCACGGTGGGCAGTTTCGACGCCGGCTATGGCTCGGCGCTGCTGGCCCGCCAGATCGGCCAGAAGGCGGCCCGCGAGATTTTCTTCCTGGCCCGCGAATATACCGCCGAGGACATGGTCAGGATGGGCGCGGTGAACGAGGCCGTGGACCACGAACGGCTTGAGGACGTGGCCCTGGAGTACGCGGCCGACATCGCCCGGCAGTCCCCACAGGCCATCCGCATGCTCAAATTCGCCTTCAACCTCGCTGACGACGGACTGGCCGGCCAGCAGGTCTTTGCCGGCGAAGCCACCCGGCTGGCCTATATGACGGACGAAGCCGTGGAGGGCAAAGAGGCGTTCCTGGAAAAACGCGACCCCGACTGGTCCCGTTTCCCGCACTACTTCTAAGGCAGGACATCCATGAACATCGGACCCATGAATATCGGCCCCGTAGACATCGACCCCGCCCTCAAGGCGCTGGCCGCGGCGCTCCACGGTGAGGGGCCCGCCGTCGAGCTTTCCGTCAGCGACGACGGCGGCCTGGTAGTGGGCCATGTGGAGACTCCCGGCTGCGACGACGCCGTGGCCGTGGTGCGGACCTCAGGCTCCACCGGGACCCCCAAGGCCACCATCCTGACCGTGGAGGCCCTGGCCGCCTCCTCCATGGCCACCGCGTTCGCGCTCAAGGGTGAGGGGCAGTGGCTCCTGGCCCTGCCGGTGCAGTACGTAGCCGGCGTGCAGGTGCTGGTGCGTTCACTGTTCGCCGGCACCCGCCCGTGGGTCATGGACATGTCCCAGGGTTTCACGCCGGAAGCCTTCACCGCCGCAGCCCTGGAGCTGACGGACAAGCACCGGTACACCTCGCTGGTCCCCACCCAGCTGCAGCGGCTCCTGGAGGACCCGTCGCCGAAAACCCTGGCGGTGCTGCGGCGCTTCAACGGCGTCCTGCTGGGCGGTGCCCCGGCGTCCGGCCAGCTCCTGGACGCCGCACGCGAGGCCGGGGTCCGGGTGTTCACCACGTACGGCTCCGCGGAAACCTGCGGCGGCTGCATCTACGACGGTTATCCGCTGGAAGGCTCGGCCGTCCGGATCGCCGAGGACGGCCACATCCTCCTGGGCGGCGACACCATCGCCGCCGGCTACCTCGATGCCCCGGAGCAGACCGCGGATGTCTTCTTCGAGGAGGACGGCGTCCGCTGGTACCGCACCAGCGATCTCGGCAGCCTCGACGCGGACGGCCGGCTCACGGTGCTGGGCCGCGCCGATGACGTGATCATCACCGGCGGCGTCAAGGTCTCCGCCACGCACGTGCAGGCGGAGCTCGAAAAGTCCGACGGCGTGAGGGCGGCTTTTGTGGCGGGTGTCCCGTCCGCGGAGTGGGGCCAGGCCGTGGCCGCCTACGTGGCCGTCCTGCCGGGGTTCGGCGGACCTGTCCAGCCCGGCTCCGGGGCGGACGCCGCGTCCGGCGGGGATCCCGCCGTCGTGCTTGAACAGGAATGGCACCGGACGCTGGGACTCCTCGCGCCGAAAACTGTGCTGACCGCGCCGGAGCTGCTGATGCTGCCCAACGGCAAGCCGGACCGCCTGGCCATGACCGGCCGGCTCAACGCCCTGCACCAGGGAAAGTAAAGTAGTCCTGCACCGGCCGCGGCTTTGCGGCAGGTGCATCACCGATTCGCCGAACCCCGACCCAACACGAGGTACTTACCGTGGCCACAGCCGCCCAATGGATCCAAGGCGCCCGCCTCCGCACCCTGCCGGCGGCGATCGCGCCGGTGCTGATCGGCACCGCGGCAGCCTACGAAATGGATTCGTTCCTGCTCTTCAACGCTATCCTTGCCGGGCTCGTGGCACTGCTGCTGCAGATCGGCGTGAACTACGCCAACGACTACTCGGACGGCATCCGCGGCACGGATGAGGACCGGGTGGGCCCGCTGCGGCTCGTGGGATCCGGGGCTGCGCGCCCCGAGCAGGTGAAGTACGCGGCCTTCGGCGCGTTCGCCGCTGCCATGGTGGTTGGCCTGGTGCTCGTGGTGATCACGCAGAGCTGGTGGCTGATCCTGGTGGGACTGGGCTGCGTGATGGCCGCCTGGGGCTACACCGGCGGCAAGAACCCCTACGGCTACATGGGCCTGGGCGATGTGTTCGTGTTCGTCTTCTTTGGCCTGGTGGCCACGCTGGGCACCACGTACACGCAGGCGGGACAGATCAACCTCGCGTCCATCATCGGCGCCATCGGCACCGGACTCATTGCCTGTGCCCTGCTGATGGCCAACAACGTGCGGGACATCCCCACGGACATGCAGGCCGGGAAAAAGACCCTGGCGGTGCGCCTGGGTGACAAGCACGCGCGCGAAAGCTACGTGCTGATGCTCGCCGTGGCCATCCTGCTGGTGATCATCCTGGCGCCGGGGCGGCCCTGGATGCTGATCGTCCTGCTCCTCATCCCCGCGTGCCTGATGCCGGCCTGGCTGATGATCAACGGGCGCAAGCGCAAGAGCCTCATCCCGGTGCTGAAGCAGACCGGGCTGATCAACCTCGGCTACAGCCTGCTGTTCTCACTGGGACTGGTGCTCAGCCACGGCTTCTAGCTGTTGGTGCCCTTGGGCTCTGCCGGCTTGGCGTCGGTGCGGATGGTGACGTCCGGGTTGGCGTCCACCAGGGCGTCCTCGGCCTGTGCGTCGTCCACTTCGCCGGCGGTGCGGAGGGGCGCGGCCTTGCCGGTGAACCTGCGGCGCATGGCGGCAGCGGCCTCATCGCGCTGGTGCTGGAAAAAGAGATAGCTGACCGCGAAGGCGATGCCGGCGGCGCAGATGACGGACAACACCGCGCCCAGGCCCAGGTAGAGGAACAGCACAAAGAGCGGCGCGAAGAGCGCCAGCCGGATCAGGGAATATTTCAGGAAAGCCACCATCCAAGTTTAGCTGCCCTCCCTGAACGCCCGCCCCGTGCGGACGATAGACTTAATGCCATGCTCTTCCGTGTGGTTCTCGCCGTCGCAGTACTTGCCATCTTTGTGTATGGCCTGGTGGACGTGATCCGCACTGACGGACGCCTCACCCGGGGCATCTCCAAGCCCGCCTGGATCATCGTGATGATTGTCCTGCCGGTTCTGGGCGCCATTCTGTGGCTGCTCATCGGCCGTCCGCGGGGTAATCCGCCGGCCCGGCAGAACTACAGCCACCCCACCGCCCCGGACGACGATCCCGATTTCCTCCGCAACCTCGAACTCCGCCGCCGCAACCAGGCCGAGGCCGCGCGCCTGAAAAAGCTCAAGGATGAGCTGGAGGCGAAGGCAAAGGCCGACGGCGGTACGTCCGGCGCCGGTCCGGACACCGGCGGCCGCGGCGTGGGCGGGTCCAGCGGGGCGGGAGGCGCCGACGGCGGATCGGCCGGCGACCCAAGCACCGGTGATGCTGACACGCACGGTACCGACGACCGGAAATGATACCCATGGCTCATGAACCCGACGGAGAACCCCAGTTGGGGACCGCCCAGCCCGCGTCCCCGTCAGGTGAGCCAGCCGCGCGGCCCGCTGCGCCGGCGCCGCCGCCACGGCCGGGCCTGTCCTATACCGCGCCGGCGCCCATCGCTGCCGTGCCGGAAATGCCGCGCCCCCTGCGAATGGCAAGGACCCTTTGGCTGTTCAGCTTCGTTGCCGGCTTCGCAGTGCTGGTGGGCTCCTTCCTCACCCGTGACTCCCACCTGGAACGGCTGCGCTCGGTGGTGGATGGGATGTCGCCCGGCGGTGACGCCGACGCCCTGACCGCTGCCTCGGCCATTGTCTTCTGGGGCAGCACGGGCGCCATGCTGCTGGTGATCCTGCTGGAAGCCGCCGCACTGGCAATAGTGAACGGCAGGCGGGGCTGGGTCCGCTGGCTGATCATTCCGCTGCTGCTCGTCCACGTGGGAGCGATGCTGGTGGCGGCGGCGTTCCTCGTTCCTGAGGGCGGCGGCGGCAATTACGTCTGGCTTCTGTGGGCAGCCCAGATCCTGATGGCATTCGCGGGGCTGGTGCTGCTGTTCCTGCCCTCCAGCAATGCCTGGCTGCGGACCCGGAAAGCCTAGTTCAGCTGCAGGGCGGCGGAGTCGGCCAGGACACCTTCACAGCTCCGCATCACCACACGGGCCACGTCCATCGCTGAACGGTCCGTCAAAGGGTTCTCCGAAACCAGGCGCCAGCGGCGAAGGGATTCCCGGGCCTCCGCAATGACCTCCTCTGGTGCTGCCTCCGGTGGCAGGCCCAGCCGGAGGCACGCCGCCGTGCCGGACCCGCCGATCAGCCTCTCCGCTTCCTCCGCCAGTCCGCGGTCAAGGGAAGTCCCGTCGGTGCGAAGCGCGGCGAGCAGGCGCAGTTCGCGGAACTCGTGGGCGTTGACCTGGAGCCGTTCCAGGGAAGCCCTCAGGACCTCCGTGCCCTGGTGCGGTGATGTCCGGAGGAGGGTTTCCACCCCCACCAGTGCGGTGCGTGCCTTGAGGGCGCCGGCGCGGGCATGGAACTGCCGGGCCACCAGGGCCAGCAGCGGGTCCAGGCCGCTGCGCCTGGCAAGTTCGTGCGCCAGCGGTGTGGGATCCGTGAACCCGGCCCGGATCAGCACCACCCCCAGCCGGATTCCAAACAGCCCGAACCGGTCCAGGAGCGAGGCCCTGGCATCGGGGCCAAGGCCCTCCGGCACGGCGGCCCGCAGGAACCTGTCAGCAGAGAGCAACAGCTTCTCCCGGGCCGCCCGGTCCATGCCGGCAAGCAGGGCCAGCGACTCGAAGTCAGCCTGGCGCATACTCCTGGCACTTTGCGCCAGGAGCCCGGCCACCGGGACCACCCCCAATGCCAGCTTCCGCAGGCTGTGGTCCCGGCGATACCGCTCGGCGATATCCGCGGCAGAAAGCAGGGAATCGATCCGCCCCGCGCCGATCTCGTCTGCCCGGGACAGCACAGCCAAGGCGTTGACGGTGCCGGACCGTCCTGCCTCCGTGTCCCTGAAAGACTCCAGGAACCGGAGATCCGAGGCGTGCATATGCCGCATGAGGTATATGACGGCGTCGGCCTGGGAAGGCGAATCCCCCGGCGTGAGGAAGCGGACGGACCTGGCCGAAACGTCCTCGGACAAGGATGCGATTCCCGGAGTGTCAATCAGGGTGACGTCCCGCAGGTTCTCCGACGGCCACTCCACAACCAGCCGTTCCACGTCCTCTGCGCGGTCCCCGCCGAGGACGAACACCAGCCTCCCGTCCACCCGCTTCAGCGGGAGCGTCCGCGGTTCACCCTCCACCGGGTGCAG
>DATFAE010000266.1:0-2198 GCA_035254945.1 Arthrobacter sp. | reverse complement strand
CCTCAGGGCCGCAGACGATGTTGGCGCAATAGTGCATGCCATACGTGAAATAGACGTACAAGTGGCCGGCCGGCCCGAACATGGGGGCGTTGCGCGCCGTGGGACCGCGGAACGTGTGCGAGCCGGGATCCGGGTGCATTGAACCGCCGGGGCCCATGTAGGCCTCCACCTCGGTGATCCGCACGGCCACCGTCCCCTCGTGGCTGTTGTGGCTCAGGACGGACCCCAGCAGCTGCGGCGCGATCCGCCGGGCGTCTCCGGACAGCAGTTCGCGGAGCCGTTCCGGGCCGGTCGGTGTCGGGCGGACGGTCATGCTTCGACTCTACCCAACCGCCCACGGCCATGTCCGATTTCCGCTAGCAGGCACTGGCCCGGGCTGGCAGGATAGGGGGCATGGACTTCTGGCAGCGCTACCGTGCGATCGATGCGCGCGACACCCGGTTCGACGGGCAGTTCTATACCGCTGTCCGGACCACCGGTATCTACTGCCGGCCCTCCTGCCCCGCCCGGACCCCCAAGGCGGCCAACGTCACCTTCTACGAAACCTCCGCGGCAGCGCACGACGCCGGCTACCGGGCCTGCAAGCGCTGCCTTCCCGAGGCGGTACCCGGGACACCCGCCTGGAACGTCCGGCAGGACCTCGCCGGCCGGGCCATGCGCCTCATCAACGATGGCGTCATCAACCGGGACGGCGTGGAGGGCCTGGCGGCCCGGCTGGGTTATTCGGCACGCCAGCTGAACCGGATCCTCAGCCACGAACTTGGCGCCGGACCGCTCTCCCTGGCCCGGGCCAGCCGCGCCCAAACGGCCCGCACGCTGCTGGTGTCCACCTCCATGAAGCTGGCGGACATTGCCTTCGCGTCCGGTTTCAGCAGTGTCCGGCAGTTCAACGAGACCATGGTGGAGGTGTTCGCCATGACGCCCACTGCAGTACGGGGCACGGCGCGGCACCACAAGCCCGGGACCGCGGCCACGGCGCTTACGCTCTCCCTCCCCTACCGTGAACCTTTTGATCCCGGCATCTTCACCTTCCTCGCCGTCAGGGCGATCCCCGGGATCGAGGTGGGAACACCGACGTCGTACGCCCGTACCCTGCGGCTTCCGCACGGTGATGCCCGGTTCAGCGTGGAGTACGACGGCGGCGCGCCGGGACGGCCGCTGACCCTCACCATCGGCGCGGTGGACCTCCGCGACCTGCCGGCCCTGCTGAGCAGGGTGCGCAGGCTGTTCGACCTGGACGCCGATCCGGTGGCGATCGACAGCGCCCTGGCGGGGGATCCCCGGATTGCCGTCTCTGTGGCCGATACCCCCGGCATCCGGCTTCCGGGGGCCGTTGACCCGCAGGAACTCCTGGTCAGGGCCATGATCGGGCAGCAGGTCACGGTGGCCGCAGCCCGAACCGCGCTGACGCAGCTGTCCGCGGCGGGCAGTCCCAGCCTGATGCCCGCCGAAAACCTTGACCGGATCTTTCCGACCGCCGCAGAAATCGCGGATAAGGGCTACACGCTGTTGCGCGGTCCGCAGCGCCGGATCGACGCCATCCGTTCCATAGCCTCTGCCCTCGCGGAAGGCATGCTGGATTTCGGCTACGGCGACGACTTGCCCGGATTGGGGGCGAAACTGCTTCCCCTTCCCGGCGTGGGTCCCTGGACGGTGGGTTACGTGGCCATGCGCGTCCTGGGCGCGCCGGACGTTTTCCTGGCTAACGACGCCGCTGTGAGAAATGGGATCCGTGCCCTTGCCGCGCCGGTTAGCAGCCCCGGTTTACTTAGTCCTGATTTCCGCGTCGTCAGTCCGTGGCGGTCCTACGCCACCATGCACCTGTGGCGCGCCGCTGCGGCACCCACATCCCCCTTGCGTGAACCAGCCGTTCCAGAGAAAGCGATGCAATGAAAGCCCAGCTGTTAGTGATGTCCACGCCGGACGGCCCGTTCACCATCCTGGCGCAGGACGGTGTGGTCCTGGCCTCCGGCTGGACCGCCGTGCCCGGTGAGCTGACCGGGCAGATCCACCCGGAGCTGCGTCCGGGCGAGGTTGAGGAAGTGCCTGATCTGGGTCCCATTTCCCGGGCCGTGGAGGCGTTCTACGCCGGCGATCCCGCTTCCGCCATGGCCGTTCCCGTGCTGCAGAAGTCCGGGCCCTTCCGGTCCCACGCCTGGGATGTGCTGAGGACAGTGCGTCCGGGGTCGCCGGTGACG
>DATFAE010000265.1:0-4208 GCA_035254945.1 Arthrobacter sp. | reverse complement strand
TCGATGCCGGGCAGGGCTGCCAGGGCGCGGTATTCGGAGGCCATGGCCACGTAGTCGGCGGTTTCGGCGATGATGGCGGGCTTGCAGGCGATGGGATCCCGGACCACGGCCATGCTGTCGGCGGTGGTGACCACCAGGGTGTAGAAGCCGTCGAAGACCTTGCCGAGGTTGACCAGGGCCTCTTCAAGGGTGTCGCCCTGCTGCAGCCGAGAGGCCACGTAGCGGGCGCCCACCTCGGTGTCGTTGTCGGAGTCGAACACCACGCCCTCGCGCAAGAGGCCCCGCCGGATGGTGGCGTGGTTGGAGAAGGAGCCGTTGTGCACCAGGCACAGATCGTCCGCCACGGAGAAGGGATGCGAGCCGCCCGCAGTCACCGCGGACTCGGTGGCCATCCTGGTGTGGGAGAGGCCTTGGCTCCCCGCCATGGCCTCCAGCCCGTGCTCGGCCGCAATCTCCATGGGGTGCCCCACGCTCTTCATCACGGCCACGTGCTCGCCTCGGCCGATGATGGTGGAGCCGGGGAGGGTTTCGATGACCGCTTTCACCAAAAGGTCAGTCCCGACGGCGGCACTCACCAGGGTGGTGTCCCCCACCACTTTCGTGGCTGCTGCCGCGTCGGCCGGCAGCAGGGCGGCGACGCTTGCGGTGATGGCCGCCGTCGTCATTCCCTGGTCCTTGCCCAGGAGGCTCAGCGTGGACGTTCCCTGCGAAACCAGGCCGGGGGTGTTGTAGACGGCCAAGCCGGCGGAGTCAGGTCCGCGGTCCACGATCTGGCACATCATGGAGGACAGCAGGCTGCCCATCCGGGGGTGCAGCGAGGGGTTGCGCAACTGCAGCGCGGCAATTCCACACATGGTGTGTCCTTTACTTGCTGGGGTTCTCAGATGGAGGGTAGGTCAGATGGAAGTCAAATACGCGCGGATTTCCCAGTCGCTGACCTGGTTGTGCCAGCTCAGGAATTCCTCTTCCTTGGCGTCCGCGTAGTACTTGCCGATCTCGGCGTCGCCGCCGAGGCTGGCCAGGACCACCGGATCGCGACGCAGGGCTTCCACGGCGTGCAGCAGCGTGGCCGGCAGGAGATGGGCATCAGGCTTGGATTCACCGGGGCCGGACGGCGGCCCGGGATCGGCGGCCTTTTCCACTCCGTCCAGCCCGGCGGAGATGGCAGTGGCTATGGCGAGGTAGGGGTTGGCTGAGCCGTCGCCCGAGCGGAGTTCAATGCGCTTGTTGTCCGGAACGCGGATCATGTGCGTACGGTCGTTGCCGCCGAAGGATGCCTTCCGGGGCGACCACGTGGCACCGGAGGAACTGGTGGTGGCACCCGAGCGCTTGTAGGAGTTCACCGTCGGAGCCAGGAAGGCCTGCAGCGCGGGCGCGTGATCCAGGATGCCGG
Source organism: Arthrobacter sp. (assembly GCA_035254945.1). Taxonomy (GTDB): domain Bacteria; phylum Actinomycetota; class Actinomycetes; order Actinomycetales; family Micrococcaceae; genus Arthrobacter. Next base: position 2,815 of record DATFAE010000265.1, on the reverse strand, counting down.
CGATGAACGAGTAAGCGAGCCCTGACAGCCCAAGGCCGCGGCCGCCGTCGTCCGCCCGACCGTCATCACCCGGGAAGAGCGCCTCGGCGCCGGACCACAGGGACAGGTGGAAGTGCAGGCCTGTGCCGGTCCGGTCCGTGAACGGCTTGGGCATAAACGTGGCGGTCATGCCGTGCTGCCCGGCCAGGATGTTGAGGATGTAGCGGAGGCTGACCACACGGTCCGCGGTGGTGAGCGCATCCGCGTAGTTGAAGTTCTGCTCGAACTGGCCGGCAGCGTCCTCGTGGTCGTTGGCGTAGTTGCCCCAGCCCAGGGAGTTCATCGCTTCGGAGATGGAGGTGAGGTGGTCGTACATCCTGGTGACGCCGCGGGCGTCGTAGCAGGGGCGGGGTGAATCGTCGCGCTCGTCGGCGGTAGTCAGCGTCCCGTCGTCGTTCTTCCTGACCAGGAAGTACTCAACCTCGGCACCGATTTTGGCCTGAATGCCCTGCCCGGCCAGGCGGGCCAGGGTGTTCTTCAGGATCACCCGCGGCGCGTACGGCCAGGGCTGGCCGTTGACGTGCGGGTCGCAGTGGATGATCGCCAGGCCTTCCTTGATGAAGGGGACCGGGGTGAAGGATGCCAGGTCCGGGACGGCGATCAGGTCCGGGTCCTGGGGCTTCTGGCCGATGAGGCCTGCCGCGTAACCGGCGAAGCCCATGGCCCCGTTTTCCAGCTCGTCGGCTGCCTCCACCGGAACCAGCTTGGCGCAGGGCTTGCCGGTCATGTCCACGAACGTGGCCAGGATAAAGCGGACATCGTGCGCCCGGGCGATGTCCGCCAGGGAAATTCTGTCGGTAAGGGGTGAAGCGGATACAGCAGGGGTTGCGACACTTGTCATCGAAACGTTCCTGTCCGGTTGGTGTTAGCTACTAGTAAACCTTGTTGAACCAGAGTAGCCAAACCGGCGTTACGTGCGTCGGACGGAAAAGTTAAATGCTTGTTACGTGGGGGACGGACCTGAGGCGGGCAACCAGTGTCGCGGCGAGCAACGCCGTCGTGATTTCCAGGGCGATGACCGGCAGGAGTCCGCCGGCGCCGGATGCGTCCGCAACGTTCGACGGCGGCACTCCGGTGTGCGCGTGCCCACCGGAACCGCCGCCCACCAGCAGCAGCAGGCCATGAAGGGCGGCCATGGAGACCGCGCACGCCATGACCCTCCGGATGGCGGCCACCCGGCTATGCCGCCAGATGTGCAGCGCGCACGGCAGGCAGACACCGGCGAGTGCCAGCATCAGGGCACTTAGCCACGCACCGTGCTGGTTTTGGACGGCGAGCCACACGTGTACGGCACTGGAGGCTGCCACCACCACGGCGCACAGCCGCGGATGCAGGACGGGCCCGCTGATGCGGGCCCGTCGCGTGAGTGTCACTGGTTCCCCTAGCCGTGGCAGTGGGCGCCGGCGCCGGCATCATCGTGGCAACTTCCGGACTCGCTTGATCCGGCGGCGCTGGCGGGCACGTCCAGCACCGGGCTGCGGTCGAAGAAGCCTTCGGGCCGCAGCTTGAAGCCCACCGTGTCCACGGGCATGATGGGCCAGTCCTCGACACGGGGGAAGTGGGTCAGGCCGAAGGTGTGCCAAAGCACGATGTCCTGCCCGTCGATGTCGCGGTCCTGCGATACGTAGGCGGGGAGGCCTGCGCCGCCGGAGTGCTGGTTGACGAAGTCGCCGGTGGGGTAACGCTCGTCGTCGGCGTAGCGGGTGACCCACAGGTCCTTGGTGGCAAACGCGGCGCGGCGTGCGATGGATGAACCCGGATCGGCCAGCAGCGTGGGCTGGTTTTCTGAGTGGAGCTTGTAGCCGACCGGTTCCCCCAGGCGGTTGCGGGACTCCGGGTTGGAGACGATCCAGGTCCGGCCGCTGCGGGCGTCAGCTTCCCGGACTGCTGCCGACTCGCGCGCCAGCACGGTGCGCTTGCGGGAGAACGCGTTGCCGCGTTCGTTGCCTTCGCCCATCGCCTGGCGGACCACGTCCTCCTCCTCCACCCGGTTGGTGAAGCCGTCGATGGCCATGTCCAGGCGTGCGCTGAAGAGGTGCTGGTGGAAGGGTGCTCCGTGACCCGGGGCCAGTTGGGAGATGTTGTCCGAGCCGCCCTCCGGGAAGGCGCTGGTGAACACGACGCCGGTGGCCTTGGCTTCGAATTCGATGGTGCCGTCCAGGTAGAGGTACCAGTAGAAGCCGTAGTCGTAGTTGCCGATGGTGGTGAAGAAGGAGATCACCAGGCGGCGGTTGCGGCGGGTGTAGTTGATGCCCGTCCAGAGGTCGCTGTGCTTGGAGAGGATGCCCCAGTCCTCCTCGTGCATGCAGATTCCGTTGCGGATCTCGCGCGGGTTTCCGAAGGCGTCGCTGATGACCGGGCTGAGGTAGGTGATGTCGCCCAGGCAGTCGCAGCCAAGCTCCAGCGAGTTGGCGTACTGGCCCACGAGGTATTCGCCGGTGTCGAAGTAGTTCTGCCAGGACCGGATGGGTGACGGGTCGCCGTACGGCACCACCATCTCGGCCACCGAGGCCCGGTAGACGATCGGCCGGAGGCGGCCGTCGTCCTCGAAGCCGATCTGGTGCAGGCTGAGCCCTTCGACCTGGTCGAAGCCGATCCGGAACTCCCACTTCTCCCAGCGCACCACGTTGCCCTCGACGGTGAACGAAGGGCCCTCGGGCTGGGTGATCTCGATCGGCTTCTGCGTGGTGCGGGCGGGCAGGGAGCCGTCCGCACGCTGGAAGTCTGCCCGTTCGGTCGGGAGCGGGTGGACGCCCTCGTCGACGAGCTCGACCAC
>DATFAE010000264.1:0-4448 GCA_035254945.1 Arthrobacter sp. | reverse complement strand
TTCCACCGCGCCCGTCATGGCAGAGGTGATCTTCAGGCTCAGGGTGGCGTCCATGGCGCGTTTCGCGTCGCGTTCGGCCAGGGTCTCGAGGATGCGGGTGATGCGTCCCGGCAGCATGGACAGGAAGTCCCCGAGGAAGTTCAGCGCCGCCGTGGGATTTTCAATGTCCTCCGCCAGACGCCGTAGGGTGGCCGGTTCCAGCCCGACTGGCCGCTCGTCAGGCAAGGAAGCCCGCCCGGGCGGTGGAAGCCCCGGCGCCGTGGCGGGGGGTGCCTCGGCGCCGGGACGGAATGACCGCGGCGGCGGTCTCGGCCGCCGCGGAAGTTTCAGTTAGTGCGTTCATATCTCCTGCCCTGTGAAGCGTCCGGATGGCCAGGAGGTCTGCTTGGCGGTGCTGGCTTCATAACACCGCCAAGCGCTTGAGACCGCCGGCTGTTTCCCGACGGAAAGCCCTTGGATCACCGGGCCAACCCCAGTTTCACCCCGTTGATTCAGCGCTCCGGGCTTTACAAAACCCACTGTGCACCGCCGGGATCAAGGACCAGGGCAGGGAACGGTCAAGAATCGCGCAAGAGTTTCCCAAGCCCTTCCTGGCCCGGTTCAGCAGTCCCGGTAGTAGTCTTCTCACAGGTTTGGGCTTTGGAATTTTCGGGTATCCCAGAATGAAGCGTTGAGTTACCGCTTGCCGTCGCGCGGGGGAGGGGACTGTTGGCTAAAGAGCCTGATGATGATCTGGTCATGCAGTCGCTGTTGCTGGACGAGATCGGGCAGTCGGTGATCGGAATGGACAGCGAGTGGCGGATCACCTACTGGAACCGGGCTTCGGAGCGGCTTTACGGGTTCAGTTCCCCTGAAGTGCTGGGGATGGCGCTCACGGAGCTGGGTGTCGTCGCCGGCGACGAAGCGCATCGGGAAAACGCCGGCCGGGAGATAGCGCGAAGGCTGGCCAGCGGTGGTGACTGGGCGGGGGAGCTGTGGGTGCGCCACCGGGCCGGGACGGAATTCCCGGTCCATGCCACAGTCAGTTCCATCCGGGGCCGGCACACCGTGCCGGTGGCCATTGTGGCAATTTCGAAGGACATTACGGACCGGAAGCACAACGAGGCCATCCTGCGCAGGCTCTCGGCCATGGTGGAATCCTCCGGGGACGCGATCATCAGTGCAGACATGACCGGGACGATTACCAGCTGGAACGCGGGGGCGGCCAGGATGTTTGGCTGGAGCGCGAGAGAGGCTGTGGGACAAAACTACGGCCTGCTGACCGCCCGCGAGGCAGCAGGCTTCGATGCCGAGGTCGCAGCCAGCATCGGGAGCGGAAAGTTCGTCACTGGCCTGGAGGCGCGCTGGGGGTGCAAGGACGGGTCCGCGATCGACGTCGAATTGACCGTATCGCCCGTCTACGGTCCGGACGGAGACCAGATCGGCGCATCGGCCATCGCCCGTGACATCACCGAGATCCAGCGGCTCAGGGCCGCGGCTGCCGTTGAGCGCGAAAGGCTGCTGGCGGCCCAGGAGATGGCCCATGTTGGAAGCGTGGAGCACACACTGGAAACCGGGGAGACCTGGCACTCGGAGGAGTTCGCCCGCATCTTCGGCCTGGCGGCCGGACAGGCGGCGTCGAGGAAACTGCTGCTTGAGCTGACGCACGCGGAGGACCGGGATCGCGTCCAACAGGTCTGGAAGAACCTGGGTGAAGGGCTCGGGTTCGCAGATTTTGAATACCGGATTGACAGGACTGACGGTCAGCAGCGGTGGCTGCATTCACGCATCCGGAGCGTGGAAAGCGAGGACGGGAAGCCTATGCGGTTCCTGGATACCGTGCTGGACATCACCGAGCGCAAGAAGGCCGAGCAGATTCTGGAATGGCAGGCCCGCCATGACGCCCTGACCGGCCTGCCGAACAGATATGTGATCACGGAGGTTCTTCAGGACCTGCTGGACCGGGACTCCCGCGCAGTGGTGATGTTCGTAGACGTTGACCGGTTCAAGCTGATCAATGACGGCATCGGCCACGGTGCAGGCGACACCATCCTGATGCTTCTGGGCGAGCGGCTGAAAACCTTTGTCCGGAGCGGGGACACCGTGGGCCGTTTCGGCGGCGACGAATTCATCATTGTGTGTGAGAACCTCATGCTGCGCGGGGCCAGGACGCTGGCCGAACGGATCAGGCAATCCACCCGGCTCCCCTTCGAGGTTGACGGACGCAAGATCTACCTCAACGTCAGCGTTGGCATCGCCCTGGCGGGACCGGACGATACAGCCGAGTCAATGCTGCAGGGAGCCGATGCCGCCATGTACCGGGCCAAATCAGCAGGCGGGGACTCCTCGGCCGTTTACGACGTGCGGATGACCGGGCGGGCCACCGGGCGCCTCGATCTGGAATCCGACCTGCGGCTTGCCTTGGAACGGGAAGAGTTCTCGCTGGCCTACCAGCCCATCGTGGAGCTGGGCACCGGGGCTACGGTCGGTGTGGAGGCGTTGCTGCGCTGGCACCACAGCGAGCACGGGCTGATAACGCCCGACGCCTTCATTCCGATCGCCGAAGAGACAGGCCTGATTGTCCCCATTGGAACCTGGGTGCTCCAGGAAGCCCTCCGGCAGGTGGAGAGCTGGCGTGGACTGCTGAGCGGGGCCCAGGGCATTTCAGCCGCCGTAAATATTTCCGGACGCCAGTTCATCGCCGCGGACTTCCCGAACATCGTGGAGGCAGCAATCCAATCCGCCGGGATAGACCCCGGCGCGGTCGACCTGGAAATCACCGAAACGGTCCTCATGGACCAGCCTGACCTGCCCAGGGAAACGCTGAAGCGCCTCCACGCCCTGGGGGTGGGACTTTCCATCGATGACTTCGGCACCGGGTACTCGTCCCTGAGCTACCTCAAGTGGCTCTCGGCCCGGACCCTGAAAATCGACCGGACGTTTGTGGAAGAACTTGGACGGGGCCCGCACGGCGCCACCATCATCGAACTCGTCCTCGGAATGGCCGACACCCTTCGGCTCGACGTGGTGGCCGAAGGCGTTGAAACCATCGAGCAGGTCAACGAACTCCGCCGCCTCGGCGTACGCCACGCCCAGGGGTTCTTCTGGAGCCGGCCACTGCCTCCTGAACGCATCCCGGCCTGGCTCAAGACCCTCCCCGGCCCGTCCCACGACGGCAGGTAAGTGCCGCCGTCGTACTCCACCCAAACCTCCGTCCGTCCCGGCCCTTTTGACCCTCTTGACCCTGCCCAATTTAGGGTTAACGTAGTTAACATGAAAGTCGTGGAAGAGGCCCGGCGGCCCTACCGGATGGAAGCCCGGGCAGACGCTGCCGCCGCCACGGCCGAGGCCATCCTGGACGCCGTGACGGAGCTCTTCTGGGAACAGCCGTCGGATCAGGTCCGCCTGGACCAGGTGGCCTCCCGTGCCGGCGTGACGGTCCAGACCGTGATCCGCCGCTTCGGCAACAAGGACAAGCTCTTTGCCGCCGCCGCGGAACGCCAGTCCAGGCTGGTCATGGAGGCCCGGGCACGCGTGGTGCCCGGCGACGTCCGCGGCGCGGTGGCCAACCTGGTGGAGCACTACGAGCTCATGGGTGACCGCGTGCTGCGGATGCTTGCCGAAGAAGGGCGCATCCCGGCCATCAAGGAACTGGCCGACGGCGGCCGGCGGCTCCACCGCGAATGGTGCCAGAGCGTGTTTGCACCGTTCCTCACGGACCGGCCTGCGGCGGTCCGCAAACGGCGGCTGGCCCAGCTGGTGGCCATCTGCGACGTCTACACCTGGAAGCTGCTGCGCCGCGACAGCGGGCTCAGCCGGCAACAAACCGAGCGGGCCCTCGCGGAAATGCTCGCTCCCTTCACCAAGGATGTGACCTGATGTCCACGATACTTGCCTACACCTCGCCCGCCCGCGGACACCTGTTTCCCATGACACCCCTGCTGCTTGAGCTGCGGGACCGCGGCCACCAGGTGCACGTCCGCACCCTGGCAAGCGAGACGGAGCTGATGCGGAGCCTGGGCCTGGCGGCGGAACCCCTGGACCCCCGCATCGAGGCGGTGGCCATGAACGACTACACGGCCCGCGGCCCAAAACGTGCGCTGGAGGCCGCCGCGAACGTGTTCGCGGCCCGCGGCAGCTACGACGCTCCAGCCTTGACGGCCGCCGTCGCCGAACTCCGGCCCGACGCCTGCCTTGTGGACATCAACAGCTGGGGCGCCGGCTTCGCCGCCGAAGCCTGGGGCGGGCCCTGGGCATCATTTTCGCCCTACACGCCGGCCCTTGATTCACCGGGCACGCCGCCGTTCGGCCCGGGGCTGCCCCCGATGGGCGGCTTCCTCGGCAGGGCCCGGGACGCGCTGGTCCGCAGGGCTGTCCTCGGGGCTGTGGAGCAGGCGATGCTGCCCAAATTGAATGCCCTGCGCAGGGAGCTGGGGCTTCCGTCCGTGGCGTCCGCGGACGAATTCCTC
>DATFAE010000263.1:0-13567 GCA_035254945.1 Arthrobacter sp. | reverse complement strand
CCATGGCGGCGCCGAGCCTCAGGATGACATTCGTGTCGCCGGGGACGATGCCGTCGTCGATGATGGCCGCATTGACGGTGGGCAGGAGGAGGTTGCCGAGCGTCTGGACCAGCTGCAGGGAGACGATGGCCGCGACAGGAGCCTTGTGGACGGCCAGCAGCCGGGTCATCAAACCGAAGAGCACTGCACCTCCACAAGTCGTCTGGAGGCCAATCAGGAAAAGGATCAGCCTCCCCCCAACAGCCGCTCCGTCATTGTAAGCCCCATCACATTCGTTCCGTTGTCACGTGGCGTGACGCGCGCCGTAAGCAAAGTACAGCGAATGGAATTCCGCGTTCAGGCGTTCTTTCGGGCCACGGCGAAGATCCTCCTGAACGGGAACACCGTCCCGTGGTCCGTGCCAGGGTAGGCCGCCCGCAGCGCGGCGGCGTATTCGGCCTCGAACGCAGCCCCGTCGTCGGCTGGCAGAACGGCGAGGACCGGCCTGAGGGCGGTGCCCCGTACCCACTCCAAAACCGGATCCGCCCCTGTCAGGACCTGCTGGTACGTGGTCTCCCAGGCATCGGCGGTGCAGCCGGCGTCCAGCATGATACCCAGGTACTCAGCGGGCTCCCCCACGGATTCCCCTCCGCGCAGGACTCCCGCCAGTTTTTCCGACCAGCGTGGCGATCCGGCGAGTTCCCGCATCAGGGTGTGTGACGGGGCGTTGAAATTCCCCGGCACCTGCATGGCGAACCAGGCACCATCCTTGAGCGCCCGCAGCCAGCGTGCCAGCAACTCCTGGTGGCCAGGCACCCATTGCAGTGCAGCATTGGTGACCACAACGTCCGTATCCCCGGCGGGCATCCAGCCGGCGATATCCGCCTGCTCGAAACTCAGGCCGGGGTGATCTTGTGCCTGGGCGGCTGCCTTGGCAAGCATCTGGCTGGACGAGTCGAGCCCGACGACTTTCGCCTGGGGCCACCTTCGGGCGAGGGTGGCCGTGAGGTTCCCAGGACCGCATCCCAGGTCCACCACGTTACCCGGGGCCTCGGCCCGGACCCGGCCGGTGAGGTCAAAAAACGGGCGGTCGCGGTAGTCTCCGAACTGGACGTACTTTACTGGGTCCCACTTCACATCTGTCTCCACGGTCAGTTGTTGGCTCCGGTACGGCGAGCCTAACCCGCTGCAGCCAGGATCTGCGGCAGCTTCCGGGCACTAAGCTGGAAAACAATGAAACTCGTTGACCAGCTGCCCGTCCTGCCCGCTTCAAACCCCACCGGTGCTGGCACCGACCCCGACGCCCTGTACACGCAATTCCTTGAGTGGACCGAAAGCCGGGGGCTGGAGCTGTACGCCGCCCAGGACGAGGCAATCATGGAACTCGCCACGGGCGCCAACGTCATCCTCGCCACCCCCACCGGTTCAGGAAAATCCCTGGTTGCCATCGCAGCGCATTTCCAGGCGATGGCGCGGGGGCAGCGCAGCTATTACACAGCGCCCATCAAGGCACTCGTGTCCGAGAAGTTCTTTGCACTGTGCGACATCTTTGGCGCCGAAAACGTGGGCATGATCACCGGCGATTCGGGCGTCAACCAGGACGCCCCGATCATTTGCTGCACCGCCGAGATCCTGGCGAACATCGCCCTCCGCGAAGGGGCGGCCGCGGATCTGGGCGCCGTGATCATGGATGAGTTCCACTTCTATTCGGATCCGCAGCGCGGCTGGGCATGGCAGGTCCCGCTGCTGGAGCTGCCGCAGGCCCAGTTCCTGCTGATGTCCGCCACCCTGGGTGACGTGAGCCGGTTCGAGGACGGCATCACCCAACTCACCGGCCGTCCCACCACCACCGTCAGCTCGGCCGAGCGCCCCATCCCGCTGCACTACTACTACCACCAGACGCCGGTGCACGAGACCCTCGAGGAGCTGCTCTCCACCAAACAGGTGCCCGTCTACGTGGTGCATTTCAGCCAGATCGAGGCCATCGACCGCGCCCAGACCCTCATGAGCATCAACGTGTGCACCCGCGAGGAGAAGGACAAGATCGCCGAGCTTATCGCCAACTTCCGGTTCGCCGCGGGTTTCGGCAAGACCCTCAACCGGCTGGTCCGGCACGGCATCGGCGTCCACCACGCCGGCATGCTGCCGAAGTACAGGCGGCTGGTGGAGCAGCTCGCCCAGGCGGGCCTGCTCAAGGTCATCTGCGGTACGGACACGCTGGGCGTGGGCATCAACGTGCCCATCCGCACCGTCCTGCTCACCGCCCTGAGCAAGTACGACGGCGTACGCACCCGGCTGCTGAACTCCCGTGAGTTCCACCAGATTGCCGGCCGGGCCGGACGTGCAGGCTATGACACCGCCGGGACGGTGGTGGTCCAGGCGCCGGAGCATGTGACGGAAAACGTCAAGGCGATGGCGAAGGCCACGGCGAAGTTCGGCGACGACCAGAAGAAGCTCCGGCAGGTGGTCAAGAAAAAACCGCCGGAGGGGTTTGTCTCCTGGGGCGAACCGACGTTCAAGCGCCTGGTCGAATCCGTCCCGGACCCCCTGAACTCCAGCTTCAGCGTGACCCACGCGATGCTGATGAACCTGATGGAGCGGCCGGGCGACCCGTTCCAGGCTGCCCGCCGGCTCCTGACCGAGAACCACGAGTCACGCTCCTCCCAGCTGCAGCTGATGAAAAAGGCCCTGGGCATCTACCGGGAACTCCTCGCCGCCGAGGTGGTGGAACGGATTCCGCCCGAAGAACAGGGAGCCGACGGCAGGTCCGTCAGGCTCACTGTCCATTTGCAGGCCAACTTTGCCCTCAACCAGCCGCTGTCCCCGTTCGCCCTTGCAGCGCTGGAACTGCTGGATCCGGAGTCGCCGTCGTACGCCCTGGACGTGGTGTCCGTGATCGAGGCGACGCTGGAGAAGCCCCGGCAGATCCTGTCCGCCCAGCAGAAGAAGGCCCGCGGCGAAGCGATCGCCGCCATGAAAGCCGACGGCATCGAGTATGACCAGCGCATGGCGATGCTGGAGGACGTCACCTATCCACAGCCGCTCGCCGAACTCCTGGGTGAAGCCTTCGAGGTCTACCGCAAGGCCGCGCCGTGGGTGGGCGACTTTGAGCTGGCACCCAAGTCCGTGGTCCGTGACATGTACGAACGCGCCATGAACTTCGGCGAGTTCGTCCAGTTCTACGGGCTGGCACGCTCCGAAGGCATCGTGCTGCGCTACCTCGCCGACTGCTTCAAAGCGCTGCGCCAGACCGTCCCCCAGGACCTGCTCCGCGAGGACCTCGAGGACCTCATCGCCTGGCTGGGCGAGCTTGTCCGCCAGGTGGACTCCAGCCTGCTGGACGAATGGGAGGAGCTGACGTCCGGCGCAGCGCCGACCCCGCACGATGCCCCGCCTCCCCCGCCGCCGTCGCTGACGTCCAACATCCGCGCGTTCCGCGTGATGGTGCGCAACGAAATGTTCCGCCGGGTGGAACTGTTCGCCGATGAGGACGCGTCAGCTCTGGGGGAGCTCGACGGCGGTGCAGGCTGGGATGCCGGGCGCTGGGAGGACGTCCTGGACGACTACTTCGACGAACACAACGACATCGGCACCGGACCGGACGCCCGCGGCCCCGGGCTGCTGATCATCACCGAGGAGCCGGGGCTGTGGAAGGTCCGGCAGATCTTTGATGACCCCGCACGCAACCACGATTGGGGAATTTCCGCGGAGGTGGACTTGGCCGCCTCCGACGAAAGCGGAACTGCGATGGTCCGCGTGACCGACGTCAACAGGCTCTAGGGCCCCTAGTAAACTCGGACCATGAGTGTAATCCGCCCGGCAGCCCGGCACGACGTCCCCGCAATCCTGCAGATGATCCATGAACTGGCCATCTATGAGAAAGAACCGGACGCCGTCCGCAACACCCCGGAGAAGCTTGCCGAGGTGCTGTTCGGAGAACATCCCCGCGTCTTTGCCACAATGGCTGAGAACGCGGCCGGCGAGGTCCAGGGGTTCGCGCTGTGGTTCCTGAACTATTCCACCTGGGAAGGCGTCCACGGGATCTACCTTGAGGACCTCTATGTCAACCCGCACGCCCGCGGTGAGGGGCACGGCAAGGCGCTCCTGAGGCATCTGGCTGCAACCGCCGTCGAAAATGGCTACGCCAGGGTTGAGTGGAGCGTCCTGGACTGGAACGAGCCGTCCATCAACTTTTACCGGAGCCTCGGCGCCCGCCCCATGGACGGCTGGTCCACCTTCCGCCTGGCAGGTGACGCGCTGGAGCACTTCGGCAGCAGCACGGCAGCGGCCATCCATGGCTGAGCGGGCGGCCACCGCCGCGCGGACGGAAACGCCGGTCCGGCACACGGTCAGGGCCCGGCATGAGTTCCGTGGCATGCGGACCGCCGAGCATTATTTCACCGTCCCGCTGGATCATTTCGGGCCACGGGCCGCGCCTGTGGACAACGCGACCGCGGACACTACGGAGCCTGCTGAAACCATCACGGTGTTTGCCCGGGAATACGTCTCCACGGCACACACCGACACCGAGGCGGAGGAGCTGCCCTGGCTGCTGTTCCTCCAGGGCGGCCCCGGCGGACGCGGCAACCGGCTGGCGTCGCTGGGTGGCTGGAGCAAGGCCGCGGCCCGGGACTTCCGGATCCTGATGCTGGACCAGCGCGGAACCGGTCTCTCCTCCCCCATCGACAGGAACACCCTGCCCCTGCGCGGAACGGCCGAGGAACAGGCGGCCTATCTTGAACATTTCAGGGCGGATTCGATCGTGGCCGACGCGGAACTGATCCGCGCCGCGCTCGGCTCCGGCCCCTGGAGCATCTACGGTCAAAGCTACGGCGGCTTCTGCGCACTCACTTATCTTTCCTTCGCCCCCGAGGGGCTGAAGGAAGTCCTCATCACTGGCGGCCTGGCTCCCCTGTCGGGGCCGGCGGACGACGTCTACCGTGCCACCTTCCGGCGCGTAGCGGACCGGAATGCCGAATACTTCAGCTGGTACCCGGAGGACCGGCGGACCGTGGAGCGGATTGCCGCCCACCTGCGCGAGAACGAGGAATTCCTTCCCGACGGCGGCCGCCTCACCGTGGAACGGTTCCAGATGGTGGGTGCCTTCCTGGGCGGCAACACCAGGGTGGACGGCCTGCACTACCTGCTGGAGGATGCGTTCACCGGGTCACCGCAGGGCGGCAGGCTCTCCGATGTCTTCCTGGAGCAGGTACAGGGCATTGTGTCCCGCCTGGCCAATCCCCTCTACGCCCTGATGCACGAGTCCATTTACGGACAGGGGCAGGCCAGCGACTGGGCGGCCTGGCGCGTTCTCCAGGAATACCCGGAGTTCCGCCCTGATGCCCGGCCGTTGCTGCTGACCGGGGAAATGGTGTACCCGTGGTACTTCGAGCAGGATGCCGCGCTGCAGCCGTTGAGCCAGGTTGCCCACCTGCTTGCCGCCAAGGCGGACTGGAAGCCGCTTTACGACGGCCTCCGGCTGGCCGCCAACAGCGTCCCGGCCGCCGCGGCCGTCTACCGGGACGACATCTACGTGGACCGCAGCCTGTCCCTGGAAACGGCGGCGGCAGTCCGCGGGCTCCAGGTCTGGGAGACCGCCGACTTCCACCACGACGGCATAGCCGACGACGGCGAGGCCATCTTTGGCCGGCTGCTGGGCATGGTGCGCTCAGCCCGGTACTGACTTGCGCCGCCCCGCTGCCAGTGTCACGAGCGCGAAGGCCAGGACCGCGGCACCCACCACGGCGCCCACCATGTTCAGGCCCAGGTAGCCTGCCCCGCTGAGGACCAGTCCGGAGGTGGCCCCGCCCACCGCCCCGGCGATGCCCATCAGCATGTCCGATACGCCCTGGACCACAACGCGGGACTCCTGCGCGACGCTCTCGGCCAGCAGGGTGGAACCGGAAATCGAGGACGCGGACCAGCCCAGACCCAGCAGCACCAGCCCCACTGCCACGGCCACCGTGGACGACTGGCCGAACCCCGCCACAGCTGCGGCGGCGATAATCGTGGTGAAGCCGATTGTGATGGTCTGCGGCCTGCCTGCCTTGTCCGTCAGCCAGCCCATGACCGGCGACAGCGCGAACATCCCGGCAATATGCAGGGAGATCGTGAAGCCGATGATCACCAGCACGTCGCCGGTGGCGGCGTGCCCGGCATGGCCCGGCCCGGCGACGAGTTCCTGCAGGTGCAGCGGCGTCATGGACATCACGCCTATCATGACGGCGTGAGCTGCAACGACGGCGGCCAGCGCAAGCCATGCCGCCCTGGACTGTCGGATGGCCCTGAGCCCGCGGACGAGTGAACCGGCAGGCCGGGCCTGTAAAGACGGAGCCTGTGAAGGCGGAGCCGGCAGGGCCCCGGCAGGCTGGCCTGCTCCCTGCCGCGAGGCGAGCTCCCGCGCGAGCAGCAGGGGGTCTGGCCTGAGGCCCGCGAAAAGCAGGATGGTGGCCAGCAGGAGCCCCGCCGCGGAAATCACGAAGGGACCCGCGACGGCCGGAAGGCCGAGGGCCTGGCCCACCACCGCGCCCGGCTGGATGAGGTTCGGGCCGGCGACAGCCCCGACGGTGACTGCCCACACGACGGCGGACAGCGCCCTGCCGCGGTGTTCGGCTTCAGCGAGGTCGACGGCGGCGAAGCGCGCCTGGAGGCTGGCCGCGGCGCCCACGCCGATGCCCGCAGCACCCAGCAGGAGCAGCACGAAGAGACCGGACACCACTGCCAGTACCATCAGCACGGCTCCTAACAGGGCTGCGGACAGGCCCGTGACTTGGCCGATCCGGCGTCCCCGGCGGTCCGCCAACGACGCAAGGGGCAGCGCGGCCAATGCGGCACCCAGGGTCATGACCGTGGCCACAGCTCCCGCCCACGCGGCAGAGCCGGAGAGTTCCACGGCAAGGATGGAACCGATGGAGACTGTGGCGCCCGTTCCGATGCCGGCAAAGACCTGGGCCACGCCCAGCAACGCCACGGTGCGCCGCTGCACCTGGCGCACTCCGTTTTCCGTCATCACGGTGCCAGCCATGTTCCGAGCATAGTCCCCGGCCGCCGGCTCCCGCAGGGCAGCTTTAAGCCAGTCATCCCGGCCGCAGCGCGGCCGGGATGACTGGAGGTACTGTGTGCAGGCAAAGCCCGCCCTGGGAAAGCTACTCGACGTCGCTGAGGCTCTTCTTGGAGTCTTCCTCGAGGCGCGGATCCAGGTGCGCCTCCTTGGCCTTGGAGCTGACCAGGCTGGCCACTACGGCCACCAGGATGGTGCCGACGATGACGGCGAGGGACACGAACGTGGGGATCTCGGGAGCCCATTCAATGTGGTGGCCGCCGTTGATGAACGGCAGCTCGTTCACGTGCATGGCGTGCAGGACCAGCTTCACGCCGATGAACGCCAGGATGAAGGACAGTGCGTGCTTCAGGTAGATCAGGCGGTTCATCAGGCCGCCCAGCAGGAAGTACAGCTGGCGCAGGCCCATGAGGGCGAACAGGTTGGCGGTGAACACGATGAACGGGCTCTGCGTGAGGCCGAAGATCGCCGGGATGGAGTCAACAGCGAAGAGGAGGTCGGTGAGGCCGATGGTGACGAACACGATCAGCATCGGGGTGAAGACCTTCTTGCCGTCCACAACGGTGCGCAGCTTGCCGCCGTCGAACTTCTCCGACATGGGGATGACCTTGCGGATCCGGGCGATGAGCGGGTTCTCCTTGTCCTCTTCGTCCTCACCTTCGTCCTGGGCCTGCTTCCACGCGGTCCAGAGCAGGAAGGCGCCGAAGATGTAGAACACCCAGCTGAACTGCTCGATCACGATGGCGCCGAGGAGGATGAAGATGCCACGAAGGACCAGCGCGATGATGATGCCCACCATCAGCACTTCCTGCTGGTATTTCCGGGGCACGGAGAAGCGGGCCATGATGATGATGAAGACGAACAGGTTGTCGATGCTCAGGCTGTATTCGGTGACCCAGCCGGCCACGAACTGGCCGCCGAACTCCGCACCGGTGAAGGCGAACATGGCCCCGGCGAAGACAAGGGCGAGCGAGACGTAGAACGCCACCCACAGGCCGGCTTCCTTCATGGAAGGTTCGTGGGGACGCCGGACAACCAGCAGAAGGTCAATGAGGAGGATCAGGGCAAGGACGACAAGGGAGCCGACCTCGAACCACACGGGCAAATCGAGCACAGGGTAGCCTTTCGCAGGGTACAGAGAAGCGGTGTAAGTCTCTCCGGCCAGCCTGTGCACTTGGTGCTGATGTGGTGGCCCGCTACGCCCGGCCAGGCAACCATGCCTGGCGTGTTGACGATCGTAGCGCTCGGGATACTCCCCTACGTGACGTTAACTGTACAGCAGGCATTGCCACCCATCCCAACAGGCCCCGCGGACGATGCCCCGCGCCGCCTCAAGCGTGGCCGGCGGCCTGCATCTGGCGGAGTTCCTTCTTGAGTTCGCTGACTTCGTCGCGGATCCGGGCAGCCACCTCGAACTGGAGTTCTGCGGCTGCGCCGTGCATCTGTTCGGTCAGCTGCTCGATCAGGCCGACGAGGTCTTCCGCCGGAGCGGCAGCGAGGCCGTCGGCGCGGACCTGGGCTGCGCCCTTCGCTGCCGACTTGCCGCGTTTGCCGCCCTTGGCCAGCCGGTTGTTGTTGAGCAGCTCCTGGGTGTCGGCGTCTTCCCGTGCAAGTTGGTCGGTGATGTCCGCGATCTTCTTGCGCAGTGGCTGCGGATCCACGCCGTGCTCGGTGTTGTACGCAACCTGGATAGCGCGGCGGCGGTTGGTCTCCTCGATCGCGTGGGCCATGGAGTCCGTGACGCGGTCCGCGTACATGTGGACCTGGCCGGACACGTTACGCGCGGCACGGCCGATGGTCTGGATGAGCGAGGTGCCCGATCGGAGGAACCCTTCCTTGTCCGCGTCCAGGATGCTCACGAGCGACACTTCCGGGAGGTCGAGGCCTTCACGGAGCAGGTTGATGCCCACCAGGACATCGAAGCTGCCCATCCGGAGTTCACGCAGCAGCTCCACCCGCCGCAGGGTGTCCACGTCGGAGTGCAGGTACTCCACTTTGACGCCGTGGCCCAGGAGGTAGTCCGTGAGGTCCTCAGCCATCCGTTTGGTCAAGGTGGTGACCAGCACGCGTTCGTTCTTCTCCACCCGGGTCCTGATCTCGCCGAGGAGGTCGTCGATCTGGCCCTTGGTGGGCTTGACGATGACTTCCGGATCGATAAGGCCGGTGGGGCGGATGATCTGCTGTACTGTGCCGTCAGCCTTGCCGAGTTCGTACTTGCCCGGCGTGGCCGAGAGGTAGACCGTCTGGCCGATGCGCTCAAGGAACTCGTCCCATTTGAGCGGACGGTTGTCCATGGCCGACGGAAGCCGGAAGCCGTGGTCCACCAGGGTCCGCTTGCGGGACATGTCGCCCTCGTACATGGCGCCGATCTGTGGAATGGTGACGTGGGATTCGTCCACTACCAGCAGGAAGTCGTCCGGGAAGTAGTCGATGAGGCAGTGCGGGGCCGTGCCGCCGGCGCGTCCGTCGATGTGGCGCGAGTAGTTTTCGATGCCGTTGCAGAAGCCCATCTGCTGCATCATCTCGAGGTCGTAGGTGGTGCGCATCCGCAGGCGCTGGGCTTCCACGAGCTTGTTCTGGCCTTCCAGGACGGCCAGGCGTTCGGCCAGTTCTTCCTCGATGGCCTTGATGGCGCGTTCCATGCGTTGCGGCCCGGCAACGTAGTGGGAGGCGGGGAAAACGTACATTTCGGTTTCGTCGCGGATGACTTCCCCGGTGACCGGGTGCAGGGTGTAGATGTTCTCCACTTCGTCGCCGAAGAATTCGATTCGCAGGGCGAGTTCCTCGTACATGGGGATGATCTCGACGGTGTCGCCCCGGACCCTGAAGGTACCGCGGTGGAAGTCCATGTCGTTGCGGGCATACTGCATGGAGACGAACTTGCGCAGGAGGTCGTCCCGGTTCATCTGCTGGCCCTTGCGGAGGGTGACCATGCCGGCGATGTACTCTTCCGGGGTGCCCAGGCCGTAGATGCAGGACACGGTGGCCACCACAATCACGTCGCGTCGCGTCAGCAGCGCGTTGGTGGCTGAGTGGCGCAGCCGCTCCACCTCCTCGTTGACCGAGGAGTCCTTTTCGATGAAAGTGTCCGTCTGCGGGACATATGCTTCCGGCTGGTAGTAGTCGTAGTAGGAGACGAAGTACTCCACGGCGTTGTTGGGCAGCAGTTCCCGGAATTCGTTGGCGAGCTGCGCGGCGAGGGTCTTGTTCTGCACCATCACCAGCGTGGGCCGCTGCACCTGCTCGATGAGCCACGCGGTGGTGGCACTCTTGCCGGTGCCGGTGGCACCCAGCAGCACCACGTCCTTTTCGCCGTTCCTGATCCGCTCGGTCAGTTCGGCGATGGCCGCCGGCTGGTCTCCGGCCGGCTGGAACTCGCTGATGACTTCAAACGGTGCTACGACGCGGTTGATCTCCTGGGCAAGGCTCATGCATCTAATCTACAACCGGAGACCGACAGGAACAGCCGGATCAGTTACCGGCGAACACCGCACGGTGCGGCTCAGGAGGTGTACGACGGCGGCACCCACCGGGCGCCTGCGGCCCACCGTTCCATCGGGTCTTCAGCCGCGGCGAACCAGGCCTCCTTGGCGGCAGCGTAGGCGGCGGTGGATGGGTCACCGGAGTGCAGTTGGGCCAGGCGGCGTTTGAGGGCGAGGTAGTCCGCCGCCGCGTCCGGATCGGCGCGGAGCCAGTCGCGGAAACACAGCGCGAAGCGCCAGCCGGGAGAACCGGCGGCCCTGACGTGCAGGTTGACGGCCCGGCCGGGGTCGGCACTGGCATGGAAGCGTTTCGCCCACGCGGTGGCGTCCGGGTGGGTTGGCTTGGGCACGTCCGCGGTGATTGCCGGTACGCGGGGATAGCCGGCGGCAGCCAGGACCGGCTCAAGCGGGGCTGCTGCCGTCAGTACGGGCACGGTCAGCTGCAGGTCAAGGACGTCCTTGGCGTCCAGTCCGGGGACCGACGTCGAGCCGATGTGGTCCAGTCCAAGGACCGCGGCTGCGCTGTCCTGCCCGGCATTCTTCCGGAGCGCGGCACGGATCCTGGCCATCACCCGTTCTGCGTCCAGGGGCCATTCGGGCCGTGGAGCGTGCAGCACCGGCCCGCCCGGGCGTTCAGCCGGCGTCCTGGTCATGACGTTCCCGGCAAACGGGACCAGCCGCTCCGCCCAGAGCGCGTCCACCTGGGCCAGCAGCGCCTCGATGGAGCCGGAGTTGTCCAGCACCACGTCGGCAGCGGCCAGCCGCTCGCCGCGGGAGGCCTGCGCCGCCATGCGGGACCGGGCCTCGCCGGCGGTCATGCGGCGGTGTTCCAGCATCCGCGTGACCCGGACATCGTCAGGCGCGTCCACAACTACCACCAAATGGAACTCGCTGCCCTGGCCGGTTTCCACCAGCAACGGTATGTCCTGGACCACCACGGCACCATCAGCTGCGGTGGCAACGATGCCGGCGGCAGCTTCGCGGACCAGCGGGTGCACGATGCCGTTCAGGGCAGCCAGTTGCCCGGGGTTCCCGAACACCACAGCCCCCAGCTTGGCCCGATCCAGCCGCCCGCCGCCGTCGAGCATGTCCGGGCCGAAGGCTTCCACCACCCTGGCCAGCCCCGGCGTGCCCGGCTCGACCACGTCCCTGGCCAGCGCGTCCGCGTCCACGAGCACCGCACCGAGCTCCGCCAGGCGGGACGCAACCACGGACTTCCCTGAGGCGATGCCGCCCGTCAAACCAATCTTGAGCATCCCACCACCCTACTAGCGGGCCCACGCCGCCAGGGTTCCTTGGGTGAGCGCAGCGAATTCACGGAGGCGGTGGGGAATAGACTTGGGCGGTGCAAGAGCAAGTCAGCCGGGCCGCGACCTACACCACCCTTGCCCCGGGTGAAGGGTTCCGGCACGAGCTTGAGATCAAACGGTCCAGGTTCATCACGGTGCTCCGCCGCGCCGACAGCGAGGAAACGGCCCGGGAACTGGTGTCTTCCCTGCGCCGCGAGTTCCACGATGCCCGTCACCATTGCTCGGCCTTTGTCCTGGGTCCGGACCGGGAGGTCCAGCGGTCCAATGACGACGGCGAACCATCCGGAACGGCCGGCATCCCCATGCTGGAGGCATTGCTCAAGCGGGAATTTTCGCCGGGAGCAGCGGACCTCAGCGACATCAGCGCCGTCGTCGTGCGCTATTTTGGCGGCATCCTGCTGGGGGCCGGCGGGCTGGTGCGCGCCTATTCGGAATCGGTGTCCGCGGCGCTGGAACGCGCGCCGCTTGTGCAGCGCCGCCGGCTGCGGATCTGCGAAGCGGCCGTTCCCCATGCCGCGGCGGGACGGCTGGAGAATGATCTGCGCTCGGCCGGGTTCGTGATGGCGGAAACAGGCTATGGCGCCCGGGACACCGTCCTGCGCCTGGCCATCCCGGATGTACCGGCGGACATCGCCGCGGCCGCTGAACGTGTCCTGTCCCTCACCGCCGGGAAAACAGGGCTGGTACCCGGCGGAACGGAGTGGATCGATGTCCCGTTCCCCTGATATCCGGCTGGCCGACGTGGACGAGCCCATGCTGGAGCGGCTCCTCTCGCTGGCCATCCGTGACGCATCCCCGGACGAGGTCACACCGCCCCCGGGATCCGGGACCGGCTGGAATGCGGAACGGACCGGCTGGTTCCGCGCTTACCACCGGTCTGCCGCGGCCGGCCTGGACGGACCGGCCGCGGAAAAGAGCTGGGCCGTGCTCTGCGACGGCAATCCCGCCGGCTCGGTCAGGCTGAAGCGGGCCACAGAAGGAACAGCGGAAACCGGTATCTGGCTGGCCCGCAGCTACCGTGGATGTGGTGCGGGCTCTGCCGCCCTGAGCCTGGTCCTGGCAGAGGCCCGCCGTGCAGGGCTGCGGCGGGTCATTGCCCGGACTACGGCAGGCAACATCGGCGCCCAGCGTCTCCTGACTGCGGCGGGCGCCCAGTTGACGCACGGCGACGACGGCGCGGTAAGTGCCGCCGTTGTACTTTAGCGGTGCCCCCACCGGATTGCGTCACTTTAGCCGCACGGCCCGATGCGTAACGCCCTCAGTTGAAGGGCCAGCCGTGGCTGACGCCGCCACAAGTTACGCCTTCCGGTCGGCCCCTTAAACACAGCGGGCCCCTGCTTTCGCAGGGGCCCGCTGTATTGGCCCGGGAAGCCCGGGCCGGTGGCAATTAGTTGCCGGTCAGCTTCTCACGCAGAGCGGCAAGAGCCTCGTCCGAAGCAAGCGTGCCTGCACCGGTCTCGGCTGCAGCGGGCTCGGAGGAGTAGCTGGTGGTGCCGGAATCGCTGTCACCGGACGTTGCAGCTGCAGCGTCGTCGGCAGCGTGCTGGGCAACCTGCTTCTTGTGTGCTTCCCAGCGGGTCTGGGCGTCAGCGTACTGCTGCTCCCAGGCGGCGCGCTGGTTCTCGTAGCCTTCAAGCCACTCGTTGGACTCCGGGTCGAAGCCCTCCGGGTACTTGTAGTTGCCCTCTTCGTCGTACTCAGCGGCCATGCCGTAGAGAGCCGGATCGAATTCGGTG
>DATFAE010000262.1:0-4137 GCA_035254945.1 Arthrobacter sp. | reverse complement strand
CACCGAGTCCTGGCTGTCCGCAGCTTCCTTCCAGGAGACCACCCGCGTCCTGACGCAGGCGGCCATGGAAGGCAAGAGCGATCCGCTGCTCGGCCTCAAGGAGAACGTCATCATCGGTAAGCTGATCCCGGCCGGCACGGGCCTCCCGCGCTACACCGAGGTCACCGTGGAGCCCACTGAAGAAGCGAAGGCCAACCTGTTCACAGGCCCCAGCGCATTCAGCGACTTCTCGTACGACACCCTGGGCGGCGACGGAGCACCTGAGTTCCACGCCATCCCGCTGGATGACTACGACCTCGGCAACGATTTCCGCTGACGCCTAAAGCAACGCGGGGTCACTTACGGCCCAATCCGCATCCCGGATTGGGCCCAGAGTGACCCCGCGTTGCTGTTTCACCGGGGAGTGGCGGGGGACCGGCGCCGATTAAGGCCTGGCGGCAGTCCATGTTAGACTTGTGACCAATTGTTATTGTGGCAGTGGATGAGTGCGCCGGTTCCAGCTGAAAGGCTGAACCAGAGCGACGTTTCCGGTTTGCAGGGTTCTTGTGCAACGTATGCCACATTTTTGCATGCCTAGGGACCTTTGAAGACGAGAGTCCGGACAATCCCTGTACATGCGATCCGACTATTAAGGCTTCGCCTCAGCTGCTCTGGAGATTCCCTTCAAAGCCCGGGCGGCGGGGCAACGCAAAAAGAGAGTGGCCGGAAGCGGCCGCTCCGGATAAAACGGAGAACACGAGAGTGCCTACGATTAACCAGCTGGTCCGCAAGGGCCGCACGCCTAAGGTCAAAAAGACCAAGGCTCCCGCGCTTAACGGCAGCCCCATGCGCCGCGGTGTCTGCACCCGCGTCTACACCACCACCCCGAAGAAGCCGAACTCGGCTCTGCGTAAGGTGGCACGTGTGCGCCTCAACGGTGGCATTGAAGTCACCGCTTACATCCCCGGTGTAGGCCACAACCTGCAGGAGCACTCCATTGTGCTCGTTCGCGGCGGTCGCGTGAAGGACCTCCCGGGTGTCCGCTACAAGATCGTCCGTGGCGCCCTCGATACCCAGGGTGTCAAGAACCGTAAGCAGGCCCGCAGCCGCTACGGCGCAAAGATGGAGAAGAAGTAATATGCCTCGCAAGGGTCCGGCCCCCAAGCGGCCGCTCGTACTAGATCCCGTTTACGGCTCCCCGCTGGTCACGCAGCTGATCAACAAGGTGCTGGTTGACGGCAAGAAGTCCACCGCAGAGCGCATCGTCTACGGTGCCCTCGAAGGCGCACGCGCCAAGTCCGGCGGCGACCCCGTTGCAGCCCTCAAGAAGGCCATGGACAACGTCAAGCCTTCCCTCGAGGTCCGCTCACGCCGCGTTGGTGGCGCTACCTACCAGGTTCCCGTTGAGGTCAAGCCGGGCCGCTCCACCGCCCTCGCACTGCGCTGGCTGGTTGGCTACTCCAAGGCCCGCCGCGAAAAGACGATGACCGAGCGCCTCCAGAACGAAATCCTGGATGCGTCCAACGGTCTCGGTGCCGCTGTGAAGCGTCGCGAAGACACCCACAAGATGGCCGAGTCCAACAAGGCCTTCGCACACTACCGCTGGTAATACTTCCGGACGCCGCCGGCTCGTCACGAGCCGGCGGCGAACGTGTAGTCCATCCGAAAGGGAGACACCGTGGCACAGGACGTGCTTACCGACCTTAGTAAGGTCCGCAACATCGGCATCATGGCCCACATTGATGCCGGCAAGACCACCACCACCGAGCGCATTCTGTTCTACACAGGTGTGAACCACAAGATTGGCGAAACGCACGACGGCGCTTCGACCACCGACTGGATGGAACAGGAAAAGGAACGCGGCATCACCATCACGTCTGCCGCCGTGACCTGCTTCTGGGAAAACAACCAGATCAACATCATCGACACCCCTGGCCACGTTGACTTCACCGTTGAGGTTGAGCGCTCCCTGCGCGTCCTCGATGGCGCTGTCGCTGTTTTCGATGGCAAGGAAGGCGTTGAGCCGCAGTCCGAAACCGTTTGGCGTCAGGCTGACAAGTACAACGTTCCGCGTATCTGCTTTGTCAACAAGATGGACAAGCTCGGCGCTGACTTCTACTTCACCGTTGACACCATCATCAGCCGCCTCGGTGCCAAGCCGCTGGTCATGCAGCTGCCGATCGGCGCCGAGAACGACTTCATCGGCGTCGTCGACCTGCTGTACATGCGTGCACTGGTCTGGCCCGGCGATGCCAAGGGTGACGTCACCATGGGTGCCAAGTACGAGATCCGCGAGATCCCGGCTGACCTCCAGGAAAAGGCTGAAGAGTACCGCGCAACGCTCGTTGAGACCGTTGCAGAGTCCTCCGAAGAACTCATGGAGAAGTACCTCGAAGGCGAAGAGATCTCGGTTGACGAGCTCAAGGCCGGCATCCGCAAGATGACGATCAACTCTGAGCTGTACCCGATCTTCTGTGGCTCCGCGTTCAAGAACCGCGGCGTACAGCCGATGCTGGATGCCGTCGTCGACTACCTGCCGAACCCGCTCGACGTCCCGCCGATGATCGGTCACGATCCCCGCGACGAAGAGAAGGAACTGACCCGTAAGCCGTCTTCGGAAGAGCCGTTCTCGGCCCTTGCGTTCAAGATTGCTGCGCACCCGTTCTTCGGCCAGCTCACCTTCATCCGCGTGTACTCCGGTCACGTGGAAGCAGGCGCCCAGGTGGTTAACTCCACCAAGGGCAAGAAGGAGCGCAT
This sequence comes from Arthrobacter sp., assembly GCA_035254945.1. GTDB lineage: Bacteria > Actinomycetota > Actinomycetes > Actinomycetales > Micrococcaceae > Arthrobacter. The sequence continues at coordinate 1,401 of DATFAE010000262.1, read as the reverse complement.
CGGCAAGCTGTTCCAGATGCACGCCAACAAGGAAATGCCTGTTGAAGGCGCTACTGCGGGCCACATCTACGCAGCCATCGGTCTGAAGGACACCACTACGGGTGACACCCTGTGCGACTCCGCCAACCAGATCGTCCTCGAGTCCATGAGCTTCCCGGAGCCCGTGATCTCGGTTGCCATCGAGCCGAACACCAAGGGTGACCAGGAGAAGCTCTCCACGGCCATCCAGAAGCTCTCCGCTGAGGACCCCACCTTCCAGGTGTCCCTCAACGAAGACACCGGCCAGACCATCATCGCCGGCATGGGCGAGCTCCACCTGGACATCCTGGTGGACCGCATGCGCCGCGAATTCAAGGTCGAGGCCAACGTTGGCAAGCCGCAGGTTGCGTACCGCGAAACCATCAAGCGTGCTGTGGAGCGTCACGACTACACGCACAAGAAGCAGACCGGTGGTTCGGGTCAGTTCGCAAAGATCCAGATTGCCATCGAGCCGCTGGACACCGCCGAGGGCGAGCTGTACGAGTTCGAGAACAAGGTCACTGGTGGCCGCGTTCCGCGCGAATACATTCCGTCTGTTGACGCAGGTATCCAGGATGCGCTGAACGACGGCGTCCTGGCCGGTTACCCGGTTGTCGGCATCAAGGCCACGCTGATCGACGGCGCGTACCACGATGTTGACTCCTCGGAAATGGCGTTCAAGATCGCCGGCCGTATGGCTTTCAAGGAAGCCGCACGCAAGGCGAACCCTGTTCTGCTCGAACCGCTGATGGATGTCGAGGTCCGGACCCCTGAGGAATACATGGGTGAAGTTATCGGTGACCTCAACTCCCGCCGTGGCCAGATGCAGTCCATGGAAGATGCACAGGGCGTCAAGGTCATCCGTGCGCACGTTCCGCTGTCCGGCATGTTCGGCTACATCGGTGACCTGCGTTCGAAGACCCAGGGCCGCGCTGTGTACTCCATGACGTTCAACAGCTACGCCGAGGTCCCGAAGGCAGTTGCCGACGAGATCATCCAGAAGAACCGCGGCGAGTAGTCTTTCCGACTTTCAAAGCGACAAACTCGGGTGTGCTTCCGGTTCTCGGAAGCCCGCCTGGTGCAGGTGGCCGGGATCCGGTCAGATGCAGTCCGGTCAGCCGGGCTCCGGCCATCTGCACGAACAGGCTCGAGGGACTAGTATTAGTTCCTGAATCTGCAATTTCACCAATCCAAAGCCCCCCAAGTAGACTTGCCTGAGTTTCTGCCGCGACAAGCGCGGTTGAAGGGTAAGTCATTTGAAAACGTTCTAGGAGGAACCTGTGGCAAAGGCAAAGTTCGAGCGGACTAAGCCGCACGTTAACATCGGCACCATTGGTCACGTTGACCACGGTAAGACGACGTTGACGGCCGCCATTTCCAAGG
>DATFAE010000261.1:0-3032 GCA_035254945.1 Arthrobacter sp. | reverse complement strand
CTGCCGAAGCCCACCTACCAAACCTCGCTGCCCAAGGTGGGTGAAGGGGCGGTTGTGCTCGGCTCGCCGCTGGGCTTCGAAAACACTGCCACCGCGGGAATCATCTCCGGCCTGCACCGCTCCATCCCCGGCTCGGCGCAGAACAGCCTGTCGCTGGTGGACCTGATCCAGACGGACGCCCCCATCAGCCCAGGCAACTCGGGTGGCGCCGTGATCAACATGCGCGGCGAAGTGGTGGGCATCAGCGAGGCCTACATTCCGCCGTCGTCCGGTGCCGTGGCACTCGGCTTCGCGATCCCGGCAGCCACCGCCGTGGAAGTGGCCGAGGAGCTGTTGGCAGACGGCACGGCGGAACACGCTTATCTGGGACTGACACCGGGCGAACTGACGCGGCCCATTGCCGAGCAGCTGGGCGTCGACGTCAGTACCGGCGTCGTTGTTCTCTCTGTTGACGGGGACGGCCCGGCAGGGCGCGCGGGCATTCGCCCGGGGGACGTCCTCGAATCCATGGAAGGCGTGGCGCTGACGGCCCCGGAGAAACTGCTGGCCGAACTCCGGAGCCGCAATCCGGGCGACACCGTGGGCTTCCAGGTCAAGCGGGGCGGCGAGAGCCTGGACATCAAAGTCGGGCTCAGCGAACGGCCGGCCAGCAACGCCGGCCGGTAGCCGTCCGTTCAGCGCCGTCCGCGGCCGGGCCTGGCCGCGGGCCGGGCCTGGTCGCGTGCCGGTCAGAGCTGGTATTCAGGCTCGCTGCCGCCCAGGGTCTCGTGGACGCACAGGATATTGTGTTCGGTGTCCATGAACCAGGCGCACTTCTCTGAGTCCGTGGTACAGATGTGGTTTTCGGTCCTCAGGTTGGGCAGGTCGTAGTCCTGGAACCGGACCCCTTTGGACTCCATGTCCTGCACGATCCGCTCAATGTCCCGCACCTCGAAGCTGAGGGCGGTGTGCTCGGAATGCTTGCCGTCCGAGACCGGCTTCAACTGCAGCATCGGGCCGCCGTCGGTACCGAGCAATTCGCTTCCATCCTCTGTCATCCCGCGGTGCGGAAGGCCCAGTTTCTCGGTGTAGAAACTGTGGGCCCGCGCGGGATCGTCGACGGGCAGAATGGTTCTGGCTGTGGTCATCGCTAGGGTCATTTCGCCACCTCCTACGGTGCAAATTTTACGCCCGGGCGGCCGGGAAAGATCCGCCGGGTACCCCCGCCCTTGCCCCCTCAATCGGACGCTCTCTGACATGAAAATTGGGTGACCACGGTGGGGTGCGTGGGGTGATCGGTGCTATCCGGCCTGTTGAAGGGGCTGGAGGGTTACTTGGTAGCCGAGTGATTCGAGTTGTCGGACGGCGCGGGCTTTGGCTTTGGTTGGTGCCTGTCGGGTGAAGTAGTCGGCGCCGGGGTCGTTGTAGAGTTCGCCGGTTGTGAGCATGTGCCAGGCTGCTGTGAGGATGGAGTGTTCGACGGCGACGAGTGCTTTGGCGGGTCCGCGCCGGGAGGCGATGCGCCGGTATCTGGCGCCGAGGTAGGTATTCTTCGATTTCGTGCAGGACAGAGCAGCGATGCCCAAGGCGCCTTTGAGGTGCCGGTTGCCGGGCCGTGTTTTGGTGGACTTGACCCGTCCGGCGGATTCGTTGGATCCCGGGGAGGTACCGGCCCAGGATGCCAGGTGTCCTGCGGTGGCGAACACGCTCATGTCGGCGCCGGTTTCGGCGATGAAGACTTCCGCGACGGTGGTGCTGAACCCCGGGATGCTCACGAGGAGCTCCCGGGCGAAACGAAAGGGCTCCATCGCCGCCTCGATCCTGGCGCTGAGGTCGTTGATGTCGGCGGTGTGGGCGTCAATCCGGTGCAGATACAGTTCGGTCATGTAGCGGTGGTGTTCGCTGAACCGCCCGCTGAGTGCTTGGGTGAGTTCGGGGATTTTGGACCGCAGCCTGCGCTGGGCCATCTCCGCCAGGGCTGCCGGGTCGGTCTGCCCGTCGATGAGTGCTTGGAGCATCAGGCGTCCGGAGACCCCGGTGATGTTCGAAGCTACCGAGGACAGTTTGATGCAGGCGTCCTCGAGGAGTTTCTCCAGACGCTGGATCTCCCGGGTCCGTTCCTGGGTGATGATGGTCCGGGCACGGGTCAGGTCCCGCAGTTCACGAATCGGTGGCGGCGGCACGAAGGAGGCCCGGACCAGCCCGTGGGCCCCCAGGTCGGCAAGCCAGGCAGCGTCGGAAACATCGGTTTTGCGGCCCGGGACGTTCCTGGCGTCATGGGCGTTGACCAGGATGATCTTCAGCCCCTCGTCTTCAAGCAGGTAGTAGAAGGGGCGCCAGTAATCGCCGGTGGCCTCCATGACCACCAGATCCACATGTTCGTCCAGCAGGTGTTCCTTCAGCCCCAGGATCTGCCCGGTCATTGAACCCCAGGTCGTGACGGTGGATGTGGTGGACCGCCCGCCGCGGCCCTGGATACGGACACAGACCTTCGCGTCCTTCTTTGAAATATCGACACCCGCGCAGCGCGGGTGAATGACCTCCATGACAGATCACCCTTTCCTCGAACGCTTCCAACAGATCGCGTCTGTGTCCCGGGGAAGGCGGATACACAACAAATCTGACATTCGTGCTCAACGGCAACATTCCACGGTCCCGCGGACAAAAGCTGTGCCCTCCACCACCAAACTCACTTACACGCTCACCGGCACTAAAGAGAGACCGGGGTCAACCGGAACACACCCTCCAGTCTGCTCCGGCAGCCCACACCCCGCAACGATCACCCCCGCACCACATTTTCAGCCCCCACGGCGGAGCGAAGCGCCCCTGAGAAACTCACTTAATGTGGGTTTTTCACGGACGCTCTCGCACTGGTGCCGCGAGCCGGTCCGCGCCCCGTCAGGAAACTGATAGAGCGTTTGGAGAAAACCCACGTTAAGTGAGAGAGCGTCCCCGGGGGTGCGGCTACTCCGCCGGCGTCGCGCGCTGCCGCCTCCGCCGCCGTGCCAGCAGCAGGACACCGCCGACGGCGAGCGCAGCGGCCGCAACACCGG
>DATFAE010000260.1:0-16963 GCA_035254945.1 Arthrobacter sp. | reverse complement strand
CCACGGCGGCGGTAGCACACCATGTCGATCACAACGTCCTTGTGGAAGCGCTGGCGGAACTCGTAGGCGAGCTGGCCGATGCGGACCACAGCCTCCGGATCGTCGCCATTCACGTGGAAGACCGGAGCCTGGATCATCTTGGCGACATCCGTGGAGTACGTGGACGAGCGCGAGGACGACGGTGCGGTGGTGAAGCCGACCTGGTTGTTGACCACAACGTGGATCGTGCCGCCCGTCCGGTATCCACGGAGCTGGGACAGGTTCAGGGTCTCGGCAACCACGCCCTGGCCGGCGAAGGCGGCGTCGCCGTGCACCATGATGGGCAGGACGGGGAAGGCCTCGCCCTGGTCCAGGCGGTCCTGCTTGGCGCGGACGATGCCTTCGAGCACGGAGTCAACAGCCTCAAGGTGCGAGGGGTTGGCAGCAAGGTAGACCTTGGTTTCCTTGCCGTTGTCCGAGGTGAAGGTGCCCTCGGTGCCGAGGTGGTACTTCACGTCACCGGAGCCCTGCACGGAGCGGGGGTCCTGGGTTCCTTCGAATTCGCGGAAGACCTGTGCGTAGGTCTTGCCTGCGATGTTTGTGAGCACGTTCAGGCGGCCACGGTGGGCCATGCCGATCGCCACTTCGTCCAGGCCGTCATCCGCAGCATCAGACATGATGGCGTCAAGCAGCGGAATCAGGGACTCGCCGCCTTCCAGCGAAAAGCGCTTCTGGCCGACGAACTTGGTCTGCAGGAAGGTCTCGAATGCCTCCGCAGCGTTGAGTTTGGACACGATGCGCAGCTGCTCTTCGCGGCTTGGCTTCGAATACGGGTGCTCCAGCTGGTCCTGGAACCACTTGCGCTCTTCCGGTTCCTGGATGTGCATGTATTCGATGCCGGTGGTGCGGCAGTAGGCATCGCGCAGGACGCCCAGGATGTCGCGGAACTTAAGCACCGGCTTGCCGCCGAACCCGCCGGTGGGCCATTCACGGTCCAGGTCCCACAGCGTCAGGCCATAGGTGAGGACGTCGAGGTCCGGGTGCTTGCGCTGGACATACTCCAGCGGATCGGTGTCGGCCATCAGGTGGCCGCGTACCCGGTAGGAATGGATCAACTGCTGGATCCGGGCGACCTTGTTGATCTGGTCCGCGGGGTCAACCTGGAGGTCCGGGCTCCAGCGTACGGGCTCGTACGGGATGCGCAGGGACTCAAAGATCTCGTCGTAGAAGTTCTGGGCACCAAGCAGGAGCTGGTGGACGAGCTTCAGGAACTCACCGCTGCCGGCTCCCTGGATGACGCGGTGGTCATAGGTGGAAGTGAGGGTCAGGACTTTGCTGATCGCATTGTGCGCGATGATCTTTTCGCTGGCGCCCTGGAACTCGGCGGGGTAGTCCAGTGCGCCGACGCCGATGATGGCGGCCTGGCCCTTGGAAAGGCGCGGCACGGAATGGACGGTGCCGATGCCGCCGGGGTTCGTCAGCGAGACGGTGGTGCCCTGGTGGTCGTCAGCGGTCAGCTTGCCGTTGCGGGCACGCTTGATGAGGTCCTCGTAGGTGTGCCAGAACTCGGAGAAGTTGAGGGTCTCCGCCTTCTTGATGTTCGGAACCATCAGCAGGCGGGTTCCGTCGGGCTTGGGCATGTCGATGGCGATGCCGAAGTTGACGTGGGCGGGCTGGACGGCGACCGGCTTGCCGTCCACCTCGTCGTAGTACACGTTCATGGAGGGGAACTGGGAGAGCGCCCGGATGACGGCGTAGCCGATCAGGTGGGTGAAGGAGACCTTCCCGCCGCGGGCACGCGCCAGGTTGGAGTTGATGACTACGCGGTTGTCGATCAGCAGCTTGGCCGGGATCGCACGCACGCTCGTGGCGGTGGGAACCTCAAGGCTGGTCACCATGTTGGTGGCGATGGCCTTCGCCGGGCCGCGAAGGACGGAGATGACGTCTTCCTCGGGCGCCGTGGGCGCCTTGACATTCTTGGGGAGCTGGGCAGGGATCGGCTGGGATCCGGTGCCTGGTTCCGTTTTCTTCGCGCCGTCGCGCGCCACAGTAGCTGGTGCCTTCTTCGCGGGCGCCGGGGCGGCGGGAGCAGCAGGTGCAGGTGCCGCGGCGGCAGGTGCGGCCGGCTGGGCTGCCGGCGACGGTGCCGGTGCTGCAGGGGCCGTTGCTACGACGGGCATCTCTCGGGTCGCGGGGTGCGCAACCGCAAGGGCCGAGTTCCCGTTGGAGGAAGAACCGCTGCCCGAGTCGAAGGATTCGAACAGGGGCCACCACTTGGCATCCACTGCGTTTTTGTCCTGCTGATACTGCTCGTACAGTTCGTCAACGAGCCACTCGTTTCCGCCAAATTCCTCTGGTAGACGGTGGCTAGGCTGCTCTGGCACTTGAAATACGCCTCTTCCATGAGTTTGATTTCTCTCTGGCCGCCACGGTGCCTCAGCACAACATCCGAACCAGTCTCTGCGTCCTCTGAACCCAGACCTTTGCCAGTCTAATGAGCATTCTGTATTAACTGCCAATAAGGGTGACCCAAATCATGAAGTGACGCGGAGATTGCCAAATGTGGCGCTGCCGGCCCCTGCCGGAGCCTGCGGACCGGTCCTGCCCGGGGCATTTCAGGAGGCTGGTATCCGCTCCTGTAGACTGAAATTCTTATGGACAGTAAATCTAGGTGCCGGCCTGGGGGCTGTCAGCGGAGCACGAAGTACAGCTCCGCGCAGCCGACCCGCCGAGCCGGCAAACCCCGAACACGAGCCCATCAGTCTCCGTCGCTCCACGCTTCCGGAGCCCTAAAGAAAACAGCGTCCGCTTCGGCGGACCATCCTCCGCCGGGCAGTCTTGCTCCGCCGGGCAGTCTTGCCCGGATCCAACCAGTTCCAGGCCCTTATGCCATCACTCCGCCCCAGCATCACCGGGCGGGATGCTGAATGGAATGGTTGCTCCTCGCGGCAGGACTCCTGCTGATCGCCGGCACCGGCTTCTTCGTCGCCGTCGAATTTTCCCTTATTGCCCTGGACCAGGCGACTGTCCAGCGCGCGATCGACAACGGTGACACCGGTGCCGTTCCGCTGCTCAAGTGCCTGAAGTCCCTTTCCACCCAGCTCTCCAGTTGCCAGCTTGGCATTACGCTGACCACGCTCCTGACCGGTTACGTGATGGAACCGTCCGTCGGCAGGCTCCTTGAGGGGCCCCTGACCGCCGTCGGGATTCCGGAGGCGGCGGCCGCGTCCGTTTCCCTCGTCATTGCCATGGTGCTGGCCACCCTGCTGTCCATGCTGCTGGGCGAACTGGTGCCCAAGAACATGGCCATCGCCCTGTCCTTCCCGGTGGGGCGCGCCCTGGCGAGGCCGCAGCTGATGTTCACGGCCATCTTCAAACCGGCCATCGTGGTCCTCAATGGTTTCTCCAACAAGGTGCTCAACGTCTTTGGCCTTGAAGCCAAGGAAGAGATCTCCGGCGCCCGGACCCCTGCCGAGCTTGCCTCCCTGGTGAGGCGCTCGGCTGCCATGGGAACGCTCGACGCCGGCACGGCCAACTTCGTGGCGCGGACGCTGAACTTTTCTGCCCGGACGGCAGCCGACGTGATGACGCCACGGATCCGCGTGGAAACCATCGACGCCGACCAGCCCGTCTCGGACATCGTGGACGCCGCCCGCCGTACTGGGTACTCGCGGTTCCCGGTCATCGGGGAATCCGCCGATGACATCAGGGGGCTGGTCCACGTCAAGAAGGCGGTGGCCGTTCCCTCGGAACGCCGGGCAAACCTGGAGGCGGGCGCCATCATGACCGACGTCCTCAGGGTCCCGGAGACCATCCACCTGGATGCCCTCCTGGCTGAGCTTCGGGAGGGAAACCTCCAGCTCGCCGTCGTCCTGGATGAATACGGTGGTACCGCCGGAATCGCAACGCTGGAAGACCTCGTGGAGGAAATCGTGGGGGAGGTGGCGGACGAACATGACAAGGTCCGGCCCGGGCTTCTCCAGAGTGCCTCGGGTGACTGGTACTTCCCCGGGCTGCTGCGTCCGGACGAGCTTTCCGAACAGATTCCAGGACTGACCGTTCCCGACGAGGCTGCATACGAGACAGTGGGTGGCTACGTCATGAGCGAACTGGGCCGCATCGCCGCCGTCGGGGATACCGTGGCGGTGGGCGGCGGAACCCTCAGCGTGACCCGCATGGACGGGCGCCGGATCGACAGGATCTGCTTTCGACCGGCCGCGCCGGACACCGAACCCGCCCCTCACGACAGGACCGAACGATGAGTGACTGGGCCGGAATTTCCTGGCTGATCGTTCTTCTGCTGGGCAACGCGTTTTTTGTTGCCGCCGAGTTTGCGGTGATGTCGGCCAGGCGCAGCCAGATTGAACCGCTCGCCGACGCCGGGTCCAAACGCGCGCAGACCACCCTGCGTGCCATGGAGAACGTTTCTTTGATGCTGGCGTGCGCCCAGCTGGGCATCACGGTCTGCTCCCTGCTGATCCTGCTGGTGGCCGAACCGGCCATCCACCATCTGTTGGCCGCCCCGCTGGAAACCGTGGGACTGCCGATGGAGATCGCTGATGTGGCGGCCTTCGCGGTTGCCCTGATGGTCGTGACGTTCCTGCACGTGACGTTCGGGGAGATGGTGCCGAAGAACATCTCGGTGTCGGTGGCTGACAAGGCCGCACTTTTCCTGGCACCGCCGCTGATGTTTGTTGCCCGTCTTGTCAGGCCGGTGATCGTGGTACTGAACTGGTCGGCCAACCACATCCTGAAGCTGCTCCGGATCGAGCCCAAGGATGAGGTGAACTCATCCTTTACGCTCGAGGAAGTCCAGTCGATCGTGCAGGAATCCACCCGTCACGGGCTGGTGGACGACGACGCCGGGCTGATCACCGGTGCGCTGGAGTTTTCCGAACACACGGCGTCGGACATCATGGTGCCGCTGGACAAGCTGGTCATGCTGAAGGCTGCCACAACGCCGCTCGACTTCGAGAAGGCAGTCAGCAGGACCGGGTTCTCCCGGTTCCCGATGCTGGACGACGACGACATGCTTTACGGCTACCTGCATGTGAAGGACGTGCTGTCCATCCCCGATGCGGACTATGAGCATCCCATCGCGGAAAGCCGGATCCGCTCGCTGGCCAACCTAGCCCTGGGCGACGAGATCGAAAAGGCGATGTCCGTCATGCAGCGTACAGGCTCGCACCTGGCCCGGGTCATCGGCCCGGACGGCCAGACACAGGGCGTGCTGTTCCTGGAAGACGTGATCGAGCAGCTTGTTGGGGAAATCCGGGACGCCACCCAGGCCACCGGCATCCGGAGGCTCGGCCAGCCGAACGGTGACTGACGCCGTCGTGCTGACACCTCGGCTTTTCTAAATAGGAATCATTCCCATTTAGGGTTAGACTTTTCGGAGTTGCTTGTCCCTCCTGAACTGATCTGAGGTTTCCGTGCGCCGTTCCGCCGCCGCCCGTACGTCCCTGGCCGCCCTCGCCGGCCTTGGCCTGCTGCTGTCTGCCTGCTCCACCGGGGGGGCGCCCTCCGGCGCCTCCTCACCCGCGGACGGGATGATCAATGTGGTTGCCTCCACCAACGTCTACGGCGACATTGCCAAGGCCATCGGCGGCGACAAGGTCAACGTCACGGCGATCATCAACAAGACCAGCCAGGACCCGCACTCCTATGAGGCCACTGCCCAGGACCGGCTGGCGGTGTCCAAGGCCGAACTGGTCATCGAGAACGGCGGCGGATACGACGGGTTCGTCCACACGCTGGCTGACGAGAGCAACATCCCGCACAGCAGTATTGTCAGTGCCGTGGACGTTTCAGGGCTGGCGCCCGAGGAGGAAGCTTCCGGGTCCAGCGCTGCCGAAGCCAGCGAACCGGCCGACGGGCACGGCCACACCGATGGGCACGGTGAGTTCAACGAGCACGTCTGGTACAGCCTGGCTGCGATGGGGAAGCTGGCAGATGAACTCGCAGCCAAGCTCAGCGAGGTGGAGCCGGGTTCAGCGGCAACGTTCGGTGCGAACGCAGCGACGTTCAAGTCCGGACTGGATGGGCTCGCCGGCAAGCTGGCGGCATTATCGGCGGCAAAGGCCGGAACTCCGGTTGCGGTCACCGAGCCCGTTCCGCTGTACCTGCTGGAGGCTGCCGGGCTGGAGAACAAAACGCCGGAGGACTACACTGCTGCGATCGAGGAAGGCACCGACGTGCCGCCGGCGGTACTGAAGGCGGCCACTGACCTTGCCGGTTCCAAGGACCTGGGTTTCCTGGCCTACAACCTGCAGACTGAAGGTGCCCAGACCGAGGCGCTGAAGAAAGCAGCGGAAACTGCCGGCGTCCCGGTGGTCGACTTCAGCGAAACGCTGCCGGAAGGCAAGACGTACCTCCAGTGGATGACGGACAATGTGGACAACATCAGCAAAGTTTTGGAGAAAAAGTAGTTGAAACCGGTTGTGAGCCTCCGTGGGGCGTCCCTGCAGTTCGGCAGGAGGGTGCTGTGGGAGGACCTCGACCTGGACATCAGGCCCGGTGAATTCTTCGCCGTGCTCGGTCCCAACGGAAGCGGCAAAACCAGCTTCCTGAAAGTGCTGCTCGGCCTGCAGCAGCTGCAGGCCGGCACGGCCAGCCTCGGAGCCCATCCGGTGGAACGGGGGAGCCGGATGATCGGCTACATCCCGCAGCAGAAGTCGTTTGCCCCGGACACGCCGATGCGTGCCAGGGACCTGGTGGGCCTGGGCGTCGATGGCCACCGCTGGGGCCTGCGCCTCGGGGCGGCCAGGGCAAACCGCAGGATCGATGAGCTCCTGGAACTTGTCGGCGCCACCGACTACGCCAAGGTACCGGTGGGCCAGCTCTCCGGCGGTGAGCAGCAGCGCCTGCGCGTCGCCCAGGCATTGGCGTCGGACCCGAAGGTCCTGCTGTGCGACGAACCGCTCCTGTCCCTGGACCTTCACCACCAGCAGGCCGTCAGTGCCCTGATCAACAGGCAGTGCCGTGAACAGGACAGCGCCGTGGTGTTTGTTACCCATGAAATCAATCCGATCATCGACTACGTCGACCGCGTGCTGTACCTGGCCGGAGGCCGGTTCCGCGTGGGCACTCCGCAGGAAGTCATGACCACGGAGGTCCTGTCCGACCTGTACGGCAGCCACGTGGAGGTCATCCACGCGAACGGACGCATCGTCGTCGTGGGGCTCCCGGACGCGACCACGCACCACCATGCGGAGGCCCACGCCACTGCCGGTGAGGTGGTGTGATGGACGCCGACAGCATCATCGGGTCAATCTTCAGCTTCGAAAACTATGGCGAACTCCTCGTCCTGGTCCAGAACTCCATCTGGGCAGGGGCGGTCCTGGGCCTGTTGGGTGGCCTCGTGGGGACGTTCGTGATGAAGCGCGACCTCGCTTTTGCGGTCCACGGCATCTCCGAACTTTCCTTCGCCGGGGCGGCCTTTGCGCTGCTCATCGGCGCGGACATCGTGTTCGGCTCGCTCATCGGCTCCGTTGCGGCTGCGCTGCTCCTCGGGCTGATGGGAGTCCGGGCCCGAGACAAAAATTCCATTATTGGCGTGATCATGCCCTTTGGCCTCGGACTGGGAATCCTGTTCCTGTCCCTCTACGAAGGGCGGGCCGCCAATAAGTTCGGCCTGCTGACCGGCCAGATTGTCTCCGTCGACACGGTCCAGCTGCAGGCCCTGGCCGGGACAGCCGTGGTTGTGATGGTGGCTTTGGTGATCATTTGGCGGCCGCTGAACTTTGCCAGCGTCGACCCCGAACTGGCCGAAGCCCGCGGGGTTCCCGTGCGGACGCTGGCCCTGGTCTTTATGGTCCTGCTGGGCATCAGCGTGGCGCTGTCCATCCAGGTGGTGGGTGCCCTCCTGGTTCTTGCCCTGCTCATTACGCCGGCCGCGGCCGCCCTGCGGGTAACGTCCTCACCGGTGGCGGTGGTGGTGCTGAGCGTGGCCTTTGCGATGCTGGCCACGGTAGGCGGAATTCTGCTGGCCCTCGGCGGCCGCATCCCGATCAGCCCCTACGTCACCACCCTGTCATTCCTGATCTACGTGGTCTGCCGGACCATCGGAACGGTCCGCGCCAGGCGCGGGCTCAACGGCAGGTTGCTGCACGCGGCCTGACTGGCCCGCGCAGACTCGGGTCAGCGTTCGACGGCGTGCCGCGTCAGAGGAAGCCGGCGGCCTTGCGTGCCGTGCAGTCAGGGCACAGGCCAAAGATCTCCACGGTGTGGGCCACCTCGGTGTAGCCGTGGTCCTTGGCCGTCCGGGCCGCCCAGGTTTCGACCGCGGGAGCTTCGACCTCCACTGCCTTGCCGCAACTCCGGCACAGGAGATGGTGGTGGTGGCCCGTCACCGCGCAGCGGCGGTAGACGGCCTCGCCCTCGCCGTTGCGGAGCACATCCACGAGCCCCTCGTCGGCCAGCGACTGCAGGATCCGGTACGCCGTGGCGAGGGACACGGACACACCCTGGTTCTGCAGGATGCGGTAGAGCTCCTGCGTGCTGACGAAGTCATCCAGTTCGTCCAGGGCGGCGCTGACGGCCAGCCGCTGTTTGGTGACGCGCTGCTCCTTGACCGCTCCGGTGCCTGAACCCGGCGCGGGGGTTGACGGTGTGGATTCGTCAGCCTTAGTGCCTAACGGCATGGATGGACTCGCTTCCCTGAGGGATGGTGGCAAAGATCCAGATTACCAGCCGGACCCTGGCCGGCAGGAGTTGCGTGGACACCTCCACGGACCGGACCCTAGGCTGGCGCTATGAAGCTGACTAAATACACCCACGCCTGCGTCCGGCTCGAAGAAGACGGACGTGTGCTGGTCCTTGACCCCGGCACGTTTTCCGAAGTGAAGGAAGCGCTGGACGGTGCGCATGCCGTGCTGATCACGCACGAGCACGGCGACCACGTCGACGTTGCCGCCATGGTCAATGCCCTGCGGGGTGAGGGCGGTCTGGCTTTGTTCGCACCCGCGGGGGTAGCGGGCCACCTGCGCGAGGAAGCCCCTCAGGCTGCGGACCGCATCCATACTGTTGAACCCGGGTCATCCTTTGAAGCGGCAGGGTTCGCCGTGCGCAGTTTTGGTGGCCAGCATGCCCTGATCCACCCCCAGGTACCCGTAGTGGCGAACATCGGCTACCTCATCAACGAAAACGTCTATCACCCGGGCGACTCCTTCATCGTCCCGGACGGCATCAGCGTGAAGACCCTGCTGGTCCCCATCCATGCGCCATGGAACAAGGCCAGCGAAGTGGTTGACTTTGTCATCGCGGTCCGGGCACCGCAAGCTTTCCAGATCCATGATGGTCTCCTCAACGAAATGGGGCTGAAGATCGTGGAGTCCCACGTGATCCGGATCGGGGCCAAGTACGGCACCAAGTACACGCACCTGGCGGTCCGCGAAACGGTCGAGGTCTAGGCTCGACGATCAAACCGCCCAGACGCCGGTCTCGAAGAACCGGCTGATGACAGCCTGGTGGGGCTGGGGGTCAAGCCCCTGGCCGGCCAGCCACGCGGGGTTGTAGTAGTTGCCGGCATAGCGGTCGCCCCCGTCGCACATCAGCGACACTATGCTGCCGCGCTGGCCCGTGGCGATCATCTCCGCCACCAGCTGCCAGACGCCCCACAGGTTGGTGCCGGTGGACGGGCCCGGGTGCAGGTCCGTGAGCTCCCGAAGGTGCTGCATGGCTGCGACGGAGGCGGCGTCGGGGACCTGGATCATGCGGTCGATGACTGCCGGGACGAAGCTGGGTTCCATCCGGGGCCGCCCAATGCCTTCGATCCTTGACGGTATTCCGGTGGTGAATCCAGGCACGCCGTCACGCCAGCCGGGGTAGAAGGCGGAATTTTCCGGGTCAACCACTGCCAGGGCGGTGTCATGGGAGTGGTAGCGGAGGTAGCGGCCAATTGTCGCGCTGGTGCCGCCCGTTCCGGCGCCCACCACGATCCAGCGGGGGACCGGATGCTCCTCCAGTGCCAGCTGATCGAAGATCGACTCGGCGATGTTGTTGTTGCCCCGCCAGTCCGTGGCCCGCTCGGCGTACGTGAACTGGTCCATGTAGTGCCCGTTGGTTGTTGCCGCGACCTCCTCTGCCGCTGCGTAGACCTCGGACGCGTGGTCCACCAGCAGGCATGCGCCGCCGAACTGTTCGATCAGGGCGATCTTTTCCGGGCTGGTGGTCCGGGCCATCACCGCCACGAACGGCAGGCCCAGCAGCTGTGCGAAATACGCTTCGGAGACGGCTGTGCTGCCGCTGGATGCCTCCACGATGGTGGTGTCCTCCCGGATCCAGCCGTTGACCAGTCCGAAGAGGAACAGGGAGCGGGCCAGCCGGTGCTTGAGGCTGCCGGAGCGGTGGGTTGATTCGTCCTTGAGGTAGAGCTGGACTCCCCAGTGTTCCGCGAGCGGCACCGAATACAGATGCGTATCCGCTGACCGGTTGTTTTCTGCGGTGATCTTCCTGATGGCCAGGTCAGCCCAGGCCCTGTCCGCGCGCGCGTTCTTCACCGGACCAGCCTACCCGCGCCGATCTGTGGGCCGGGGCTAGAGTGGTCAGGTCAAAAGCCCGATCAATACTTACCGCAAGGAGCCCCATGGGACCTGTCCTGGATGTGGCCGCCCTGGACGCCCGGATCACGGCCGGCCAGCGCACCGTACTGTTGGACGTCCGGTGGAAACTGGGCGATCCGCACGGCCGGGAACACTACCTTGAGGCGCACCTGCCCGGAGCAGTCTTTGTGGATCTGGCTACCGAACTGGCTGCCCCGGCCGGGCCGGAATACGGCAGGCACCCCCTTCCGCCCCTGGGCCAGTTCCAGTCCTCTGCACAACGCTGGGGAATTAGCGACGATGACGTTGTGGTGGCTTACGACGACACCGGGAACCTGGCAGCGGCCCGGCTGTGGTGGATGCTGCGCAACGCAGGATTCGCAGCGGTGTACCTGCTCGACGGCGGCCTGGCCGCCTGGCGTGCCGCAGGGCTGCCTGTGCAGGGCGGCGACGTGGAGGCGGTCCGTGGCAACGTCACCCTTCGTGAGGGAGTAATGCCTGCCATCGATGCGGCTGCCGCCGGCACCTGGGCCGGAACCGGAATCCTCCTCGACGCCCGTGCCGGGGAAAGGTACCGCGGGGAATTCGAACCCGTTGATCCGCGCGCGGGCCACATCCCCGGCGCCGTCAGTGCTCCGACGACGGAGAACATAGACGAGGCGGGGCGGTTCCTGCCGGCCGATGAACTCCGACGGCGGTTCAACGTGCTGGGAATTTCCGGCGACGTCCCCGTAGCGGTGTACTGCGGTTCCGGCGTCACCGCCGCACATGAGGTTGCGGCACTGGAGCTTGCCGGCATCCCGGCGGCGCTTTACCCGGGTTCGTTCTCTGAATGGTCCAACAACGCCGTGTTGCCTGTGGTGACGGGCAGCCAGCCGGGCTGAGGCCTGCCAGTGGAATTACCTGCCGAGTGGAAATATGCGGCAACGCGGGGGTAGCGTCGCTGTATGACGCCTGGACGACCTGTACCGCCGCCGCTCGCCCGCCCGCTCCTGCCGGCCCCCGCTCAGGGAACCGGCCGCCTGGCGGCTGCCTGGGGCGCCACGTCCGGGAAAAGCGGGCTGGTGCCGCTGACCATAGCCAGGCGGGAACCCAAGGCTGACGACGTCGAGATCGCCATTGACTTCTGCGGCCTCTGCCACTCAGACGTCCACGCAACGCGCGGCGAATGGGGCAGCCAGCAGTACCCGCTGGTCCCCGGCCACGAAATCGTCGGCAGGGTCAGCGCAGTCGGGCCGGCTGTGGATGACTTCGCGCCGGGCGACCTGGTGGGTGTGGGCTGCATGGTGGATTCCTGCCGTGAATGCGCGAGCTGCCTGGACGGCCGGGAACAGTACTGCGAAAGCGGCATGACCGGAACCTACGGGGCGAAGGACGGCCGCAACGGCGGAGCGACCACCCAGGGCGGCTACTCGACGTCGGTGGTGGTGGACCGCCGGTATGTGGTCCGGGTGCCGGAAAACCTCGACCCGGCGGCCGTGGCGCCGCTGCTCTGCGCCGGCGTCACCACGTTCTCGCCGCTCCGCCACTTCGGCGTCAAGGAAGGCCACTCTGTGGGCGTTGTGGGCCTCGGCGGACTCGGGCACATGGCGGTCAAACTGGCAAAAGCCATGGGCGCACGGGTGGTGGTCTTCACCACCTCCGAGTCAAAGGTTCCCGCCGCGCTGGAACTGGGTGCGGACGAAGTGGTTCTCTCGCGCGACCCGGACGCCATGGCGGCGGCCGACCGCAGCATCGACGTCATCATCGACACGGTGGCTGCTCCGCATGACCTGAACCCGTTCTTCCGCACCCTCCGCCGGGACGGTGCGCTGTTCCAGCTCGGGTTGCCGTCAGGCGCCATGCCTTCGGTGAATCCGGGGGCCCTGATCCGGCGTCGGATTTCCTACACAGGCTCACTGATCGGCGGCATTGCCGAAACCCAGGAGATGCTTGAATTCTGCGCTGCACACGGAGTGGTGGCGGATATCGAGCTGGTGCGTTCAAACCAGCTGAATGAGGCCTACGACCGCATGGTGGCAGGCGACGTTAAATACCGGTTTGTGCTGGACACCAGCACCCTGCAGGCTCCGGCCGAGGAGGCAGACGCATGAGTACCCTGTTCACCAAGATCATCAACGGCGAGATTCCGGGACGCTTCGTCTGGCGCGAACCTGACGTGGCAGCCTTCCTTACCACCGGGCCCCTGGCTGACGGGCACACCCTGGTGGTCCCCACCGAGGAAGTGGACCGGTGGACCGACGCATCGCCCGAAACACTCGCCAAGGTGATGGAGGTGGCCCGCCGGATTGGTGCCGTGCAGCTGGACATCTTCCCGGCGGAGCGGGCCGGGCTGATCGTTGCGGGGTACGAAATTAACCACTTCCACGTCCATGTGTGGCCGTCCAGGAGCATGGCCGACTTTGATTTCGCCTCCGCCGACCAGCATCCCGACCCCGCGGTGCTGGATACCAACGCGGAGAAGCTCCGCGAAGGGCTGCGGGCCGCCGGTTACGCGGAGTTCGTGCCGGAAAGCCCCTAATCCGTACCCAATAACTACACCGGCGCGAGGGCCTTGTTTAGCACGGCCCGGATGCGCTTCTCGGACACCGAGTACGCGGTCCCCAGCTCGACGGCGAAGAGACTTACCCTGAGTTCCTCGATCATCCAGCGCACCTGTGCCAGCTCCGCACCCGCGCGACGGCCCGGCAGAAGGGCAGACACGGCGTCGTCGTAGTCGTCTTCAAGGCGCTGGACGGCGGCCATGTGGAGGGCGTCACGCTGGACGTTGCCCGGCAGGCGTTCCAGCCGCTTTTCGATGGCGGCCAGGTAGCGCGGCAGCTGGCTCAGCTGGGCGTAGCCGGTGCGGGCCACGAAGCCGGGGAACACCAGCTGCTCCAGCTGGCTCCTGATGTCATTCAGGGCGCTGATCAGGGCCAGGCTTGTGGTGCCTTTCAGCTGCTTCCCGATGCGCCGCGTGCTGGCAAGGATACGCTCCACCACAGCCGTCACGCTGAAGACGGTGTCGATGAGTTCGGCGCGGACCTGCTCGTACAGCGCATCGAATGACTTCTGGTCCCAGGGCAGTTCGGCCGGGGTCAGCTTGTCCACCGCGGCGAGGGCACAGTCGGCGATGAGGGCTGACACTGAACCATGCGGGTTCTGGCTGAAGGTCAGCTTTTCGGTGTTGTTGAGGTGCTCCAGCACGTAGCGGTCCGGTGCCGGAACCCGCAGGGCCAGGAGCCGGATGACCCCGCCCCGCATGGCCTCCAGCTGCTCTGAAGAAGTCTGGAAGACGCGCAGCGCCACCGAGGTCCCTTCATCCACCAGGGCCGGGTAGCCCGTCACCGTGTGGCCATTGACAACGCTGCTGACTTGCCGTTGCACCGTTCCGAAGGTCCAGGCGGTGAGGCCGCTTTGCTCACGGAAACCCGGGGCGGCGCCGTTGCCGTTTCCTGATGCCGACGCCGCGGAGCCTGCGGAGGACTTGCCGGGCGCCTTTCCATCCGGCCTCGGAGCAGTGGTGCCCGGCGTCGCCCCGAGCGATTCAGCGATGGCGCGGCGCGTTGCAGGCGCCAACCGTTCCTGCAGGGCAGCCAGGTCCTTGCCCTCGTCCAGCACCTTGCCTTTGCTGTCCACCACCTTGAAGCTCACGCGCAGGTGAGCAGGCACGGCGTCCCAGTTCCAGGAGCCGGGCGGGATGATGTGGCCGCGGATCCGGCGCAGGGCCAGCTCCAGCGACGCTTCCAGTTCATCGACGGCGGGATCGAAGTCCGCTTCGAGTGCAGCGACGGCCTGGCGGGCCACGTCCGGGGCCGGGACGAAGTTCTTCCGGATTTGCTTTGGCAGCGACTTGATGAGGGCTGCCACCAGTTCGGCGCGCTGTCCGGGAATCAGCCAGCGGAACGCGGCATCGTCGAGCTGGTTCAGGAAGAGCACCGGCACTTCGGCCGTGACGCCGTCGGACGGGTTGGGCGGTGAACCGGGCGCCACCGGATGGAACTCGTAGCTCAGCGGCAGTTCGAAGCCCTTGTGCAGCAGCGTCTTGGGGTACGCGGCCTCGTCCAGGCCGTCGGCGTCGTCATTGAGCAGCAGGGACTTGTCGTAGTCCAGGAGGTCCGGATTCTTCTGCCGGGCCTCCTTCCACCACTTGTCGAAGTGCCGCTCGGACACCACGTCCTTGCCGATCCTGGCGTCGTAGAACTCGAACAGCGTTTCGTCGTCCACCAGCAGGTCGCGGCGGCGCATCCTGGCCTCAAGCTCTTCGACCTCAAGCAGGAGGGCGCGGTTGCGGTGGAAGAACTTGTGGTGCGTTTTCCAGTCGCCCTCCACCAGGGCATGCCGGATGAACAGCTCGCGGGCCAGCACCGGATCCACGCGGCTGTAGTTGACCCGGCGCTGCGGGATGATGGGCACGCCGTACAGCGTGACCTTCTCATACGCCATCACCGCGCCCATTTTGGTGGACCAGTGCGGTTCACTGTAGGTGCGTTTGACGAGGTCGGGCGCGACCTGTTCGGCCCAGAGCGGATCGAACCTGGCGGCCACGCGCGCCCAGAGGCGGCTGGTCTCCACGAGCTCCGCCGCCATGACGAAGGTGGGGGACTTCTTGAACAGCGCCGAGCCCGGGAAGATGGCGAAGCGGCTGCCGCGGGCGCCCATGTATTCACGCTTGCGCTCGTCAAGGATGCCGATGTGGCTGAGCAGTCCGGAGAGCAGGCTGATGTGGATGCCCTCGTGGTTGCCCACGGGGTCGGCCAGCCGCTTGTTGTCCAGGCTGATACCCAGGGGCCGTGCCAGCTGCCGGAGCTGGGCGAACAGGTCCTGCCATTCCCTGACCCGCAGATAGTTGATGAACTCGGTGCGGCACAGGCGGCGGAACTGGGTGGACGAGAGTTCCTGCTGCTTCTCCTGGAGGTAATTCCACAGGTTCAGGAAGCCGGTGAAGTCCGAGTTCTCATCACGGAACCGGGCGTGCTTCTCCGCGGCCAGCTGCTGCTTGTCCGTTGGGCGTTCGCGCGGGTCCTGGATGGTCAGCGCAGCTGCCAGGATCATGACTTCGCGGACGCAGCCGCGCTTGCCGGCTTCCACGATCATCCGGCCCAGCCGGGGATCGACGGGCAGTTGGGCGAGTTTCTGGCCGACGGCGGTCAGGCCGCCGCTTTTCGCGTCACCCGGGCGGACGGCACTCAAGGCGCCAAGCTCTCGCAGGAGGGTGACGCCGTCGTTGATTGCCCTTGAGTCCGGCGGCTCCACAAACGGGAAGTTCTCCACGTCCTTGGGCCCGCGGGCAACGCCCATGGCGGTCATCTGCAGGATGACCGCCGCCAGGTTGGTGCGCAGGATCTCGGGATCCGTGAACTGCGGGCGGGACTCGTAGTCCTCTTCCGAATAGAGCCGGATGGCGATGCCGTCGGAGACACGGCCGCAGCGGCCGGAGCGCTGGTTCGCGGAGGCCTGCGAGACACGCTCGATCGGCAGCCGCTGGACCTTGGTGCGGTGTGAGTACCGGGAGATGCGCGCGGTGCCGGTATCGATGACGTACTTGATGCCGGGCACGGTGAGGGATGTTTCCGCTACGTTGGTGGCCAGCACAATCCGGCGGTTTTTGCCAGGGTGGAAGACCTTGTGCTGTTCCTGCAGGCTCAGCCGCGCGAACAGGGGGAGGACCTCGGTGCCGGCCAGCCTGCGGTTGGACTGGATCCTGGCGTTCAGTGCCTCGGCGGCGTCGCGGATTTCGCGCTCGCCGGAGAAGAAGATCAGGATGTCGCCCGGAGCCTCGTTTGCGAGCTCATCGACGGCGTCGCAGACCGCGTCGAGCGGATCGCGGTCCTCCTCGAGCTCGTCGTCGGATGCGGCTTCGTCGTCGGCTGCCCCGCCGGTCGGCTGGGACAGCGGCCGGTACCGGATTTCCACCGGGAAGGTCCGGCCGGACACCTCGATGATGGGGGAGGGCTCGTCCTCGCTGCCGAAGTGCTTGGCGAAGCGCTCCGGATCGATGGTGGCCGAGGTGATGATGATTTTCAGGTCCGGCCGCTGCGGCAGGATGCGCTTGAGGTAGCCCAGGATGAAGTCGATATTGAGGCTGCGCTCGTGCGCTTCGTCAATGATGATGGCGTTGTATTTGCGCAGCAGCTTGTCCCGCTGGATCTCTGCGAGCAGGATGCCGTCGGTCATGAGCTTGACCTTGGTGGCGCGGCTGACTTCGCCCGTGAACCGCACCTGGAAGCCGACTTCCTGGCCGATCTCCACACCGAGTTCCTCGGCGATGCGCTCAGCGACGGTGCGGGCTGCGAGCCGCCGAGGCTGGGTGTGCCCGATCAGGCCGTTGTCGCCCAGGCCCAGCTCGAGGCACATTTTGGGAATCTGGGTGGTCTTGCCGGAGCCGGTCTCGCCGGCGATGATGGTCACCTGGTTCGCTGCAATGGCAGCCTTCAGGTCCTCGCGGCGCTCGGAAACGGGCA
>DATFAE010000259.1:0-7208 GCA_035254945.1 Arthrobacter sp. | reverse complement strand
GCGCAGCTACCAACGCCGCCGACGTCGCCCGTTCCAGCCCTGTGCAGTAGTCCACCCGCCGGCGCAAATCCAGCCACGCAACAAGGCCGCGCCAACCCCGCGCCACTCAGCAAGGCGCCCCGGTTCCTCCGAACCGGGGCGCCTCCCGTTAACTGGACGCTCTCGCACTTAACGCGGGCGAATCCCCAACGCTCTCGCACTTAACGCGGGCGAATCCCCAACGCTCTCGCACTTAACGCGGGAAAACCCCGAACGCTCTCGCACTTAACGCGGGAAGCACCGCGCGCCCTTCCGACCCTCTGTACGGAAACGAGAGACCCTCCCTCACCGGTACTGCTGGGTGAGAGAGGGTCGGTCAAAGGCCCACGTTAAGTGAGAGAGCGTCGTGGGCGGGGTTAGCTGCCCATGACTGCCGGGCCGACGAACGGGTCGACGGCCAGGGCGATGAAAAGCAGCGTCAGGTAGCTGATGGAACCGTGGAAGACCTTCATGGCGCGCTTGTCCGAGATGTCCTCACGCTGGGCACGGTTGTACAGGGAGTGCGATTCGTACAGGAACCACGCGCCGGCCAGGACGGCCGTGGCGGTGTAGACCCAGCCTGCACCGCCGGCCGGAACCATCAGCAGTGAACACACCACCATGGCCCACGCGTAAAGCACCACCTGCACGGAGACCACCTTGGCGCCGGCAATGGCGCCGAGCATGGGCACGTTGGCGTTGCGGTAGTCCTCGCCGTAGCGCATGGACAGCGGCCAGTAGTGCGGCGGGGTCCAGAGGAAGATCACCATGAACAGGATGACGGCCGGCCACTCTACGGAGTTGGTCACGGCGGCCCAGGCAATCAGCACCGGGAAGCAGCCCGCTGCCCCGCCCCACACAATGTTCTGTGCCGTACGGCGCTTGAGGATGATGGTGTAGATGACCACGTAGAAGAAGATGGCGCCCAGCCCCAGCCAGGCGGCCAGGGGGTTGGCGCCGAACCACAGGATGGCGATGGCGGCAGCGCCCAGGATCCACGAGAAGATGAGGGCTTCGCGGGGCGTGACCTCGCCCGTGACAAGCGGCCGGTTTTCGGTCCGGTGCATCAGTTTGTCGATGTCGCGGTCGATGTAGCAGTTGAAGGCCCCTGCGCTGCCGGCCGCGAACGCACCGCCCACGAGCGTGGCCAGGATCAGGCCAATCGAGGGGAAGCCGCGTTCGGCATAGATCATGGTGGGCAGCGTGCTGACCAGCAGCAGCTCGATGACGCGGGGCTTGGTGAGGGCGAGATACGCCTTGGCTTTACGGGCAAGCCCTGCTCCCCCCCGGGCGCGGGAAGCGTTCAGCGGCGTATCGGTTGTGCTCACGGTGGCGGTCACCCGTTCTGTTTGGCAAGTCTGTCTGGCGGTGCAGTTGTCTGTAGCGGCCGTTACCCGGGCAGCCCGCCAATGGTCATCAGAAGAAGGTCCCGGCAACACCCTTTAGTCAGCCGTGAACCCCTTGAGGAGCACGGCTACCCGGCGTCAGCCTCCAAATATCATACCGTGCGCATTTGTAACAGAAGCCCCGCCAATAGGCCCTGGTGATCGCTCGCAGGCCGATTCGAGCAGATTAACTCAACCTCACGGAATGGTGATTCACATATGGGGAAATTGCGTCCAAAACGTGAGATTTGGGCCTCCCGAAGGATGGAATGGAGCTAAGCTGTCACCAGATCAGCACGCAGCGAAGAAGCGGTGGAAACCGCATTCCCAATTTCGGCTTGTGGCTGAGTGATAGATCAACGTTTCGATGGTGAACGGCTGGTACACACCAATGCGGGCACCCCAGCGTGCCTGCGTCCGGATCCGGTGTACCGCCTGCCGTCAGCACTAGAGAGGGGCCCGGTTTTCGTGCCACATTTGGAAGAGCAAGAACTGTCTTGGACCAGCCTGGACCAGCGTGCGGTGGACACCGTCCGTGTTTTGGCCGCGGACGCCGTGGAGAAGGTTGGCAACGGCCACCCCGGCACGGCCATGAGCCTGGCGCCTGCCGCATACCTTCTCTTTCAGAAGCTCATGCGACACGATCCGCGGAATCCTGACTGGATCGGCCGTGACCGCTTCATCCTGTCTCCGGGCCACACGTCCCTGACGCTGTATATCCAGCTGTTCCTCTCCGGCTACGGGCTGGAGCTGAAGGACCTTGAGGCACTGCGCACGTGGGGTTCACTGACTCCGGGCCACCCGGAATACAAGCACACCGCCGGCGTCGAAATCACCACCGGCCCGCTGGGCCAGGGCCTGGCGTCCTCGGTCGGGTTCGCGTACTCGCAGCGCCGGATGCGCGGCCTGTTCGACGCCGATGCTCCCGCCGGCGAGAGTCCGTTTGACCACCACATCTGGGTCATCGCGTCCGACGGCGACCTCCAGGAAGGCGTCACGGCTGAGGCTTCCTCGCTGGCCGGCCACCAGGAACTGGGCAACCTCGTAGTTGTCTACGATGAGAACCACATCTCCATCGAGGATGACACCGACATCTCCTTCACCGAGGATGTCCTCAAGCGCTACGAAGCGTACGGCTGGCACACCCAGCGCGTCGACTGGACCAAGACCGGCGAATACAAAGAGGACGTGCAGGAGCTTTACTCCGCACTGCTCGCGGCCAAGGCCGAGACGTCCAAGCCGTCCATCATTTCGCTGCGCACCATCATCGGCTACCCGGCGCCCAAGAAGCAGAACACGGGCAAGATCCACGGTTCAGCCCTTGGTGCCGAGGAAGTCGCAGGCCTGAAGGAGGTCCTGGGCTTCGATCCCGCCAAGTCCTTCGAAGTTGACCAGGAAGTCCTGGCCCACGCCCGCTCGGTCGTGGACCGCGGCGCCGCTGCCCGCAAGGAATGGGAAGAGTCCTTCAACGCCTGGCAGGCAGCCAACCCGGAAGCCGCCGCACTCCTGCAGCGCGTCGAGGCACGTGAACTGCCCGAGGGCCTGGACGCGGCACTGCCCGTCTTCCCGGCCGGCAAGGACGTCTCCACCCGCGCCGCGTCCGGCAAGGTGCTCAACGCACTGGGCCCGGTCATGCCGGAACTCTGGGGCGGCTCCGCCGACCTCGCCGAGTCCAACAACACCACCATCGAGGGCTCCCCGTCGTTTGTGCCTGCCTCCAAGCAGACCGACGCCTGGTCCGGTAACCCGTACGGCCGGGTGCTGCACTTCGGCATCCGCGAGCACGCCGCAGCATCGATCGTGAACGGCATCGCCCTGCACGGCAACACCCGCGCATTCTCCGGCACGTTCCTGATCTTCAGCGACTACCAGCGTCCGGCCATCCGGCTCGGCGCGCTCATGGGTGTCCCGTCGCTGTACGTGTGGACGCACGACTCCATCGGCCTGGGCGAAGACGGCCCCACCCACCAGCCGGTGGAACAGCTGGCCTCCCTGCGCGCCATCGTTGGCCTGGACGTAGTCCGCCCCGGCGACGCCAACGAGGTCGCTGCGGCATGGAAGACCATGCTGGAGAACCACGAAAACCCGGCCGGCATTGTGCTGACCCGCCAGAACATCCCCACCTACGCCCGTGGTGAAGGAGCAGCCGACGGCGACACCTTCGGTTCCGTTGCCGGCGTCGCGAAGGGCGGCTACGTCCTGGCCGAAGCATCCAGGGACGGCGCCAGCGTGCCGGCAGACGTCATCCTCATCGGCACCGGTTCCGAGGTCCAGCTGGCCGTCCAGGCCCGCGAAGCCCTCCAGGCCGAAGGCATCGCGGCCCGCGTTGTCTCCATGCCGTGCGTCGAGTGGTTCAACAAGCAGGACGCCGCCTACCGCGAGTCCGTGCTGCCCGCCGCCGTCAAGGCCAGGGTATCCGTCGAAGCCGGTCTGGCCCTGGGCTGGAGGGAGTTCGTCGGCGACGCCGGCCGCTCCATCAGCCTTGAGCACTACGGCGCTTCCGCTGACTACAAGCGCCTCTTCCAGGAGTTCGGCATCACCGCGGAGGCTGTCGCCGCCGCCGCCAAGGACTCCCTCGCTGGCCTGCAGGCCTGAACCCGATTCCAGGAGATACAAAAAATGACTACTCCCACTCAGCAGCTCTCCGACGCCGGAGTTTCCATCTGGCTCGATGACCTCTCCCGCAGCCGCCTCGAAACAGGCACACTGCGCAAGCTCATCGAAGAGAAGAACGTTGTTGGTGTCACCACCAACCCGTCCATCTTCCACGCCGCCATCACCGCGGGCACGGACTACGACGCCACCATCGCGGCGCAGGCCGCTGCCGGTGCCAGCGTCGAGGACACCATCTTCGAAATCACCACCACCGACGTCGCCGACGCCTGCGACCTGTTCGCGCCCGTCGCCGCCGCGACCAAGGGTGTTGACGGCCGCGTGTCCATCGAAGTTGACCCGCGCCTCGCCTGGGACACCGCCGGCACCATCGCAGAAGCGAAGCACCTGTACAAGAAGGTCAACAAGGACAACGTCCTGATCAAGATCCCGGCCACGCTCGAAGGCCTGGAAGCGATCACCGCAACCCTCGCCGAGGGCATCAGCGTCAACGTGACCCTGATCTTCTCGCTCGAGCGCTACCGCGCCGTCATCAACGCGTTCCAGTCCGGCCTGGAGCAGGCCAAGGAAAACGGCCACGACCTCTCCAGGATCCACTCGGTCGCGTCCTTCTTCGTTTCCCGCGTGGACTCCGAGATCGACAAGCGCCTTGACGCCATCGGCACCGACGAGGCCAAGGCACTCAAGGGCAAGGCCGGCGTCGCCAACGCCCGCCTGGCCTACCAGGTCTACGAAGAGCTCTTCTCCACCGAACGCTGGGCACTGCTCGCCGAAGCCGGCGCCCTCCCCCAGCGCCCGCTGTGGGCCTCCACCGGCGTGAAGGATCCGGCCTACCCGGACACCCTGTACGTCACCGAACTCGTCGCCCCCGGCGTGGTCAACACCATGCCGGAGAAGACCCTCGACGCCACGTTCGATCACGGCACCGTCACCGGCGACACCATTTCCGGCACGTACGCGGAAGCCAACGCCACGCTGGACGCACTGGACGCCCAGGGCATCTCCTACAACGACGTCGTCGCGATCCTCGAATCCGAAGGCCTGGACAAGTTCGTGGCCAGCTGGAAGGAACTGCTGGCCGACGTCGAAGGCGCCCTCGCCTCTGCACGGAAGGCTTCCTAACCCACATGAGCACACTCAGCTACGACGCCACCGGTGCCGCACAGCAGGCACTCGAGCAGCACCTCCCGACCCTCGTCGAGGAACGTATTGCCACCCGGATCTTCGCCAAGGACCACACGCTGTGGGGTCCCGACGCCGAAGCCGAGTCGGCCGTCCGCCTCGGCTGGGTTGAGGCGGCCACCGTCTCCCAGCCGCTGGTTGCGGATATTTTGGAACTCCGTGATGCCCTGAAGGCAGAGGGCGTCAACCGGATCGTGCTTTGCGGCATGGGTGGATCCTCCCTCGCCCCCGAGGTCATCGCCGGCACCGCTGGCGTCGAGCTGACTGTGCTGGACAGCACCGACCCCGACCAGGTCCGTGCCGCCCTTGCGGACCGTCTGGCCGAAACCGCCATCGTGGTGTCGTCCAAGTCCGGTTCAACCTTGGAAACCGACTCCCAGCGCAGGATCTTCGAGCACTCCTTCACCGAGGCCGGGCTCGATGCCAAGAGCCGGATCATCATCGTCACCGATCCCGGTTCCCCGCTGGACAAGGCCTCCCGCGAGGCCGGCTACCGTGCCGTCTTCAACGCCGACCCTAACGTGGGCGGCCGCTACTCGGCCCTCACCGCGTTCGGCCTGGTCCCCTGCGGCCTGGCCGGCGTGGACATCCAGGCCTTCCTGGATGAGGCCGAGGAAGCCGCCGAAATCCTGAACGACGACGCCGCCGAGAACATCGGCCTGGCGCTCGGAACCGCCCTCGGCGGAACCAGCCCCCTGCGGAACAAGATTGTCATCGCCGAGGACGGCTCCGGCATCGTGGGCTTCGCGGACTGGGCCGAACAGCTCATCGCCGAATCCACCGGCAAGCTCGGCACCGGCGTCCTGCCGGTCGTCGCCGGACCGGCGTCACCGGAAGTCACGTCCGGCGCGGCCGACGTCCTGGTGGTGCGGCTGGTAGCCGCGGATGCCGACGTCGAGCTCGGTGAAAACGAAGTGGCCATCGCCGGCGGCCTCGCGACCCAGATGATGGTCTGGGAGTTTGCCACCGCCGTGGCGGGACGCCTGCTGGGCATCAACCCGTTCGACCAGCCCGACGTGGAAGCCGCCAAGGTTGCCGCCCGCGGTCTGCTCGACGCCCAGCCCGAACCCACGCCTGCGGCCTTCGTTGACGGCGCCATCGAGGTCCGCGGCGGAGACTGGCTCGGCGACGCGGCCACCGCTGAAGAAGCCATCCGTGCGCTGCTGGGTACCCTCGAGGCCGACAGCTACCTCAGCGTCCAGGCATACTTCGACCGCCTCGCGTTTGCGCAGCTCGAGGGCACCCGTGACCAGCTCGCAGAAGCCAGCGGGCGCCCGGTCACCTTCGGCTGGGGTCCGCGCTTCCTGCACTCCACCGGCCAGTTCCACAAGGGCGGCCCCGCTATCGGAGTCTTCCTGCAGGTCACTGCGGCTCCGGCGGAAGACCTGGCCATCCCGGACCGCCCCTTCACGTTCGGGGAACTCATTGCGGCGCAGGCCGCAGGCGATGCCCAGGTCCTGGCCGGGCACGGCCGGCCCGTCCTGCGTCTGCACCTGACCGAGCGCGCCACCGGCGTGGCACAGCTGCAGGGCATCATCGCTGCGCTGTCCGCACGGTCAGCATCCGTTACCGAAAGTTAAGGTACAGAAGCAACCATGCCAGAAACTGAATACGGCAGGACCTCCGGGTCGCGTGCCGGAAAATCAGGGCGTAATCCGCTCCGGGATCCGCGGGACCGGCGTTTGAGCCGGATTGCTGGTCCGTCTTCGTTGGTGCTGTTCGGGGTGACCGGGGACCTTGCCCGTAAGAAGCTGATGCCGGCTGTGTATGATCTCGCGAACCGGGGTTTGTTGCCGCCGAGTTTCGCGTTGGTGGGTTTCGGGCGGCGGGCCTGGAGTGATGAGGATTTCGCTGCGGAGGTGAAGGCCTCGGTGCAGGCTTATGCGCGTACGCCTTTTGATGAGGCGGTGTGGAACCAGTTGTCGGAGGGTGTCCGTTTTGTGCAGGGCGAGTTCGACGACGATGACGCGTTTGAGCGTTTGGGTGACACGATTGCGTTGTTGGATGAGG
>DATFAE010000258.1:0-9418 GCA_035254945.1 Arthrobacter sp. | reverse complement strand
GACCCTGACGCACCAAACCCGGCCCGCGGCTGCCCTGCCGGGGACATGCCCGCCTCCCGGTTCCGGCACAAGGCCTCTCCCCGGGAGAAGACGGCCTCGAGCGGTTCCTGCACGCCGTCGTCTGGCCGGAGAGGGCGCTGCCCGTGGCTCGGGCAACGCTCTCTCACTACCTGCAGCTTTTCGGGCCACCCTCTATCACTACCTGCAGCTTCTCGGGCCACCCTCTATCACTACCCGCAGGGTCACCGGCGCAACAGACCACCCAGAGTCGGGCTTATGGACGGGGCCGGACCGGGCGACGTCGAGCTCGTTGACGTGCCCGTCGCTGAATTTGTAGGTGTTGAAGTACCCGAGGTGGATGTCGATGGCGTTGGCGTCGCCGTCGTCGACGTTTCCGAAGGCGTGGGCGATGGCGAGGTAGGTGCCGGTGTAGGGGAAATTGTCTTACCTGTGGGCGCGTCCGTACTGGTGATTGACTCAAGCGGGACGGAAATTTTCTCCTTTGCCGCACCCGGCACATTCTGCTTCGTGACCGCTACCTCCAACGTTGCTTTCCTCGGGCCGCCCTCCAGCCATTCGCCGCGGATGAAACAAGCCTGACCAACCTTGAGAGGCACGTTGCACCCATTGAAGGTGACCCTGAATAGTTGTTCGTTCAATTCGACTTCGGGCAAAATATCGGCGTCCGTGTCATTCACAATCTCAAAAGACTCCAACGCGCCGACCCTGACGATTTCAGCATCATTGCCTGGCTCAAAGGTCCAGGTGTTGTCCCCGACTTTTACACGGTTATCAACGGCTACCGGCTCCGTTGCCCCACCGCTTCCGCCACCAGCCGGCGACTCCCCGACGCAGCCGCTGAGCGCGGCCAGGATCACTAGGCAACCGGCCCCGAAAGTGATCTTTTTATGCTCCACGGTTTATCCCTTTCCCGGCTCGAACTCGACCCTGTATTCGGCACTCTCGTCCAGCACGATTGCGACTCCAGCATTCCGCGACCAGTCCGCGGGAAGAAGGAAATACTTGCCGGAGCTGAGTGTCAAAAACCTGAGCCCGGTGTACTTGAAGCCGTACTTGGAATCGACAAGCACAATCCTCTCCTCCCGGACAGAACCTCCCATGGCCAGCGAATGGACGCTGTACACAGTCACAGCTGGACGGCTGCCCAGGTCCTCCGCGAAAGCCCTGGATCTTCCGGTACCCAGGGCTCCTGCATAGGACGAGCATGCCCAGAACAGGGCCAGAACGACAAGTAGGACAACGCACACGTAGCCGAGCTTCTCCCACATCGGCAGGCGCCGCCGAAGCGTGTGCTCACCCAAGGCAGTTCGCCGAAGCACCCAGAAGGCGTAGGCACTGGCTGCGATTCCACCGCCCAGTGCCGAGGGTTCGAAGAGGAAGGGAGTCGCGAAGGGAAGATCCTCGAACATGGACCAGACGCCAAGCACTGTAGTGACTGTGCCGGCCAAAAGCACAAACACCGCACCGATCTGGACATACCCAACGCCGATTTCCCGCCGGATGATGGAGGCGGTAACCGCATGGATTCCTACGCAGGCAACCGTGATCAGCAAGATGAAGATGGCCGGGACAATCAGTGCATCCGCGCTGCGCAACAGGTAATCGACTGTGGAATATTCAAGGACACTTTGGTCAATTCCAAAGTACGCAGTGCGGGTAGCAGTCATGGTCCAGCCGAACCAGAACGCTAACGCCGTGGCAACGGTGGTCAGGGGCGCAATAATGGCAAACCATTGCAAAACAGAGTGGCTGAGATCGGCACCGGTTGCGGCTTTCTGCTCGTATTTCCGCGACGAATAAAGCCGCCCGGCCGTGGAAGTGCGAAATCCGCGACTAAGCCTTGGGCTTTGCCTACTTCCAGGGATCCTGCCCGAAGCCACTGGTCCTCACCTGAATCCTACGTTCACAGGGGAATGCGATGGACTCCTGGTAATTTGCTCACGCCCGCCGTTACTGCGGCGTTACTGCGCGGTTGCTACCTGACCCTCCCGGCACCAATCCACTGTCGTGAGGCGGTAGCGCCTGACTTCGGAATGACACAATGCGCCGCTTTCGGCGCGTTGGGACCGGCCGGCCATAGACTGACATCGCCCGGCCAAGTACTGGCGGGCACGAATTCGGGACACGAGTCGTTCCGAGTCGTT
Organism: Arthrobacter sp.; assembly: GCA_035254945.1. Lineage (GTDB taxonomy): Bacteria > Actinomycetota > Actinomycetes > Actinomycetales > Micrococcaceae > Arthrobacter. Next base: position 7,253 of record DATFAE010000258.1, on the reverse strand, counting down.
GATCACGGTTGTGGGGGCATCGTTGATTTCTCCCTCACACCTGTCTCGGTTTGCATAGTGGGGGCATCTTGAACCGTCAGCTCGGCAGTAAGTACATCCTTGAGGACAGCATTGGCCGCGGCGCCATGGGCGAAGTCTTCCGGGGCCACGATCAGCAGGGCACCGCCTTGGCCTTCAAGGTCCTCCATCCGGATCTTGCCAGCGACGCCGACATCGTTGGCCGCTTCGTCAAAGAACGCGGCATCCTCGAATCAGTCAAGAGCCCCAACCTCGTGGGCGTGGTCGACCTCGTAGTTGAGGGCGGAACGCTGGCCATCGTGATGGAACTCGTGGACGGGCCGGATCTCCGCTCCTACCTCAACCAGCGCGGAACCCTCTCCCCATCGGAGGTGTGCCGGATCGGTTCCGGGGTTGCCTCCGGGCTGGCAGCGGTCCACGCGGCAGGAATCGTCCACCGGGACATCAAGCCGGAGAACGTTCTCATGAAGGAACTCGAAGGAAAGTCGGTCCCCAAGCTGACGGACTTCGGCATCTCCTCACTGGTAGACACCGAGCGCGCCCGCAGCACCATGCTGGTGGGTACGCCCCAGTACATCGCCCCGGAAGTCAGCGAAGGCGACGACGTCACGGCCGCCTCCGACCTTTATGCCCTCGGGATCCTGCTCTACGAGCTGACCTGCGGCGTCACCCCGTTTGCCGGGGGCTCCGTAATGGCAGTCCTGCGGCGGCACAGTGACGTTGCTCCCGGCCGCCCGGACTCCATCCCGGACGAGCTGTGGGACCTCATCTCCTGGCTGCTGAACAAACAGGCTGCCCAGCGTCCACCCACAGCCAAGCAGGTGGCCACAGTCCTTGATGCGATCGGCCCTTCCTTAGCGAACTTCCCTCCCGGCCGGCTCCTGACAGAACCGCCGGCCCCGGTGACAGGACTCCAGACCGGAGTGACCATGGCTGTCCCGTTCAGCAAAACGCCGGCCACTTCCGCCCTGCCGCGCCAGTCCACCCAGGACGTGCCCGCTCCCCCGCTGCTTGCCCCCGCGCCGGCATCCGACGCTCCCGGGGATAAACCCAAGAAGAAAAAGCGTGTGGTGCTGCTGGCCGGAATCGCTGCCGCCGTGCTGGCTGTTGCAGCCGGCGGATTCACCGCCGTCAACGCGCTCAACGGCGGTGACAAGACCCCGGTGGCCAGCGAAACCACCGCGGCCTCCCCGTCGGTGACCGCCACATCGTCCGCAACACCGTCAGCTTCCGCGTCAGCAACCAGCACCTCGTCCGCCAGCGCCTCGGCGTCCGCTTCGTCGTCGGGCTTCCCGAACGTGGTGGGCAAACTCCTTCCTGAGGCCCAAAAAACCCTGGGCAGCGCGGTCACGGTCCAGGTGCTGGACAAGTACGACGCCTCCAAGCCTGACGGCACAGTGCTGGCGCAGGCGCCGGTGTCCGGGTCGACGTCGCGCATTGAACTGACAGTGGCACGCTCGGAAGTGGTGGCGTATCTCGCCGATCAGAGCCCCGTTAATGGCCGCTGGGAGAGCAGTTCGCAGGCCGCGACGATCTCTGGCACAACGTATGCCCACAGCGTCGCCACCGAGGTTTGCGGCTACAACGGCGGATCAGCGGTGGAATACAACCTGGGCCGCAACTACCAGACATTCAACGCCACCGCCGGCCTGGGGGATGCCTCCGAAGACAGCACCGCCGTGGTCCTGGTGGAAGTCTTTGCAGACGGCCGCAAGGTGTCGAGCCAATCCGTGACCTATGGACAAGCGTTCCCCATCACCGCTGACATGACGGACGTTTTGCGGATGAAGATCCAGTGGCAGCCGACCAGCTGCAACAAGAGCAGCGGCGAGGCGAGCCTCGCACTGGGCAGCGCGAAGCTCCTCGGCCTGCCCGGCCGGGTCCCGGTAGCCACCCCCACGCCGTGATGACGTCAGCGGGGAGCCACCTGGAGGTCCGCCTTGGCGTCCGTTCCTGGATCCTGGCTCCGGGGGATTCAGCGCGGATCGGGCGCGGCGCCGAGGCGGAGATCAGTGTTCCTGAACCCTCAGTTTCGCGGGTTCATGCGTTTGTCCACTACGACGACGGATGGTGGATCCAGGACGAGGACAGTGCCGCCGGGCTTTGGGTGAACGGCCGGCAGGAGCCGCGGTCCAGGATCGACGCCGCCACTTCGGCCCACTTGGGAGACCCCGGGATGGGTGCCCCCAAGGTAACGCTGACCCTGCGCGCGCCCGAACGCACCCCAGCCGCGCCCTCTCCTGGCGCCACGGAGAACTTCACGGCAGGTTCGGTGCGGCTTGGCCGCGGAGCCGGGAACGACGTCGCGATTTCCGACGTCCTGGCTTCGCGCAACCATGCTGTGCTGCGGCCCTCCGGAAAACAGATCCTGGTGGAGGACCTCGGCAGCCTCAACGGCACATTCCTCAACGGCCGGCGGGTTTCCGGCGAGGCCAGCGCCCAGCCCGGGGACCGGCTGACGATCGGCAACACCGACTACCGGATTGCTGTTACCGATGCCGGCCTGACGGTTGAGAGGGTGCCGGACGGAGAGGGCCTGCGGCTTGATTCGGTGGGCTTTGAGATCCGCGACGGCCGCAAACCCAAGGCCCTGCTCCGGGATGTGGACTTCGCCTCCGCCCACGGGCGCCTGCTGGCAGTCATCGGCCCCTCGGGCGCCGGCAAGTCCACGCTCATGAGCGTCATGACCGGAGCCAACCGGCCGACGTCGGGCAGTGTCCGATTCGACGACCAGGACATCAACAAAAACTACGAAGCGCTGCGCACCAGGATTGGCTTTGTTCCCCAGGAGGACATCCTCCACCGGACCCTGACCGTCCGGCAGGCCCTCGAGTTTGCCGCCAGGCTCCGGTTGCCCGCGGATACGACGGCCGAGGAACGGCGCACCCAGATCGACAGCGTGCTTGCCCAGCTCGGCCTGGTGGAGCACGCCGGGACGAAGGTCAGCCGGCTGTCCGGCGGCCAGCGCAAGCGCGCCTCCGTGGCGCTGGAACTCCTCACCGAACCTTCACTGCTGATCCTGGACGAGCCCACATCCGGGCTGGACCCAGCGATGGACAAACAGGTGATGGACACACTTCGGCAGCTGGCCAACGCCGGGCGCGTGGTGGTGGTGGTCACGCACAACGTCGCCAACCTGGGAGTCTGCGACCAAGTCATTCTCCTGGCAAAAGGCGGACTGCCTGCCTACGCCGGGCGTCCGGACACCATCCTTTCGCATTTCAAGGCGGCAGACTGGGCCGAAGTGTTCAAACAGGCGTCCGAGGAAGCCGACGCGCTCTACGGCAACTTCCGCACCCTTAATCCCGCAGGCCCACGGCCAGCGCCTGACCCTTCGGCTCCTCCGGCGGTGGCCGTGGCGAAAGCCGCCCCGCCGACTTCCCGCATCCGCCAGTTGCGGGCCATCATGGCCCGGCAGCTGTTCCTGCTGTGGGCTGACAAGGGTTACTTCATTTTTCTGACGCTGTTGCCGATCGTTCTTGGCGGCCTGGCCCTGGTGGTGCCAGGCACAAAGGGCTTCGGCACACCGACGCTGAAAGAAATAGGCGAACCGAGCCAGCTCCTGGTGGTGCTCATTTTCGGGTCCGCATTTATGGGAATGGCACTTTCGGCACGTGACCTTGTCAGTGAAAGGGCTATTTTCAGACGTGAGAATGCGGTGGGGCTAAGGCCCGGACCTTACCTTCTGGCCAAATCAATTATTTGCACCGTTGTATGCCTTATTCAGTCAGCAGTGATGACAGGAATTGTGCTGCTGGGAAAGCCGGCTCCGGAGAATTACCTCGTCACTGACATTCCCGGATTGGAAATCTTCTTTGCCATCGCCCTGACCGCCTGTGTGTGCAGTTTCCTGGGGCTAGCCATGTCCGCGTGGGTCCAGACGTCCGAGCAGGTCATGCCGCTGCTGGTGGTCACAGCCATGGCCATGCTGGTCCTGGCCGGCGGCCTGATCCCGGTCACCGGCCGGGCGGGGCTGGAACAGGTCTCCTGGCTATCCCCAACCCGCTGGGGGTTCGCCATCGGCGCGCAGTCCATCGACCTGAAGACATTGGTGCCAACCACCGAGGACGACTGGTTGTGGACCCACTCGCTGAAGCGTGCAGGACTGGCCACCGGGGCCCTGCTGGCCCTCGGCGCCATGTCCTGGATCCTTGCATGGGCGAGGCTTGCCAAACTGCCGCGAAACAACGGCTAAGGATCAGCTGCAGGCGACCGAGGCCTCTGGTGTGGTGCTGGGGTTCATGACCTTGACGTAGGCGCCTGGGACGCCGGCCAGAGCCTGGCAGGCGCTCGCCGCGGTGGCATAGGGACCGCTATAAACGGCGTAGATCCGCGTGCCGTCCTTTGAAACCTGGTTCAAGGCACTGCAGCTGCCTTCGGTCACCAAGTAACTGCTGCCAGGGTAAGTATTCAGTGCCCTTTGGATCTCGGAAGCGTAGCTGCCGGGGGTGATAGCCGAAGCGTAGAACGTCAGGTATTGGCCGTCGCACGGCACGATCTTAACTGGCACGGCGAGTCCGAGGTCCAGGCTGGACTTGCCGGAACCCGCATTCGCGGTGGCCGAAGCGGCGGCGGGAGGAGCCGTTTCGATCACCGGCGGCTGGCTGGTAATGACAGGTGCCATCTGGAACGTGGGAGTGGCAGTAGCGCTCGGCGACGCGGCCGACGGTGTCGCCGACGCTGTGGCTGTTTCCGTTGCCGCAGGACCGGCGGCTGCGGCACCGGACTGGGCCGCGGCCGGAATTCCCACCAGCGCCGACAACGACGGGATGAAGATGACAGCCGCTGCGCCGGCTCCCGCAAGGAGCAGCAGGGCGGCGGCGATGATCAGTATCGTCACGCCTTTCCTTGATCTTTTCGCTCCCGCCTGCGCCACTGCAGGACTGTTTGCGGCAACGGTGGTTGCGGCAGCCGTGGTTGCGGGTGGCGGCGGAGGAGGCGGTGGCAGTTGCGACATGGGCGTGATCCTTTAGGGTGCTGATGATGACGGTGCTGTGGAGATGACAGATGGGTTGGCGGCCAGCCACCCCGCAAGAGCTTCGGTCAGCTTGGCGTAGCCGGCCGCGTTGGGATGCAGCAGTTCCTGGGCCGCACTTGGCTCCTGGACGGCGCCAATCAGGGCTGTGGGGAGGACGGTATGGACATAGGGGTCCAGATCGCAGGCGCCGTGCCCGGAGAACGCAGCCTCCGTGGCAGGGACGAAGCGGACTGCGGGGTGCGTTTCCGCGGCCGCCTCTGCCCCTGTACGCACAGAGTGGTTCAAAGCGGTGATGAGATCTGTGGCGAACTTGGCCTCGGCCGGGCTGATCCTGCCACATCCTGCCGTGGCATCGCCAAAAAGCCGCGGATAGGCGGGGACCAGGACAGCGGTGCCGCCGACGTGTTCTGCCACACGGAGATACGCTCCGGCCAGGGAATCCGACAATGCCTCAGCTGTACTGAGTGCCCGGGACCTAAAGGCCGGATCAGCAGTGCAGTCCGCGTCGGAAAGGACACACTGGTTAAAGATCTCGGCGAACCGGATATCGTTGCCGCCCAACATGACCAACGTGATATCCGTCATCCGGCCGGAGGCGGCTTCGAGTTGGGCAGGCTCCGGACGGGCATTGTATTCGGGGTCGGTTTGGGGCGCCGTCAGGTTGCGGATAATGGCGCGGGAGCAACCCAGGTTGGTGATCTCCGCGGCGGTCCCGGCGAACCATCCGGCTGCGCTCCGGTGGCAGCGCTGGTGCGGTTCGTCTGTCCCGTTCAGGTAGTTGCTCCCGCCTTCCCCTGCAGCCAGGGAATCGCCCAGCAGCAGCACAGTCACACCAGCGAAAGCCCCCTTGTAAGGCGTTGGCTGACCCGGCGTGCCTGTTGCGACTGGCGCTGTGGCGGCCGCCGTCGGGCCTGCCTGGTTCGGAACACCGGAAGCGGCAACAAGGCCCAGCCCGGTGAGCGCAGCAACGGTGGCCGCGGCAAGAAGTGCCACGGCCACCGAGGCTGGCGGCTTATTCACCCGCGACGCTGGGCCAGGGCTGCGTCGATTTCGGGATCCTGCTGCTCCGCCAGCCAGGACAGCAGAGCGGGGTAGGCCGCCGGGTTACCGGCTATCAACGGCCGCGCTTCCGGATGCTGCGCGGCGATTTCGTAGAGGCGGGCCGGCTGAGACTCGGGATCTGCGGCTTCCGCCAGAACTCCCGCCAATGACTCATCCACCTGCACTGCCGTGCCCACGCCGTGCACCCCGGTGTCTTCGCTGTGCACGGGCGTGGCGTCCGGCTGGTAGGTGGCGTTCGGCTGGTAGCCGACGTCCGCCGTCGTGCTTTGCGGCTGTTCCCAGGCCGGCGTCGGAGGCGCAAACGTAAAACCACCGTGGCTCCCGTGGCCGGCTGTCCGGAAGGCTTCCCGCTGGGAAGCCGGGCCGAACATCGAAAGCATCAGGGCAACAGGCAACGCGAAGCCGGCCAGAAGCCCAAGGGTTCCGTTCCACACCATGTATGACGTGGCCGACATGATGACAATAACGAGGCCGAGGATGAACAGCGTCGCTGCGTATCCAGCCGTCAAAATGTAAGACTGCCGGCTGTGCTGCTTCAGGGCGGACTTGGCGACGAAACCGCCCACCGCGCCCACCACCGCCAGGAAGATCACAACCACCCACGGAACCGTATTGGACGCGACGCCGTAGCCCGCGTACGAGGCGTTGGCAATCAGAACCAGGGCGGAGACGACAACCACCAAACCCATGACGATGATCGCCAAGGTCATAAGGGTGCCGGTCCTGGCCAGCGCGGCACGCTGATCCCCGGGTTCCTCTGAAGCGCAGATCCTGGCCACCGAAGGAGCGGCGGCCAGAGCCCCGAAGGCCAACCAGAAGTAAACGTTGAGCCCCGGCGAGAAGGCATGGAAAATCAGGGACACAACGGTCACTGCGGGGATGAGAGCCAAGAGCCCCATACCGAGGCCCGCCATACCGATGCCGACGCCGATCAGGCGGCTAACGTTGTGTCCGCGGCTCACGCCGAGGGCGGTCCAAACCAGCAGTGCTGCGCCGGCGGCGCCAAGCAGGACCGTGGCCAGCGTTCCGGCCCAGTCAACGGACTGGACCACGGTCATCCGTTCAATGAACTGCACCAACGTGAGGACACCCACAAGAGCCGCGAAACCCACCAGGGCCAGGGCCCAGCGCTTATCCACAACTGCGTCCCCCGGCGCCGAACCCAGCTCTGCCCGGCGAGGCTGGGCCGCAAGGA
>DATFAE010000257.1:0-7047 GCA_035254945.1 Arthrobacter sp. | reverse complement strand
GTTCAGCGTCTCGATCAGCGGGCCGAAGCTCTCGTACCCGTCCTTGTCCTGGTACTTCTCGAAGGCCGAAATGCGCGAGGCGAGGCCCAGGCTGGACTCGATGCCCATGCTGTTGTGGTCGTAGGCGCACTTGACGAATTTCTTGGCGTTGTCTGTGTTCTTGGTGGCCTTGGGGACTGAGAGGTACCAAGGTCCCGGAACGCCTGCGACGCCTGCGCTGCCGCCGATCATCGGAGCCGCGCCCACCTTGCCGGCCACTGGGGCGTCCTTGGGGATCTGGCGGTAGGCGTGGGCCCAGAAACGGGTCATGGCGGTTTTGCCCTGGTTGAACAGGTTCTGGGCCGCTGCCCAGTCCACTTGCGCGGCACCGGGAGGCGCGTATTTGGTCAGGCTGGTGTAGAAGTCCAGCGCTTTCCTGTGGGCGTCGTTGTCGATGACCACGTTGTTGTTCTCGTCCAGGATCATGGGCGAGCCGGCCTGGAGGACGTGGGCCAGCCATTCGGTCTCGACGCCGCCCTTGACGTCGGTTCCGTACATGCCGTCCTTGGTGAAGAATTCGGAAATGTCCTTGTACTGCTGCCAGGTGGTGGGAGCCGCGAGGTCATAGCCGTACTTCGCCCTGAAGCCGGCCTTGTTCGCAGCGTCTTCGAAGAGGTCCGTACGGTAAAGGATGATTTCAGCGTTGGTCCAGGCGGGCATGCCGATGAAATGGCCGTCCACATTGGCTTCCTTGACGAGGGCCGGGAATATGTCCTTCTTGGCCTCATCGGTGAAGAGTTCGTCGATGGGCTGGACGGCGTCCTTGAAGCTGGGAAGCCACACGGAGTCCAGTGCGGCGACGTCGAAGGAGACGTTGCCGGAGGAGAACTCGCTGGAGAGCCGGTTGAACATGCCATCGTAGGGCAGTTCGACAAAGTTGACGTCGATTCCAGTGTCCTTCTTGCACTGTTCGGCGACCCCTGTCAGCTCGGCGTGTCCGCCGGCTTCCACCAGGACGTTGACGGTGCTGGCGGCGCTACCCGACGTCGCCGGGCCCCCTGCGCCGCACCCGGTAGCCGCAAGTGCGACGGCGGTGCAAAGGCCGCCGATGGTGGCGAACCTGTTGATGGTCTTTCGAGTGGACATCGCTGTCGACTCACTTTCTCTCGAACGGAATGGCGAGACGGTTTACGGGGTGAAAAATCGTTTTGCCAAAACGACTTGGCATCACATTAGGGTTCGCCGCCCGAAAGTGTCAAGAGCCACCTCCAGGAAAGCTTTGCCTGTTGACGACGGCGGCGGGCGGGCATAGAGTCATGCGGGGTGGATGACAAATCGTTTTGTCATCCACCCGACTTCCACTTTCGTGTGAGGAAAAGGCTTAAATGCAGCGAGATGGCATTTCACGGCAGTGTTCAGTCGTGGGACTGCCGTGAAATGCCACCTCGGTGAGGAGCGTGAGCTTTACTCGTAGACGTGCGGGGCCAGGGTGCCCACGAAGTCCAGGTTGCGGTACTTTTCGGCGTAGTCCAGGCCGTAGCCCACCACGAACTCGTTGGGGATGTCGTAGCCGACGTACTTGACGTCGATCTCCACCTTGGCGGCCGTGGGCTTGCGGAAGGCGGTGCAGATTTCCACGGAGGCGGTGCCGCGGGATTCCAGGTTGGTCTTCAGCCAGGAGAGCGTCAGGCCGGAGTCGATGATGTCCTCGACGATCAGGACGTCCTTGCCCATCAGGTCCGTGTCCAGGTCCTTGAGGATGCGGACAACCCCCGAGGACTGGGTGCCGGAGCCGTAGGATGATACAGCCATCCAGTCCATGGAGATGTGGCTGTGGAGTGCGCGGGCGAGGTCTGCCATGACCATCACCGCACCCTTGAGCACACCGACAATGAGGATTTCACGGCCTTCGTAGTCCTTGTCGATCTCGGCAGCGAGTTCGGAGATCCGCTGCTGGATCTGTTCCTTGGTGTAGAGAACGTGCTTGAGGTCTGCCTGGACGTCGTTTGAATCCACCAATGGCTCCTGTGTAGATGCGGGGTGCGACTAATTTTGGGGCGGTTTTTGAGGCCGGAATACTAGCTTCCCACAGCGGGCGCCCTCGCGGGGAACGGGACTGCCGCCGTCGGACCGGCCAGTGCCCGCGGCAGGCGGACCTGCCGCCTCCAGCTGGGCCAGCGACAGCCGGTAGACGCTCACGCCGCCGGGAAGCTCAACGGGCCCGGCCGAACCCTGCCGGCGAAGCAGCGCTTCCGCCGCGAGAAGCCTCTGGTAGCTGGGCTGCTGGCCCCCGACGTCGGCCGCCGCCTTCGCGATGACCCGGAACCTGATGGCCGGCGCCAGGTCCCCCAGCGCCTCCTCCGGCAGGCTCACCTCAGTGCCCGAGCGTTCCACCAGGGCGGCAAACGTGCTTTCTGCCACGTCCTCGAGGTAGTCTGCGTCCAGCTGGAGGATGGACGCCGTCCTGGCCAGGGATTCCGCGACTCCGGGACCGAGCTTTTCTTCGAGCATGGGGAGCACCTCCACGCGGGTCCTGGAGCGGGCAAAGGAGGGGTCCGCGTTGCTGGGGTCATGCCAGGGCTCAAGTTCTTCGGCGGCGCAGATCTCCAGCGTGTCCGCGCGGCGGAGGCCCAGGAACGGCCGCAGCAGCAGCCCCCGCGTGGGCCTCATGCCGGCCAGGGACCGCGTCCCCGAGCCGCGGGCCAGCCCAAGCAGCACCTGTTCGGCCTGGTCGTCCAGGGTGTGGCCGAGCAGGATCGCCTCAGCGCCCTGGCCTGCGGCAGCGGCCTCAAGGGCCGCATGGCGGGCGTCTCGGGCGGCAGCTTCCGGCCCCATACCTGCAGGCGCGACGACGACAGTCCGGATTTCCACCGGGGCTAGGCCCAGCTCCGTGAGCGTGTGCGCGGTCCGGGCGGCCACGTCAGCGGAGCCCGGCTGCAGCTGGTGGTCCACCACCACCGCCCCCACCGTCAGGGGGTGCCCGTCGACGTGGCCGCGGCGGGCAAAATAGGCTGCGACGGCAGCGAGCGCCAGGGAGTCAGGCCCGCCGCTGCAGGCCACCACCACGTGCGCCGGATAGCCGGCGTCGGCCAGTGCGTTCTGGAGCGCCTTGCGCGCAGTGCCAACGACGGGCGCCAGCCTGCCGGGCCGCCGTCGTCCGCTGTGGAAACCGGACAATCAGAGGCCCATCCGGTCAATCCACAGCTTCGCGTCGTGGATTTCGGGTTCGGTGGGCAGGTTGTCGGCGGATTCCCAGACCCGGTTGAAGCCCTCCATCCCGGCAACGTCCACCACGGCGCGGACGAACTTGGCGCCGTCGGAGTACTGCCGCATCTTGGCGTCCAGGCCCAGCAGGCTGCGGATGAATTTTTCGATCACGCCGCGGTCCCTACCGCGGTCGTTGAAGCGCTGCCGGATGGTCTTCACGGAGGGCACAATGCTGGCGTCGACGGCGTCCATCACCACGTTGGCGTGGCCTTCCAGCAGGCTCATCACAGCCGTGAGGTGGGACAGCGCCGCCTTCTCCTCCGGGTTCTGCAGCAGGTCCAGGATGGCGCCGCGGCCGGGGGTGCTGCCGTTGGCGCTCCGGTCCTTCAGGGAACGTGCGGCGGCGGAGGCACGCTCCATGAGCGAGTCAACGTTGCCCAGCAGGTGCCCGCTGAGGCTGTCGATCTCGGAGAGCATGTGGTGCCGCAGCCAGGGCGCGGCGGCGAACTGCACCCGGTGGGTCTGTTCGTGGAGGCAGACCCAGAGCCGGAAGTCCTCCGGCGTGACGTTGAGTTCGCGCTCCACCGCAACGATGTTGGGGGCCACCAGCAGCAGCCTGCCGCCGGCCGGTGCGGTGGAGCCTTCGGCCAGGGCAGCGAACGGGTCATACTGCCCCAGGACCTTGCTGGAGAGGAAGGCCAGGACAGCGCCCAGTTGGCTGCCGGTGATGGCGCCGCTGACGCTCGCCGCGGCCGGGCTGACCGTTCCGCGGCGGCTTTCCAGCATTTTCTCCATGGCCGGTTTCAGCATCACCGCGAAGCTTTGGGTGTTGGCCTTGGCCCAGGACGCCCGGTCCACCACCAGGACCGACGAGTCCCGCAGGTCCCGGGCGGCTTCCAGGCCGGTGATCTGGTGGACGTGGTGCACGGATTCGTCCGCGAGCCGCCGCAGGCTGTCCACGGCGTCGCCGATCTCCGCCGAGGAAAGTATCGGCCCCGCGGGTGTCAGCCGTGCGGCGGTGGACGCGGCGAGGTCCCAGTTGATCAGGGCCTGGGCCGGGCTGGACGGCGCCGGTGCGGACGTATCACGTGCGGTGGACTCCATAGTTCCCATCAGAACACAGCGGACCGTGGATCGTCCTTAAGTTCGCTCACCGGCGAACGCCCGGCAGCCACCACCACAGCCCCACAGGCCCACAGCCCGGGCACAGGATGCCGAAAGCGCAGTCCTAAGCCAGACGGGCACAGTAGTGACAAGGAACCCGCCCGCCAGAGCACCCCCGGAGGAGAACCCCATGATCCCGTACCGTCCCATCGCTCCCCTGACCCTCGGCCCCCGCAAGGGCTGGAGGTCGGTGGCCGCCGCCGTCGTGATGGCCGCCCTGCTGGGCACCACAGCCACCTCCACCGTCGCGGCGGAGCCGGCATCCTCGGCTACAGCTGCAGAACATGCCGCAGGCTCCGAACCCAGCCAGTATTCCTAGCGGCAGCCGCAGGCCGCGAGCGCGGTGGCGGCCCGGTCCAGAGCCTCCTTGTTCCCGGCGGCCCCGGGAGTGAGCCCGTTGCCGATGAACGAGAACACGAGAAGCCTGCCGTCGGCGTCAACCACGTAGCCGCTGAGCGCAATCACCGAGTTCAGTGTCCCGGTCTTGGCGCGCACCAGCCCGGCGCCGCCGGCGGTGGAGCTGTCCCCGTAGCGCGTGTCCAGGGTTCCGGTCAGGCCGGCCACCGGGAATCCGGCCAGGGCGGCCCGCAGCCTGAAGTCGGTCCCGGAGGTGATGGCACGCACCACTTCGGCGAACTGCCGGGCCGACACCTGGTTGTCCAGGGCCAGCCCGGACACATCCGCGAGCCGCATGCTGTCCGTGGGGATCCCCAGTTCGGTGAGCTGGGCGCGGACTGTGGCTGTGGCGGCGTCGTTGCTGGCCGGCTGCCCTTCCGCCGCGGCCGCCATCCGGCCCAGGACCTCTGCAAGGTAGTTGTCCGAGGTCTGCAGCATCAGGTCAACCTGCTCCCCCACGGTGGCGGACCGGACCTCTGCCAGGACTTCCGGGGCACCGTCCGCGGTCTCCGGGACCGTGTAGCGCCCGACGCCGGCTGCCACCGTCAGTCCCGCGGCGGCACCTGCCGTGTTGAGCTGCGCGGCGAACGCCTCCGCTGCGGTGATGGCGGAATCCTGCGGCCGCGGACCGGTGGTGACGGCGGGATCAAAGCGTGCGGAGTTCAGCGCCAAGGGGAACAGCGGGGCCACCTCGCCGGCCTCGACGTCCCCCGCCGCCCAGGCCGGATTCAGTGCCGGTCCGCTGAACAGGGAATCGTCCACCAGGACCTTCAACTCCCCGGTCACGCTGTCCTCCTGCAGTGCAACCACCGTGGCCGCCGCCAGGGTGGCGAGCCCGGCGTGGCCCATCACCTGGTCCGGCGCGGATTCCCCTGCCCCGAGGAGGACGTCGCCGCCGCCGGCCAGCACCACCTGGTCCGGCGAGGAACCGGCAAGGACTTTGGTGCTGAACCGCTCCTCCGGTCCGAGGACCCGCAAGGCGGCAACCGCCGTCAGCAGCTTCATGTTGGACGCAGGAATCCGGTTCTCGGAACCGCCGCGGTCAAACAGGACCTGGCCGGTGATCGCATCCTGGACCAGCCCCGTAAAGGTGCCGCCGCCGTCGGGCTTTAATACCGGCTCCACCTGGGCCGCAACGGCCGCCGGCACAGGCATGGGCGCGGATTCCGTGAGCGGCGACAGTCCCTCCTTGGCCGACAGCGACGCGGGAGCCTGTTGCCAGGCCGGTATTTCGGGGGCCGCCACGGGGGCCGGGCCAATGAAACCCGGGGCAAGCAGCCAGCCGGCGGGTAGGGCCAGGACGACGATCAAGACCAGGAGCAGCGCGGTGGGCCACGCCTTCAGTCCGCGGTGGAACGTGCGCCGGAAAGCGTCCGTGAACGGCGGCCTGAACCCTGCGGGGCCCGATGTTTCCTTCATGGTGGTGCTGGTCCTCAAGTCCTGAAATTTCCCCGCAAGTTCCTGAAACCTGGGCCTCTCGCTATATCCTCAATAGTAGTCGGCGGCACCGACACTCCTTTTTGCTGGTCGTCTACTGTGCCGCGCACCCCCTGCAATTGCCGAGGAGCATTCCATGAAGCATGACGTGACCATCGAGATCCCCAAGGGATCACGCGTCAAGTACGAAGTTGACCACGAGACCGGCCGCGTCCGCCTGGACCGCGTCCTCTTCACCTCCATGCAGTACCCCACGCACTACGGGTTCTTCGAAAACACCCTGGGCGAAGACGGCGACCCGCTGGACGCGCTGGTGCTCCTGCAGGACTTTGACCTGCACCCGGGCGTCATCGTCGAGTCGCGCCCCATCGGCGTGTTCAACATGACCGACGACGGCGGCGGAGACGCCAAGGTCCTGTGCGTCCCCGTTGACGCCCGCTTCGACCACATCCAGGAAGTCAGCGACGTCAGCGAATTCCTGATCAAGGAAATCGAGCACTTCTTCACCCGCTACAAGGACCTGGAGCCGGGCAAGTGGGTCAAGGCCGAAGGCTGGGGCGACCGCGCTGCCGCCGAGGCCGAACTGGAAGCCTCCATCAAGCGTTACGTGCCGGCCGCGCACTAGTTTTTCCTCAAGCAACGCGGGGTCACTTCCTGCCCACTCCACACCTGGAATTGGGCCGGAAGTGACCCCGCGTTGTGGTTACGCCCAGCCAACGTTCGACGGCGGGTGGCGCAGTTCCCCAGGAACCGCACCATCCGCCGTCGGTTTTAACCCGCACCCCAGCGCGAACGTACAGTTGAGGCCCCGAATTCCCTCGATTATGGGGCCTCAACTGTACGTTCGCGCGTTGTCAGCGGCGC
>DATFAE010000256.1:0-21557 GCA_035254945.1 Arthrobacter sp. | reverse complement strand
GGCACCCGGGTAGAGCTCCACGACGTTGCTTGCCGGCAGGGCGGCGGCTCCGGGACGCTGCGCTGCAGGGCTTGCCTCGGCGCTGGCGCCGGGGACTGGGGTTGGGGTTGGGACATGGTGCTCCGCGGCTGCAACGGCAGTGCTTTGGTTCATCATCATGGTGTTTTCCTTTCAGTGGCCAGCCCGGTTGCCGGCACTTCCGACTCTTCCCGGCCGTGGCTGCTGCAGTAAGGGACCGGATGCCCTAAGTGGATAAGCGGCTGCAGGTTCCCGTTGTGGAGGAAAAGATCCTTGTGAGGCCAACGCCAGAACGGCACACCTGTCCAGCGAAGAAAGCCCGGCCACGGGACACCAGGAACAGGAATCCGCAGTGCCAGGAGGGCAGCGGATCAGGATGGGACGCGGTCAGGCGCACAGAAGATCAGAGGGTCAGGAACAACAGTGAGACACCCGGGCCGAGGGCCGTCATCATGGACCACCGGTCAGGAGGGAACCAGTGCCAGGAGTACGGGAACCACACCGAGGCAGATGAAGGCCGGCAGCGAACACAGTCCCAACGGAATCACGAGCTTCACCCCGAGGGACGCGGCGCGCTTCTCGGCGGCCCGGAACCGTTGACGGCGGATCCTGGCGGCCTGGGCATACAGGATTGCCGACGACGGAGCGCCGGTCAGTGCCGCGAAGCCCAGCGCGTCCCGCATCTCCAGAATTTCGGGCAGGCGGATTTCCGAACTCCGCCAGGCTGTCTCCCAGTCGGCTCCGATGGCCAGCGCGGAGACGACAGGCCGGAGATTCGTGCGGTAGCCCGGTGAGGCTGCAGCGGCAACCAGTTCCAGTGAGCGTCCGATCCCGGAACCGGCGTCCAGCATTGCCGCGATCAGTTCCAGCATCATGGCGGTGTCCCGCAGTCCGTCGGGATTGGCGCTTGAGCTGCCGGAGTATTTCCTGGTGCCGAAGGGTCCGGCCCGGCTGGCCGGATTGCTTTCAAAGCCCGGCCATTCACCGGGCGGTCTACCCGGAGCCGCCGCCGGGCGCGGTCCTGTTCCAGCACGGAGGGCCAGGCCTTTCAACCGCTTCCCCACGTGCCCGGGGTCCCGGAATCCCAGGACCGCGGCGGCGGCCAAACAGGCCAACAGGACGGCCGCCGGCAGCAAAGAAGCGGTCATGGCAGCCCCGCTCCGGCAGCCGCCTGGACCAGCCGGGCGGACCAGAGCCGGCCGGCGACGGTGAGCACCAGGCCTGCCGCCAGGGACCCAAGGCCAAGGGGTGTCCCCACCAGAATGGCCAGCGGGTCCATGCCCAGGGCGACGCCCAGCCCAAGCCCCAGCAGCGGAAGCCAGGTCAGCAGGCTGACTGTGGCCCGCGGACCGGCCAGTGCCGTCTGCCTGGCCGCTTCGGCGTCGTCTTCCACCTCCAGCTGGGCGGCAAACCGTGTCAGCACGTCCGCAAGAGGGCAGCCGCTGGCCTCAGCAATGTCAAAGCATGCAGCAAGCTGCTCCCAGATCCGCGGCTCCCTTCCGCCCGCGTTCCTGGACGCCGCCTGCCGAAAAGCTTCCTGCCGAAAGGCCACGGTGACAGCACTCCTGATGGCTTCCGATACCGGCGCCCCGCGGAAGGCGGCAGCCCGTGCGGCACCGAGCACGGCCACAGAGCCCGGACTGAGGCGGGAGCCGTCGCGCAGCCCCGCCCCGGCGTCGCTGTGCCGGGCAGCCCCAGGCTGCGCGGAGTTCTGCACAACCCCAGGCTGCACGGAGTACAGGGACCACAGCTCGTCCCAAAGCCGCGCCGGAGTCCGGCCACCCTTCAGCAGTGCGGCCAGCTGTTGAACCACCAGCGTCATGGAGATACTGCCGGGGCCCTTGCTTTTCCGGCGCAGCGGGCCCGCCGGCGCCCGGCCCATTGCAGCACTGCCGCCTGCTGACGTTCCGCGTCCCCGAAGGTTGAACGCTTCAGCTCCGGCTGCCGCCCCGCCGCCGGTGCGTCCCACGGCACGCCGGAACCGGTCAGCCGCAGCCCGGGCCGGCCGCAGGAACAGCCATACGGCCAGGAAGAGGCAGCCTGCGAGGAGGGCGGTCACGCCGCTGTTCCGTTTAGCCGGTCATTCAGTCCCAGCCGGTCGGCCAGCTGGCCCCATGCCGGTCCCGGCGTCAGCGGGCTCCTGGCCGGGGCGGGACCGGATTCTCCGCGGCGTATCTCCAAGGCGGGAACCACGGTCAGACCAGCTTGGCCTTCCGCCATCACACCGATGCACGCGACCCGCCGCCCCCGGGCCGGTCTGTCCACGTGGATGACGACGTCGAGGGCACTGGATGCCTGGAGCCGTACAGCATCCTGTCCCAGCCCGGCGAGCGCTCCGAGCGCTGTCAGGCGTGCCGGTACAGCGGTGGCCGTGTTCGCGTGGATGGTTCCGCCTCCGCCGGTGTGGCCGGTGTTCATGGCGGTCAGCAGTTCCCGCACCTCGGCGCCGCGGCATTCACCCACCACCAGCCTGTCGGGCCGCATCCGCAGCGCCTGGCGGACCAGTTCGGCCAGGCCGACTTCGCCGCCGCCTTCCAGGTTGCCATGACGGGATTCCAGGGACACAACGTGCGGGTGGACCGGGTTGAGTTCGGACGCATCTTCAATCAGGACCATGCGCTCACGCGGCGAACACAGGCCCAGCATCGTGGACAGCAGGGTGGTCTTGCCGGAGCCGGTGGCACCGCTGATCAGGAAGCTCAGCCTATGCTCGACGACACGTTCCAGGACGTCCTGGACAGTCTCGCCGAACATGCCGCCGGACCGCAGTTCATCCATGGTGAAAACCTGCTCCCGCCTGATGCGGACGCTCAACAGTGTGCCTGCAGTGGAAATCGGCGGGAGGACCGCGTGGATGCGATAGCCGCCGTCGAGCCTGACGTCCACGCAGGGTGAGCCGTCGTCCAGGCGCCGTCCGCCGGCCGCGACCAGCCTGGATGCGAGGGCCCGCACCTGGGCTTCGCCGGCGAAGGACACCGCCGAGCGTTCGAGTCCGTTTCCCCGGTCCAGCCACACGGAGTCCGGGGCATTGACAAAGATGTCCGTGACGGCCGGATCCCGGGTGAGCTCCTGAAGCGGGCCAAGGCCGTTGAGCTCGGCGCTGATCCGTTCCACGGCGGCAAGGGAGCCTGCCGTTCCGAGCATCCTCCCCGTGGCCTGCACAGCTGCGGCCACCCGGGAGGCCGTTACGGGCCCGGCGTCGGCCATCACGGATTCGCGGACTGATTCCAGCAGCCCCGAATCCAGGTCCCGGGAGTCTGCGGCCCGGGAATCAAGGACCCGGGCCTGCCGGCGGGTGCCTGCCGGTGACGGTGCGGACGCCGGGGAAAAAGGACGCCTCCCGCTCACGGCAATTCACCTGCCAGTTCGCCGTCGAGCAGATCAAGGACAGAAGCTGCAAAGTGCCGCACGCTGCGGCGTTTCCCCAGCTCAAGGAGGCGTCCGCTCTCCGAAGCCCCAGTGACTCCGCGGAGGTCAGGCACACGGCCGTGGACGGGCAACCCGACGGCGTCCGCAATCAGGGCACTGTCAAGGGCTGCGCCCGGCTTTCCCCGGACCAGGAGGGCGGCCTCCACGGGCGGGAGCTCCTGGAGCAGCCGCGCCGAAGCCACGGCTGCCTTCAGCTGTGCCGGAAGGACCACCAGGATCCGGTCGCAGTCCCACGCGAAGGTGTGCAGCGGCTCGGCGCCGCGGCCGATGTCCACCACCACCAGCTCGTAGCCCCGCCGTGCGGCATCGAGTACACCGCCGGCGGCTGCGGCGTCCACAGGTGCGGGGCGTTCCCGGCTCCCCGGCCAGGACAGGAAGGAGAAGCCACCCGTAATGGGAAGGGAATCTGCGAGCTGGTCGGGATCGATGCTCCCGCTGGCCTCCGCCAGGTCCGGCCAGCGCAGGCCCGGGAGTTCTTCGGCGGCCAGGGCAAGCTCCAGGCCGCCGCCCCAGGGGTCGCCGTCGACCAGCAGCGCCCGGACGCCCATGCCCGCTGCCGCCTGGGCGATCCAGATGGCTGCGGTGGTTGCTCCCGCCCCACCGCATCCGCCGGTGACACCCAGGACCAGGCCGCCGGCGTGGGGCGAGCGCGACCGGCTGAGGTATTCGGCCAGCCAGGCCGCGGCATCGGGCAGGACGGCCACGCGTTCGGCTCCAAGTGCTGCGGCCAGGTGCCACAGGCTGTCACCTTCCCCGTTGAGGCCTACGAGCACAGCGGGAGCACGGCGCCGGGGCGGCAGTTCACGGACATCGCTGCCCACGAGCACGGCGGATGAGGAATCCCAGTACCTTGCCGCCTCCACGGCGTCGGCCACTACCCGCAACCGGCCGCCCGCGGCCGCAACGATGCGCTCCACCTCGCCCTGCAAAAAGTCGAACCCGGTCACCAGCAGTACTTCCGCCGCCTCCTCCGGCAGCCACGCCGCGGGGTCCGGGCCGCGGGCATGGGCCAGTGCGCCGCCCGGCGCGGCCCGCTCCGCCGGTGCCGCACGGCGCCCCGGCGTGAAGGCGCTGACCGGTCCTGACGGTGACGGGGCTTGCTGGTGCCTGCTCATAGGGCAACTCTCGCCCGTGAAAGGACCTCCGGTAAGCCACGATCTGCCGTATGTGGACAACAACGCGCTGCCAGTCCCTGTGGGGGACAACCCGCCAGGGCAACGGGCACTGCGGCAGTGGGCACAGCGGCAACGGCCAACCCCGCGACAGGGCAGAATTGTCGTATGTACCTGCTGCTCGCCGCCCATCCCCACGGCGCAGCTCTCCAGGAACTCACCCAGGCGGGAGACCCCCACCCGAACACACCGGAACCGCGGGTGGTCAGCAAAGGCGAGCTTGCCGCCGTGGTACGCAGCCTGGAAAGCCGGCCGAACGGCGGCCCGCCGCCGCGCTGGATCTGGCACCGCACCCAGGACTGGTATCCGGCACTGCTGGCGTCCGGCGTCGAGCTTGACCGCTGCCATGACCTGAGCCTGTGCGGCAACATCCTTGCGTGCTCGGAGTTCACGGCCCATACCGACTATGCGCAACATGCCGAAAAGATCACGCTGGATGAAGATCTCCAGCCTCCGCGGGCCCTGCAGCCGCCCGCACCGCCTGCCGAGCAGGGCGCCCTCTTCGACGACCCCGGGAACGGCCCGGCACCGCGGTATACGCCGGAGGAACTTCGGGCCGAATACGCCGCCCAACAGGCGGCCCTGGCCGCGGCGAGCCCCGCTGAGAACCGTCCCAAACGGCTCCAGCTGCTGCTCGCCGCCGAATCTGCCGCTGCGATGATCGCCGCTGAAATGCAGCACGCCGGCGTCCCGTGGCGGGAGGACCTGCACCTGGAGATCCTCACGGACTACCTCGGTCCACGCCCGCCGTCCGGGCACCGGCCGGCGAAGCTCGAAGCCCTCAACGTTGAACTGCGGGGTCTGCTCAGCTCCCCCGGGCTGAATCCGGACTCACCGCAGGAACTGATGCGCGCCCTGCACCGCAACGGCATCGAAGTGAAGAGCACCCGGCAGTGGGAGCTGAAGGAATCCAGCCATCCCGCCATCGAACCGCTGCTGGCCTACAAAAAGCTTTCCCGCCTGCACACGGCCAATGGCTGGGCCTGGCTGGATGCGTGGGTGGACAGCGGCCGGTTCCGGCCCGAATATGTGGTGGGCGGCGTGGTCTCCGGCCGGTGGGCATCGCGCGGCGGCGGGGCGCTGCAGATTCCGCGCCAGATCCGCGGCGCCGTGCACGCGGATCCGGGCTACAAGCTCATCGTGGCAGACGCCTCCCAGCTGGAACCGCGTGTCCTGGTGGCGCTGGCACAGGACGCCAAAATGGCCGAAGCTGCCCGGGACAAGGACCTGTACGCGGGAATAGCCGCCCAGGGTTTCGGCGGAGACCGGGCGAAAGCAAAGGTGGCCCTGCTCGGCGCCATCTATGGCGCGACCACCGGCGAATCAGGACGCCTGATGCCGCAGCTGGCCAAGACCTACCCGCGTGCCGTGGGCTTCGTGGAACAGGCGGCACGCGACGGTGAGGCCGGCGGCACCGTCACCACCCGGCTGGGCCGCAGCAGCCCGCCGCCGTCACGGCAGTGGTTCCGCAGCCAGCAGTCCACCACGGCCGAGGAGCAGCGCCGTGCCGAATCGATCGCCCGTTCCCGTGGCCGTTTCACCCGGAATTTCGTGGTGCAGGGTTCCGCGGCGGACTGGGCGGCGTGCTGGCTTGCGGAATTACGACGGCGGCTGCGTGCCATGCGCGCGGACGGTTCCGGCCGCGCGGAGCTGGTGTTTTTCCTCCACGACGAGGTCATGGTCCACGCGCCGGAAGCCCAGGTTGACGCATGCATCGCGGCGATCGAAGACGCGGCCAGGGCGGCCAAGGAGCTGTTGTTCGGCCCCATCCCTGTGGAGTTCCCGGTCAGCGTGGCCGTGGTGGACTCGTACGACAACGCCAAATAGCCGTGCCCAGGTGGAATTACTGCACCCTAGCGGTGCGTTTGCGCGAACTCCAGTCACACGCACCGGAAACGTCACCTCAAGCCCCGCAAAGTAACCTACCCGGGAGTAGTTGGCCCACCCCATGTGAGCGGCGTTACAGTCAATTAACTGACTCAAGCAGGCGGGTCAAGCACTACATGCAAAGATGCATACCCAGGGGAGGTCCGGCACATGGCGGGCAGGTTCGAAATACACCGCGTGGGTGACGAGGCCTACAGGCTCCGTCTCACCGACGCTGACGGCAATATCGTGGCGGTTTCGCCCAACTTCAGGCACGTCGGCGCCTTGCTCGAAGGCATCAAGGCCGTCCGCGAGAATGCAGCCACCGGAATCGTGGTGGATCTCCGGCAGCAGCCGCAATCCTAGCCGCGCCGGGTCCGCTCAGATGCTGATGTCGTGCAGGCGGGACCGGTCCCAGGGCACGGCCCAGCCAAGCTGTTCAAAGAGCCCGTTGAGCACGATACCCGTGAAGCCCCAGACCAGCACCCCATTGACCGTGAATGCCGGGCTGTTGAACGTCCGCCCGGCGCGGCTGACGGTTGACATGACCCGGTTGTCCGGGTCCAGCAGGTCCCGGACCGGGATCCGGAAAACCTGCGCGGATTCCCCGTAATCCACCACCCGCACCGGCGACGGCGCAGCCCACCAGCCCAGCACGGGCGTTACCAGGAAGTTACTGCGGGCCAGCCCGAGTTCCTGGAGCGTGCCGAGGACTTCCACGCCGCCGGAGTCCAGCCCGGTTTCTTCCTCCGCTTCACGCAGCGCCGCCTCCACGGGCGACTCACCGGGATCGATGCTGCCGCCCGGAAAAGCGACCTGGCCGGGGTGCGACTCCAGGGTGTGTGCGCGCTCCAGCAGCAGGACGTCAAGGTCCGCCGGCGCGAGCGGCTTGCCGGACGAGGCAGGGACAGTGTCCAGGACGCCGAAGAGCATCAGTACGGCGGCGCGCCGCGCGATGCTCTCGTCAACGGTCAGCGCCGCCCACAGCGCATCGGGCTCCGGGGCGTTTCCGGCTTCCGTCCTCCGGATGAGGTCGAGCAGGTCCTGGCGAGCGCTCACGGCACCCGCTTCTGTGATTCCATCCGGATTTCCGCGGCACGGTGCGTCTCGGCCAGCAGCTGCGCGAGCAGCGGTTCGCTGCCGGGGGCGAGCTCGTATTTCAGCAATTTGGCGGCCTTGGCGGGATCGGTCTCGCCCAGGCCGTAGCTGGGGCACCAGTTGGCTACCGGGCAGGCGCCGCACGCAGGCCTGCGCGAATGGCAGACCCGCCTCCCGTGGAACACCACCCGGTGCGAGAGCATGGTCCAGTCCTTGGGCTCGAACAGCTCAGCGACGTCGAACTCGATCTGCACGGGATCCTCGGACTGCGTCCAGCCAAAGCGGCGTGCCAGCCGCCCGAAATGTGTGTCCACCGTGATCCCGGGGACGCCGAACGCGTTGCCCAGCACTACGTTCGCCGTTTTGCGGCCCACCCCTGGAAGGGTCACCAGGTCCTCAAGCCTGCCCGGCACCACACCGTTGTATTCGTCCACCAGCCGGGTTCCCAAGGCGATCAGGCTTCGGGTCTTGGCCCGGAAGAAGCCGGTGGGTTTGATGATTTCTTCCATCACGGCGGGGTCGGCCTCAGCCATCGCGCGGGGGTCAGGGAAGCGGGCGAACAGCAGCGGCGTGATCTGGTTGACGGTGACATCGGTGGTCTGCGCGGACAGTACGGTTGCCACCAGCAGCTCAAACGGGCTCCGGAAATCGAGCTCGGCATGGGCGTAGGGGTACTTCTCCGCGAGGGCCCTGTTGATCCGCCGCGCGCGGCGCTTCAGCGCCAACAGGGACTCCGTTGAACCCTTTGAGGCAGACCTGGCCGGCGCCGCCGCCGGTGCGGCGGCGGCGCTGGCTGCCCCGTTCCCCGGAGTACGTGAAGTGGCCACCGGCCGGCTAGCCGCGCTCGATGTTGCTCAGGTCCCGCAGCACGCCAACACGGCCGTCGGTGTGCTGGACCAGGAACTCGTGGCCCCGGTCCTCAAGGGCCAGGACCCAGCCGCCCGGCTCAATGACGAAAGCGGGCGCACCGGTCCGGGGATCAACGGCGGTCCGGTGCTGGGCGACGGCGAACCAGAATGCCTCGTGGACCGGCTGCCCGTCCGATTCCTCCGGGCGGCTTGCCGGATCCACCGTCGCGCCGATGGGTTCTTCCCGCCTTACCTGCGGGTGGACAGCAGTGGCCGGGATGGGCTCGTGAGCCTGGGAGGCCTGCGCGGCTGCAGGGACAGCGTTCCCGTGGGTTTCATCGGCTGCGGCAACTACTGCGGGGGGCACGACGTCGGCCGCCTGGGTTGGCGGCCCAAAGTCACCCTCAGAAGGCCACTCGGACACCTCCGGGGCGGAGGAGACAGCGGCCGTTTCGGCCCGCGGAGCGGCTTTCACCGGCTGTGCATTGTGCACCGGGTGTGCTTCCGTGGCAGGCTGAGCAGCTTTTACGGACTCCGCTGCCGGACCGGACTGCTGTGACGGCGCAGAAGGCGACGTTCCCGGCGTCGTGACGGCGTGCGGCTCCGCGTGTCCGGCGGAACCGGAGACAGCGGACGAGCCGGATGCGGCGGAGCCGACACCGGCGGCCGTGCCGGCGGCAACGCCCATTGGGCCGGCGGTGCCGTGAATGGCACCGGCACGCTCACCCGCAGCTGCGGCGCCTGAAGCGGACCTGGGTTCCTTCGGGGCCTTGGGTTCCTTCGGAGCCTTGGGCGTGTGCGGCTTCGGCAGCGGAACGGCAGAGTCACGGGCCACCACGTGGGCCGGAGTCTCCACACGCCCTTCGAAGTCGCTGGCGAAATACGGAATGAACCGGCCCAGCACAGTGGCGGCAAACATGACGGCGGAGCCGATCAGCCCCGCCAGCAGGGCGGGGTGGTAGTCGCCGGCCACGGACAGGAAGAAGAAGGCTACGGAAAAGGACGCCACCACGGACGCAAACTGGTCGATGGACAGCGACCCGATCCGGACCTTCGTGGCGGGCACGAGCCTGCGTGCTGCGAACAGGGCACTGACAATGAGCGGCAGGACGATTCCCAGTCCCAGGAAGAAAAGGTTGCCCACATTCCAGAGGTTGAACCGGGTCAGGAAGACCGGCAGCAGGGACGTGACGAAAAGAATGAGCGTGGCGGCGAAGACGGCGAGGTCGCGGACGGTGAAGTGCCCCAGGACAGCCTGGTGCCGGGAGCCGGGCTTCCCGGTTGACGGCACCGGCTGGCCTGTCCCCGCGCTGCTCCCGGACGAGCCATCAGGTCCGGCGGCTGTTGCACGTCCGGATGTCTGGCCGAAGCTCTGCTGGTTCATTCTGTTTCTCCTTAGCGTGGCGGCACCGGGGCCAACAGGTCCCATAAACCGTGCCGTCTGAAACGGTGCTGCCAACCGGGTCACACGCAACGCGGTTACCCGGCCGGACGGCCCCGTCGAAAGTCACAATTCAATCTCAGCCTAGTCAAGAGCATTGGCTATCACTAGCCGGAGGGGTGGCCGAGTGGCGTCGGGGGCGGGCCCGCAAAACCATTCACCGCTTAATAAATGCCGCTCACGGGCGCCTCTGTGACAGGGCACACACAGCCGCGTGCCCAAGCATTAGTCTTGATTTTGGAACAGCTCTTTGCGGAATGTCCGTGATCGGCCGCTGCCCAATGCCGCGCATAGCGGCGGAGCACGGCCCGGGACGGTGCAGGCCGCAGCAAAGATCGATGAATGATGAGGTTCACCATGTCCCAGGACACTCCCGGCTCCACGGCCACCGCTCCCGAAGCTTCCGTGCACGGCGGCCAGCAAGGCGATGCCTTCGAAAACCTGCTGCACGAGAACCGCAAGTTTGCGCCGACCCCGGAATTCGCTGCCGACGCCGTTGTCAGCGCAGCCGACTACCAGGAGGCTGACGCCGACCGTCCCGCGTTCTGGGCCAGGCAGGCCCGTGAACTGCTGACCTGGTCCAAGGACTTCGGCCAGGCGCTGGACTGGTCCAACCCGCCGTTCGCGAAATGGTTCGTGGGCGGGGAGGTCAACGCCGCGTACAACGCCCTGGACCGGCACGTCGAGAACGGGCTGGGGGACCGGGTGGCCATCTACTTCGAGGGCGAACCCGGCGACACCCGCACCTACACCTACGCCCAGCTCACCGAAGAGGTCAAGAAGGCAGCCAACGCCTTCGAATCCCTGGGCGTGGCCAAGGGCGACCGGGTGGCCGTCTACCTGCCCATGATCCCCGAAGCCGTCATCACGCTGCTGGCCTGTGCCCGCATCGGCGCCGTGCACTCGGTGGTGTTCGGCGGGTTCTCCGCGGACGCCCTGCGCTCCAGGATCGACGACGCGGAAGCCAAACTCGTGGTCACCGCCGACGGCACCTACCGCCGCGGCAAGCCCAGCGCCCTCAAGGCCGCCGTGGACGATGCCTTGTCCCGCGAAGGCGGACACACGGTCCAGAACGTGGTGGTGGTCAAGCGCAACGGCCAGGACGTTGACTGGCACGAGGGCCGCGACCAGTGGTGGGACGACACCGTCGGGGTGGCATCCACCCAGCACACCGCCGTCGGCCATGATTCCGAGCACCCGCTGTTCATCCTCTACACCTCCGGCACTACGGGCAAGCCCAAGGGCATCCTGCACACCACCGGCGGCTACCTCACCCAGGGCGCCTACACCCACAAAGCCGTCTTCGACCTGCACCCCGAGACGGATGTCTACTGGTGCACGGCCGACGTCGGCTGGGTCACCGGCCACTCCTACGTCGCCTACGCCCCGCTCATCAACGGCGCCACCCAGGTCATGTACGAAGGGACCCCGGACTCCCCGCACCAGGGCCGCTGGTGGGAAATCGTCGAGAAGTACAAGGTCTCCATCCTGTACACCGCGCCCACCGCGATCCGGACGTTCATGAAGTGGGGCCGGGACATCCCGGACAAGTACGACCTCTCCTCCCTCCGCGTCCTCGGCTCCGTGGGCGAATCCATCAACCCCGAGGCCTGGATGTGGTACCGGGACGTCATCGGCGGCAACAAGGCACCCATCGTTGACACCTGGTGGCAGACCGAAACCGGCGCCCAGATGATCGCCCCGCTCCCCGGCGTCACCGCCACCAAGCCAGGCTCAGCCCAGGTCCCCCTGCCCGGCATCGCCGTGGACGTCGTGGACGAGATGGGCGAGTCCGTGCCCAACGGCCACGGCGGTTTCCTGGTCATCCGCGAACCCTGGCCCGCCATGCTCCGCGGCATCTGGGGCGACCCCGAGCGGTTCAAGGACACCTACTGGTCCCGGTTCGAGACCATGTACTTCGCCGGCGACGGCGCCAAAAAGGACGAGGATGGCGACATCTGGCTCCTGGGCCGCGTGGATGACGTCATGAACGTCTCCGGGCACCGGCTCTCCACCACCGAAATCGAATCCGCACTGGTCTCCCACCCGGCCGTCGCCGAAGCCGCCGTCGTCGGGGCCGCGGACGAGACCACCGGCCAGTCGGTCGTCGCGTTCGTCATCCTCCGCGGTGACGCCGTGGACTCCGGCGATGCCATCATCGCCGAACTCCGCAACCACGTCGGCAAGGAAATCGGGCCCATCGCCAAACCAAAAACCATCCTCGTGGTCCCGGAACTGCCCAAGACCCGCTCGGGCAAGATCATGCGCCGCCTCCTCAAAGACGTCGCAGAAGGCCGCGAAGTAGGCGACGCCACCACCCTGGCCGACAACACCGTCATGGCCCAGATCGCGGCATCACTGCGGAAGTAAGTGCGTGGCGGGGAACGAGGAGCGGCAGTCATCCTCTGCGCGCTGCTCGTTCCGTCCCCACCGTCGTCCCTAACCTCGCAAGCTCGGTCAGGGAACCCTGACGGAGTGGGCCCATTGAGGACGCCGCCGAATAACTCCCACTCCTCGTCGACGGCGCTTCCCACCACTGCGGGGGGCGCCATCGCCGTATGCTGGGAGCAGTCCTGTCCCTTGGCTTTAAGGATTGCTTCCGATGCTCCCCGCTGCTCGACATCAAGCGATTGTGGACGCCGTCCAGCGTGAGCGGGTTGTTCGCGTGTCCGATTTGGCGCAGCAGCTGGGCGTTTCGCTGATGACGGTGCGCCGGGACATTGAACTGCTGGAGGAAGGCGGCCGGCTGGAGCGCATCCACGGCGGCGCCAAAATCCCAGGCGATGTGAGCACCCACGAACCGGGCTTCGAACTCAAGTCCACCCAGCTGACTGCCGAGAAAAAAGCGATCGCGCTGGAGGCGGCCAGCCTGGTGCATGAAGGCATGGCGGTGGGCCTCAGCGCCGGGACCACCACGTGGGCGTTGGCCAAGGAACTGGTCAACGGTCCGCGCATCACTGTAGTCACCAACTCGGTGCGCATCGCGGACCTTTTCCATCACGGCGCCTCGGCCGGTTCAGCCCGTTACGGTTCCACGGTGATCCTCATCGGCGGCGAGCGCACGCCGTCGGACGCTTTGGTGGGACCCATCGCGACTGCCGCGCTGAAGCAGCTGCACCTGGATGTGCTGTTCCTGGGCGTGCACGGGATGGACGCGGACGCCGGGTTCACCACCCCCAACCTGCTGGAGGCAGAGACGGACCGCGCCTTCGTGGCAGCGGCGCGCAACGTCGTCGTGCTGGCTGACCACACCAAGTGGGGCATGCTGGGGATCAGCACCATTGCTGCCCTCGACGAGGCGGATGAAGTCATTAGCGATTCGGGCCTCAGCCCGGAAGCGCGGCGGATCCTGGGCGAGAGGACCGGCAAGGTCAGGATCGCGGGCTAGAGCTAGCCAGCGGGCGCTCTCCGCGTTTCCCGTGCCCTGTTTCAGGGGCACCCGCAGGACTGGCGGATGTGCAGCTTGGTGGGGAAGATCCGGTGCCGGGGCTTTTCGCCGCGGCCGGCGCCCACGAGTGCAGCCACGGCAGCCTCGGCCATATCGGCCACGGGCTGTTCGACGGTGGTCAGCGGCGGCCACGAATACTCGGACTCGACGGAACCGTCGAAGGACGCCACCGCAATCTCACCGGGCACCGCAAGACCCGCCTCATGAACCGCCCGTAAGAGCCCGATCGCCTGCATGTCCGAGGTGGCGAAAATGGCCGTGGGCCGGTTAACCGAGGCCAGCAGGCGCTGCCCGGCGATGTAGCCGCCGGGCCGGGTGAAGGCGCTGTAAACGATTGGTCCCTCCGGCAGGCCAGCCTCCTGCAATGCCTCCCGCCAGCCCACCTCACGGCCGTCGGTACTGCCGGAGACGTTGGTGCCCATGGCCAGACCGATGTTGGTGTGGCCATGGCCAATCAGGTGCTGCACGGCGATCCGGGCGCCGGCGGCCAGGTCCACCCCGATGCTGTTGAAACCGGGGGCGTCCCGTTCCTGGTTCAGCAGGACCGAAGGGATGTCTGCCGTTTCCAGAACTTCAAGGTCGGGTTCAAAGAGAACGCTGGCCAACAGCACACCGTCCACCTGCCGGGCGGCGAGGTTGCGGATGTTTCGTCGCTCCTTGGCGAGGTTGCCGTCCGAGTTGCTGAGCACCAGGGCGTAACCCAGGGCTGCGGCTGCATCCTCCACGGCGTGGGAGAAGAGGGCGAAAAAGGGGTTGGAAATGTCCGGGACCACCAGCCCAAGTGTCTCGCTGGATCCGAGCTTGAGCGCCCTGGCCGCAGCGTTGGGACGGTAGCCCAGGACACGGATGGCGTCCTGGACCTTGGCTTCCGTTGCGGGTGCCACTTTCTTCGGTCCGCCGTTGACCACATAGCTGACGACGGCGGTGCTGACGCCCGCGTACCGGGCCACATCCTTGCGCGTCACCGGGCCGCGCGGAGCGTGCACTGCAGAAGTCGTCATGATGTTCATGCTAGCTTTCAGATTCCCGGGGCGTCGCCAAAGTCGCGGATGGGCAGCCGCTCCCCGCCGCGGAGTGCCGACTGGTGCGCCACGATGCCGGGCAGCGTGAACCGGGCCGCAACCCAGGCGTTGACGGGCGGCAGCGTGCCGGTGTTGACCGCAGTCACGAAGTCATCCACCAGGAAGTGGTGGCTTCCCTCGTGGCCGTTGGGTGCGCCGCGGAACTCCACCGGCAGCCGATCGGCGTCATGGACCGGGGAGAGTCCGGAGACGAAGGCGTCCCTCAGCTCCGGGGCGACGTTGGCGAGGGAGGGGTCGTCCAGGGGCATGCTGGGTCGTGTTTCCAGCTGTTCGGAAATGTCGTGGACGTTCTCCTTGTCCTGCCAGACCGTGACTTTTGCGAGCTGCTCAAAGCTGGCCTCCGTCCCGAAGAACCGGAACCGGGACTCCCTGATGTGTGAGGGATAGCCCACGCGGCGCATCTCATTGGTGCGCATCACACCGCCGTCGTTGAGTTCAAACAGAGCCGTCGCGTTGGAAAAGTCGTTGCCGAACATGCTGACCTCCCTGTCAAAGACGCCGTCGTTGCGGTCATCCTTGACGCCGACGCAGCTGACGCTGACCGCGTGGGCCGGGACAGCACCCAGCACTCCGCCGATCGCATGCGTGGGGTACAGCATGGGCGGGTAGCTGGCGGTTTCCTTCCAGTTCTCACCGCCGCTGTACTGGTAGGCGTCGTAGAAGCCCAGATCCATGTCGTGGACGTAGTCGCCCTCAGTGTAGAAAATCCGCCCGAAGCTGCCGGCTGCAAGCTGCTTGCGGGCATAGACGGTGGCGGGGTTGTAGTAGCTGGTCTCCCCCATCATGTACACCAGGCCGGTTTTGCGGACAGCATCGATGATCCGGGCGATTTCATTTTCGGAGATGGCCATGGGGACGGCTGAGTAGACGTGCTTGCCGGCGAGGAGCGCCTGTTCCACCAACGGACCGTGGGTCCAGCGCTGGGTAAAGATGGCCACGGCATCGACGTCGGATGCCAGGAGGTCTTCGAAGCTCGCTTTCGCACCGGCCAGGTGGTACCGCTCCACTGCCTCGTCCGCGCGCTCAGGAAGTTCATCCACCACATATACGTCACTGACGCCGGGGTGGAGGTTAAACAGGTGCGCAAACTGGCCGCCGAACTGGCCGACTCCTACTACGCCGATTGAAAACGTCATTGTCTCTCTTTCCGTGGGTGCTGTGCCGGAACGCTGGCAAGCGCTGTCCGTGAGGAATCCCAGTGTTTCACTCGGATCTACTCGAGTCAATGACCCAGCAACTGGATAAATCTAAGGGAAACTCAGCAAAAATTAACACTTGCCACCCGCAATCTACTCGTGTAGATTTCTCATCAGTTGTTATCCACATCACAGTCAGGAAAGGGTCGACGATGACCACCCTTGCCAAGCACACGAGATCCGCCCCGCCCAAGTCCGGATCCCCCACGCCGCGCGGCGGTTACCGCCGGCTGGGCGACCTCAAAATCGCCCTCCTCTTCATCGCCCCGGCCATGATCGGGTTCGTCTTCTTCTACGTTGTCCCGACCATCCGCGGCGTGTACCTGAGCTTCACGGAGTACAACATCCTGGGCGACCCGGAGTGGGTGGGGATGGACAATTACACGGCCATCGCCAAAGACCCGCTGTTCTGGAATTCCCTGGCAGTCACGGGCCAATACGTCTTCCTCAATATCGTCCTCCAGACCGCCTTGGCCTTGGGCCTGGCCCTCCTGATGCACCAGGTCGCGAAGTCCACCCTCATCCGCGGCGCACTCCTGCTGCCCTACCTGATGTCAAACGTCATTGCGGCACTGCTCTGGTTCTGGATGCTGGACTACCAGATCGGCGTGGTCAACCAGTTCATCGAATGGGCCGGCCTCCCCCGTGTTGCGTTCTTCGGAAGCGAGGAGTGGGCCATCCCCACCCAGGCTGTTATCAACACCTGGCGCCACATGGGTTACACCGCCCTGCTCATCTTTGCCGGACTGCAGGCCATCCCCGGCCACGTCTATGAAGTGGCCAAACTCGACGGCGCTTCACCGCTCCAGACCTTCAGCAAAATCACCATTCCGCTCCTGCGGCCGGTGCTCGTCCTGGTCCTGGTTGTCACGGTGATCGGCTCCTTCCAGGTCTTCGACACCGTTGCCGTGACCACCGGCGGCGGGCCGGTCAACGCCACCCGCGTCATCCAGTACTACATCTACCAGCGCGCCTTCACCGAGTCGGACTTCGGCTACGGATCCGCAATCGCCGTCATTCTCTTCCTCATCCTCGCCCTGGTGGCCTTCATCCAGATGAAGTTCCTCAAGGGCAACGAGTCGGACCTGGACTAGGAGCCCCGCATGACCACCACCACCAGCCGCGCACCGCTGCCGGCCCCAACCCGCCGCCGTCGTCCTTTCAACCCCCGCCGCGCGGGCGCCTGGGCCCTCCTTATCCTGGCCATCGCAGTTTCCGTCCTCCCGTTTCTCTGGGTGCTGCGCACAGCGCTGTCCACCAACTCGGCCCTGGCTTCCAATTCGGCCAGCCTGCTTCCCGCGGAGTTCACCTTCGGCGCCTTTATGCGGGTGTTCGGGCTGCAGAGCCCGGCCGACGCCGTCGCAGAAGGCGGTTCCGGTGCCGCCATCGATTTCTGGCTCTACCTGCGGAACTCCATCATCTTCTCCTCCATCACCACCGCCGGAGCCGTGTTCTTCAGTGCGATGGCCGCGTACGCCTTTGCCCGGCTGCGCTGGAGGGGCCGGAACCTGGTATTCAGCCTGTTCCTGGGCACCATGCTGGTCCCGCCGATCTTCACGGCCCTCCCGAACTTCCTGCTGATCAAGAACCTGGACCTGCTCAACACCATGCTCGGCATGGTCCTGCCCTATGTCTTTATGACGCCGTTCGCCATCTTTTTCCTGCGCCAGTTCTTCCTGAACATGTCCCGGGAGGTCGAAGAAGCTGCAATGCTCGACGGCGCCAAGCACCTGCGGATCTTCTTCCAGATCGTTCTCCCCAACGCCGCGGCCCCTCTCGCCACGCTGGCCCTGCTGACCTTCATCGGCCAGTGGAACGAGTACTTCTGGCCACTGCTGGTCGGTTCACAGGATGACGTGCGGGTCCTGCAGGTAGGCCTCGGCGTCTTCAAATCGCAGTCGCCGCAGGGCGCGCCGGACTGGTCCGGCCTCATGGCCGCAACCCTGGTTTCGGCCCTGCCCGTCCTGATCCTCTTCGCCGCCTTCGGCAAGAAGATCGTCAACTCCATCGGCTTCTCCGGCATCAAGTAACCATCCACACACAAAGCTCCCCTTTATCCCCCCGAACGGAAAGTAGAACCATGAAGAAGACCCTCGGCGCCGTCGCCGTCGCCGCAGCTGTGGCACTGTCCCTGTCCGCCTGTGGCGGCGGCTCAACCTCCTCGGCAGAGTCAGCCAAGGGCGAGATCAGCTACTGGCTCTGGGACGCCAACCAGTTGCCCGCCTACCAGCAGTGCGCAGACGACTTCAAGAAGGCCAACCCGGACATCACCGTCAAGATCACCCAGCGCGGCTGGGACGACTACTGGAGCACACTGACCAACGGCTTTGTCGGCGGCACCGCCCCCGACGTCTTCACCAACCACCTCGGGCGCTACGGCGAGCTCGCCGAAAACAAGCAGCTGCTGCCCATCGACGACGCCGTCAAAAGGGACAACGTGGACCTCACGGCCTACAACGAGGGTCTCGCAGACCTCTGGGTCGGCCAGGACGGCAAGCGCTACGGCCTGCCCAAGGACTGGGACACGATCGGCCTGTTCTACAACAAGGCCATGCTGGCAAGCGCCGGCGTGACTGAGGACCAGATGAAGGAGCTCACCTGGAACCCCGAAGACGGCGGATCCTACGAAAAGGTCATCGCCCACCTGACCGTTGACAAGAACGGCAAGCGCGGCGATGAGGCTGGCTTCGACAAGAACAACGTCGCCGTCTACGGCCTGGGCCTCAACGGCGGAGGCGACTCCTCCGGCCAGACCGAGTGGAGCTACCTGACCAACACCACCGGCTGGTCCCACACGGACAAGAACCCGTGGGGCACGCACTACAACTACGACGATCCCAAGTTCCAGAAGAGCATGGACTGGTTCGCCGGACTGGCACAGAAGGGCTACATGCCCAAGCTGGAGACCACCGTCGGCGCGGCCATGGCCGATACCTTCGCTGCGGGCAAGTCCGCCATCAATGCCCACGGTTCGTGGATGACCGGCCAGTACACCGGTTACAAGGGCATCGAGGTAGGCATCGCCCCGACACCGGTTGGCCCCGAAGGCAAGCGCGCGTCGATGTTCAACGGCCTGGCCGACTCGATCTGGGCAGGGACCAAGAAGAAGGACGCCTCCATCAAGTGGGTCGAGTACCTCGCCTCGGCTGACTGCCAGGACGTTGTGGCCTCCAAGGCCGTCGTCTTCCCGGCGCTGAAGACCTCCTCCGACAAGGCCGCCGAAGCCTTCAAGGCCAAGGGTGTGGACGTCACAGCGTTCACCGAGCACGTCAAGAACAAGACCACCTTCCTGTACCCCATCACTGACAACACCGCCAAGGTCAAGGGCATCATGGAGCCCGCGATGGACGCGGTAGTTTCCGGCAAGGCACCCGCCAGTTCCCTGACCCAGGCCAACGAACAGGTCAACGCCCTCTTCAAGTAAGCCGCCAGCTTGACCGGCTGTGCGCCGCGGGCGTTCCCATCCCCGCGGCGCACAGCCGCTTTAATTCCTCCCACTCCCCGCAAAGGACAGCATTCTATGGACCCCCTCCACCTCCGTTCCGCCGGCACCAGCCTGGTGATTAGCTTCGACAGCGGGGAGGCCGAGGTCATCCACTGGGGTGCCGATCTCGGCAGCACGCTCCCGGACCTGGCCATCCTCAGTGCCGCGATCCCGCCGTCGTCCATCGACGCCACCGTTCCTGCAGGGCTTTTGCCACAGGCTTCCTCGGCATGGCGGGGCCGCCCGTCCCTGCGGGGACACCGCATTGCCGAGGGTGTCTCCGGCTTGGACTTCTCAGCCCGCCTGCGCGTCATCACCGCGAGCGCCGAGGGCAAGGCAGCGGTCGTCGTCCAGTCCGATCCCGACGCCGGCCTGACCGTCTCATCCTCCCTCACATTGCACGACGGCGGCCTGCTGGAGCTGCGGCACACGGTCACCAACGACGGCAGCACCCCCTACCAGCTCGACGAACTGGCGACCGTCCTCCCGGTGGCCCCTGACGCCGTCGAACTCCTTGACCTCACGGGCCGTTGGTGCCGGGAACGCCACCCGCAGCGCCGCCCCATCCAGCAGGGCACCTGGGTCCGCACCGGCCGGCACGGCCGCACCGGACACGACTCCTCACTTCTCTTCGCCGCCGGCACCGCCGGATTCGGCAACCGTCACGGAAAGGTGTGGGCCACGCACCTGGCCTGGAGCGGCAACCACGAACAGTTCGCGGACAGCATCGGCGACGGCCGCACCATGATCGGCGGCTCGGAGCTCCTCGGTCCGGCCGAGGTTATTCTTGAGCCGGGCGCCAGTTACACCACACCGGCGCTGTTTGCCGCCTACTCCGACCACGGCCTGGATGGCATCAGCGAGGCGTTCTACAGCTGGTTTCGGTCCCGCCCGCACCATGTGCTCCCCGCCGCGGGCGGCGGCAAGCGCCGCCCCGTGGTGCTCAACACCTGGGAAGCCGTCTACTTCGACCACAATCTGCCCACGCTGATCGAGCTGGCTGACTCCGCCGCCGATCTCGGCGTGGAGCGCTTTGTGCTCGACGACGGCTGGTTCCGCGGGCGCCGCGACGACCATGCCGGCCTGGGCGACTGGTATGTGGACGATTCCCTGTGGCCGGACGGGCTTACACCCCTGATCGAGGCGGTGACCTCCCGTGGAATGGAATTTGGGCTCTGGGTTGAACCGGAAATGATCAACCTTGACTCCGACGTTGCCCGTGCCCACCCCGATTGGATCGTGGGTCCGGCTGCGTTGTCCCACAAGGACGGGGGCCGCCTGCCGCTGGAGTGGCGGCACCAGCACATCATCGACCTGGTCAACCCCGAAGCTTGGCAGTACATTTTTGACCGGGTGGACGCCGTCCTGCGCGAGAACAACATCAGCTACCTCAAGTGGGACCAGAACCGGGACCTTGTGGAGCACGGCCACGCCGGCCGTTCTTCGGTGCACGAGCAGACCCTGGCCGCATACCGGCTCTTTGATGAACTTCGAAAGGCACACCCTGGTGTCGAGATTGAAAGCTGCTCCTCCGGCGGAGCCCGCGTTGACCTGGGGATCCTCGAGCGGACGGACCGGATCTGGGCGTCCGACTGCAACGATGCACTGGAGCGGCAAACCATCCAGCGCTGGACCGGGCTGGTGGTTCCCCCGGAGCTCGTCGGCGGACACGTTGGCCCCACCACCTCACACACCACCGCCCGCACGCATGACCTGTCCTTTAGGGCCATCACAGCCCTTTTCGGGCACTTCGGCATGGAGTGGGACGTCCGGCAGGTTGCCGGCGCGGAGCGTGAGCAGCTCAAACGCTTTATCGGAATCTATAAGGAACACCGGGACCTCATTCACAGCGGCCGGATGGTCCGTGCCGACGTTCCGGACGATTCACTGATGTTGCACGGTGTGGTGGCAGATCCGGCGCCCGCCGTCGTGAACGCGGGTGCGACGAACGCGGGTGCGACGGCGGCGCTGTTCGCCGTGGTGAGCACGCGGACGTCCGCTGCCGAACAGCCCGGCCGAATCACCGTTCCCGGCCTGGAGCAGGAGCGCGGATACCGGGTGGAAGCCATCTTCCCGGCGGCAGGCGACGCCGACTACGCGCACTCGTTCACGCAGGCCCAGCCGCCGGCCTGGCTGGCTTCGGGCGCCGAAGCCAGCGGAAGGTTCCTGGCGGAAGTTGGGCTCCCGATGCCGGTCCTCAACCCGGAACACGCCCTGGTACTGAAGTTCTCGGCGCTCTAGAGACAATCCAAAAACCGAAGGCTGCCCCGGTGTTCCCTCTTCCCGGAAGCAGGCGGAACATCGGGGCGGTTTTCGCCCTGGCCAAGGAAGGCACATGAAAATTCTGGTCACAGGTGGCACCGGGTACATCGGCTCCCACACAGTTTTGTCCCTGCAGGAAGCCGGCCATGACGTGGTGGTGATCGACAACCTGGTGAACTCCAGCGAGGAATCCCTGCGCCGGGTCGCAGAGCT
>DATFAE010000255.1:0-6039 GCA_035254945.1 Arthrobacter sp. | reverse complement strand
TAGGCGCACGTCACGACGAGCATCTCTGCCGGAGCCATGGGAGCGGGCGTTCCGCGGCGAAAGCATGTCGTCGCGTTATCGTTGGTCCAACACATCACAGCCAGGAGGATGCATGCCGTACGTTGTTGACTTCACGAACGTTTCTACGGTGGGCCTGGAATCGTCTCCGGTCGCCGGGGCGCTTGCCGGGTTACGCGCCAACGAGGGACGCTACTACCGCAACAAGTACGACCACTTCTTCACTGTCAGCCCTGCAAGCGAGGTTCCGGACGTGGTGGATCGGGTGAGCCGCATCCTGAAGGAGGAGCGCGACATCGTCATCGCTTCCCGCCCGCTCGAAGCAACCTCCTTCGAAGTCGACGGTCTGCGGATGGATTATGTGTTCTACGAGTCGGGGCTGTCGATCAACGTCATGTACAGCATCGAGGACGGCGGGAAGCGGGCGGTCGGATTCAAACTGGCCGAAGGCATGGAGATTCCAGACGAACTCGCGTCGCGTTTCAAGTTTGCCCGCCAGAAGTCAAAGCTGGCAGGCGTTATCCGCGGCTCATACTTCGTGATCAAGGGTGAGTACTGATTTCCTCGCCGGCAAGGCCTGGTTTCCGCCGTCCTGCCGAGGGATTACGCAGTCCTCCCACTCGCTGTAACGGGCCACAGCCGGACCCACCCTAGTGCGTGTTGCCGGCACATGTGGCTGGGCTCCACAGCCCTCGCTCGGCAGTGCGTGCCGCCTGTTCGCGTCGCGGAAGGATGGATGCGAAGGCCGTTGTCATCGTGGCTCGCCATGCTGCCCGCCATGCAGGGTTCATGGGATCAAGCTTCAGTCGCGGCAGTCGGGCCAGAGCTGGTCCCCGCCCTGGCTGCAGTTCCCGGGTGGCCATGACTCCGTATTGGCGGATGAAGTCCACGGCGTGGCCGGGCCCCTGCTTCCGCTTGGGACTTTGACTTCCGTGCCCGTGAGAGACGGACCACCAAGGGGCCGGGGCGCTGCTATTCGCTTCACATCAGCCTGCTGCAGGGACCCGTGATGCGACCGCCGACGACGGCCGTTTTACCCAGGCCTGGCGTTTGATTCATGGCACTTCCTGCTCCGCGCATATCGCTTGTTGGAGTCTGCACCAGCGGTTAGGTGCTGCTGGTGTCCGCTGGATTAACCATGCCGCCGCTGGCTCAAGACTTCCCATGGTTTGTCATAGTTCACGTGAAATTTTTGGGAAAGGAAGGGCTCATTTCCGGGCGGCCCGTGTCCGTCGCGCGGAACGCGGCCGAAAGTGGTCGGTTCAGGTCAGATGGTCGAAGTCTCCTCGTGCCCAGGCAGCGTGCCGTTGGGCGGAACCGTGCAGAATGGCCTTGGCGCCGGACACGATGGCGTTGTTGAAGTTGCCGTAGATCCTGTCGAACCTGAGCTCTCCCAGCTGCGCGGCGATGCGCAAAGCCACGGTGCCGGACAGAGGCAAATGATTGGGATAGCTGCGCATAAAGGCGATGGAGCGGCGGTCCGGGTTCGGATACACGCTGTCACCGGCCAGCAAAACTCCTTCGCCCCCCGCCCCTGCGGCCCAGTGCACCACCGCACTGCCCGGGAAGTGCCCTCCGGTCTGGTGGAGTATCAACCCTTGGCCGACATTCTTGGTGCCGGACCAGTATTCGATGACCGGGTCATTGCGCCCCAGCCATTCCCGGTCTGCGTCGGCCACAAGTACGGGGACGCCACCGAGCCGATGCGACCATTCGACCTGCACACCAAACATGTGTGGATGGCTGGCGGCGATCGCCATGACCGGGCCTCGCTCCAGCACTGCCTTCACGGCACTGTCGTCGACGTATCCGACCGGATCCCACAGCAGCGATCCCTCAGGTGTCACCACAAGCTGGGCGGTCTGTCCGATCCCTACCCTTGGCTCCGTCCCGATCCCGGTAAGCCCCGGCTCGTTTTCGTTAAACGAAATCCGCTGGCCCTCCTGGGCCAGCCCGTCCAATGTAAGCCATTTTTGTCCGTCCCCGGGCACATACTGCCGCTCGTCGTTGCAGATTGGGCAGACGTCCGGGGCAGGCCCGTCACGTTCGACAGCGCAGGTCGCGCAGATCAGCATGGCTGGTCCCTTCCCACCGCCGGCTCACAGACCTTCGAATAGATCGGTCAGCAGTGGACTGTTGGGCGGCCTGGCCGGCCACGCCATCACCGACGACTCCCGCGACACAATTCTGGCCCACCGGCGCTCGTCCACGCCCGGGTCCACGAGGACATGCCGCTGGGATTTGTGCTCCAGCAGGCCTGCGACTATCCGGTGCGCCACCTGCTTCGTGTCCACGTCAATATCAATCGACGCATCGGGAACCGGGCGCAGGTGATATTCACGCGCAGGGTCCCAGGGCTCCATGCCCCCTCGTTGCCGCCTCTGATTCCAGCGTTCAAAGGTCGACGCACGCAAAGCGCCGTGAACCAGCCGCTTCAGACCAGGGCCCGGCACCTCCCGTGCCCGTGCGAAGGCCTCATCGGTGGCCCTGCCCACCGCGATGTGGTCCCGGTGCCCCGTAATCCCGTCGGGCCCGAAAGTCACCACTACCTGCGGGCGCTCCTGGAGGAGGATCTCCAGAATCCTCCCGACCAGCTCGTCGAAGCCGACTTCCGCGACATGCCCGTCGTCGTAATCCAGCCATTCGTGCCGGTCAGGAATTGTGCCGTGGGCCCGCCAGGCATTGACGCTCTCCCTGCGCCGCCACGTACCCAGCTCTTGAGGCGTAGTCGGGACGCCTTCAGCGATCTGTCCCGCCGCGCCGTCGGTCGCGAGCACCAGGCAGAACCGGAACCCCGGGTCGTTCTCGTGCAGGGCAATCGAGCCCGCGCAACCGTACGCATCATCGTCCGGATGCGCCACCACAACCGCCAGTGAATGCGGTTCGTCCATACGAAGACGCTAGACCCTGACGATGCAGAAAAAAAGACCCTCAGGCCCCGTCGACCGGCAGCACCAGCAGGTAGCCAGCCGGCAGATCAGCGCTCCAGCGTCGCGGCTCGCGGATCACGAACTGCGTCGCCAACTGCTCGGGGGTGAGCAGGCTGTTGGGCGCGGGCGACGGACCCCACTGCCCGCTGCCGTGCGGGTGGAGCGGATCCAGGACGCGGATGCCGGTGACCGAAAACTCCGGGAACTGAGCTGGATCGCCGAGCGACTCGAACCCACTCATCACCCACGCATGGCGGCCACTCCACATGACCAGCCCGACCGGCCGGCCCGTGTCGGTGATGGCGCGTGCCGCTCTCTGGAGCGCGTCCTGGAAGTCCGCGATGCTGACCACGGAGTATGGTCCCATCCCGACCTCGGTCAGCGTCGCCGCCCAACCGAACGGGTTGGCACCGTTGAACGAGTTGGACGACCGCGCCCGGGCCATCTCCCACAAGTTGCCCTGCTGGGCGGGATCGGTCCACGTGCCGCCCCCGGTGTCGTCAATAAGGTTGTGCGCGATCTGGACGCTCGCCGCAACGCACCAGTCGAAGGTGTATTGCGGCACGAAGTCCCCCTCCTGATAGAGGTTGACGGCGAATGCCTGAGGCGCCGGGGCTGGCGTTGGGATCGGTGGCGGGGGCGGGGTAGTGGTGGCCGTGAGGGTTGTGGCCGGGTGAGGGTCGACGGCGACGTCGAGGACCGCCGAGGAGGTGGGGATCGGGCGTTCGGTGGCGGCCTCGTCGAGGCTGATCGCGGGCGCGCAGGCCGTGAGGAGGGTCGCCAGGATGGCGAGCCAGGCGAAAAACCGGGGCTGGGCACCGATCATGATCGGTCCAGTTTAGCGCGACGCGGCAGGAATGCCTCGTGCAGGGGTGGCTACCGGCGAACCTTCCTGACTTTCAACCGGTGCCGTTTCACGCGGGTTCCGGTGTTCCTGCCCGCGCTCCGACGGAGGTGGAGTCCCGGAGCGCCGTGGCGGTAACGCTCATGGCCAGCTGGAACTGCAGGTATCCGTACCAGCGTCGATCCCCTCCTGCGGTGCCGGAGCCGGAGGAAAACGATCACCGTCGCGGCCATCCAGGCGACCGCCACCCCGATAACGAGGAGAATCGCGGAAATCGTTTCCATGATCAAGTTTATATCTTAATCCCTGTGTGCACTCAGGAAGATTACAGCTTCCGCGGCGCAATGCACTGATGCCGGGCACGCGGAATCATGGGGTTCAGTATCCGGTGGGTACCTTAGCGTGCAGGGCTTTTCCACCTGTTGTACCTGCCCGTCGGTGAGCCGGATGTCGAGGGCCGCGGCGGCGTCGGGTCCGCCCTTCCGGTCAGCCGTTCTTGTTCTTGCCTTTGCCCTCGCTGCCTTTTCCCGGTTCGGGTGCAGGCGCAGGCGCAGGTGCCGGCATAACGGGCACCTGTTCCTGGACTGCGTTCGCCGTTGCTTCGGCTTCAGCCCTGGCCTTCTCTGCTTCCGCCGCCGCGGCGGCCGATGCTTCCTGCGCCGCTTTCGCCGCGGCGTCTGCGGCCGCCTGGGCCGCAGCAGAGAGGTCCGCCCTGACTGCGGCGATGCTGGTCATAATGGCCCGGCGCCGGTCCTCAGACATCCGGCCGCCGCCGGCCGCGGCCGCCACGTCCGCTTCCAGGCCGTCCAGGGCCTTGAGCGCGGCCGGGTGATCATTGGCGGCCGCAGCCTGGCTTACGCCCAGCACCCGTTCCTGGAGTTGGCCGGCAGTCTCGCGCTGCAGGCCAGTATCGGCCGGGCCGCAGCCGGCGAGGCAGGCCGTCAGCACCAGGGCGGCCGCAAGGCCCCGCACCCCCTTGAGCATGTTCTTGGCACGAATGCGGCTCATGGCTCCACACTCTCCTGAAGTTGCTGGAGGTGGTCACCCAGCGTGCCGGTCACCGCAGGATAAGGCACGACGCCGGATGGGGACTCCGGGGGCACGCCCGCCATGAGGGCCCCCGCCCCGCCAGCCAGTGCAAGGACAATCGCGGTTGACGCCACCCAGCGCGATCCCTTGCGCCGGGCACGGGAGGAACGTGCGGCCCGGCGTGCTCCGGGATGGCCGCCGGGCTGATCGTCTGCGCCAACCAGGCGCGCCTGGTTGGCGCGGGCGGTGGTTGGATCCACGTTGCCATCTTCGTTGGCCGGACCGGTCGGGCTGGTCGGACTGGCCGGAGCCAGGCCGGGGGACTGCGGCCCTGCCGTGATTGACGGTGCCCTGAATGGCATGGCCGGCAGCACACGCGTGGTTTCCGGTGTGAGCCGGCCGGGAGTCGACGTCGGCGAGACGAGTGCCTGCCGCAGCGCTGTCTCGATGTCCGCGGCTGCCGGACGCTCCAGCGGATCGATTGCCGTCATCGAGCTGATCAGGTCTGCCCACTCGGCCGGCAGGTCTTCGGGCATGCCGGGCGGGCGGTGGAGCCGGGCGACGGCGGATTCCACTGCGCTGCCGGGATACTCCATCGCTTGCTTGAGGCATTCAAGCAGGACCAGGCCGAGCGAATAGACGTCTGTGGCGGGGGTGAGCGGGGAACCCATGGCCTGTTCCGGGCTGAGGTACGCCGCAGTACCCACCATCGCGCCCGTAACAGTCAGTCGTGTTGCGTCGGCGATGCGTGCAATCCCGAAGTCCGTCAATTTGGCCCTGAGCGGCTCCCCGGGGCGCGTCTGCACCAGGAGGATATTGCCGGGCTTGATATCGCGGTGGATGATGCCCAGGCTGTGGACGTAAGCCAACGCGTCAGCGATGCCTGCTCCGATGACGGCCAGTTCGTCCAACGGGACAGGGCTGTGCCTGATGCGGCCGCGGAGATCCTGCCCCTCAACCAGCTCCATGGTCAGGAACGGCCGGGGCTCATCCGGGATGCGGGTATCGATGCCGGCATCGAACAGCGTCACCAGGCTGGGATGGTTCAGGGTCGCCAGCAGCGTGATTTCAGCTTCCTGGCGCTTGAGCTCGTCCGCGTCGGGGGCCTGGGGCGCGAAGAGCTTCAATGCAACGTCCCGGCCCAGGTGCTCGTCCCGCGCGCAGTACACGGAGGACATTCCGCCGCGGCCGATCACCTCGCCCAGGCGGTATCGGCCG
>DATFAE010000254.1:0-3508 GCA_035254945.1 Arthrobacter sp. | reverse complement strand
GTTACTTCCAGACCAAGCCCTCTTGCTGTCGCCGCGGCTTCTGCACCGATGAAACCCGCGCCGATGACAGCCAGCTGCCCCCCCTTTGCAAGATCTGCGCGCAGGCTGCGGGCGTCGTCGAGGGTACGAAGAACATGGATGCCGGGCCGGTGTCCCCAGGGGGAGGGCCGGGCAAAGGCGCCTGTGGCTATGACCAGGTTATCGAAACGCAGAGCTTCACGGCCCTGCAGCTGGAGCAGGTTTCTTGCGACGTCGATCCCGGCAGCGGCATGTCCAAGCTCGAGCTCTATTCCCAGTTCCTGCGCCTGGGCGCGGTTGAGCAAGCAGACGGAGTCTTCGGTCGCTGTACCCGCTAGGACGGCCTTGGACAACGGCGGTTTGTCGTAGGGCAGTTCCGTTTCTTCACCGACGAGGACGATGCGTCCTTCATATCCCTCCAGGCGTAGGGACTGTGCCGTGCGCACGCCC
Source organism: Arthrobacter sp. (assembly GCA_035254945.1). GTDB lineage: Bacteria > Actinomycetota > Actinomycetes > Actinomycetales > Micrococcaceae > Arthrobacter. The sequence continues at coordinate 3,040 of DATFAE010000254.1, read as the reverse complement.
CCGATGGAGGAACCCACGATGGCAGTTACTGTATCCAATTAGTCCTCCACTATCAGGGCGGAAACGGGGCAGCTGCGGGCTGCCTCCACGACGCGGGCCCGGTCAGCCTCGGGCACTTCAGTCTTGAGGAGGACTACGATCCCGTCATCATCCAGGTCAAAGTAGTCGGTCGCCCCGACAACGCAGTTGGCGTACCCTTGGCAGGCTTCTAGGTCTGCTTTTACGACAGGCATGATCAAGCTCCTTGGCCTAAGTGTTTCTGTTCTTCTTGAGTTGGGGCGGTCGTTCATCTTCGGGGATGAGTGGACCGAACGGGTTTCCGATCATGGCCGAAAACGTTGCCGACGCCTGCCAGGTCAGCGACTCCAGTTCCAGGGGGCACAAGGAAACCCACTGGCCGGAGCGCGGGGAAGTGATCATCAGCCGGGAACCATTGCGTGTTTCCACCCTGCTGATGTGCACTTCGGAAAACTCATTGGCAATGACGATCGGAGCGCCGGTGGTGTGTGCTTCCAGCCGGACGCGTTCCTCTGCCGCGCGAATGGCGGCAAGGCGGTCTTCTTCCTCGCCTTCCCATCCGATTTTCATAGGAATATGGCCAGATTCTGCATCCGGATAACCGACTCGTCCACCATGATCGTTCGGCGGGCAAGTTCCCATCCCGTTCCGGTACGGCGCAGCAGGTCTTCCCGGCCGGCGGACACCGTGGCTGCTTCACGCACATCCCCCCGGCTCCGGAAGAGCAGCACCGCCGAATCCACGATGATTTCGTCCGGATTGTCTGTGCGGAACGTTCGAACGTTCGTGACGTAGTGCCGCAATCGTGAGGGAGGGTCTTCTGTCCAGGCATGCTCGGTGGCGAAACGCGCTACCCGGCGGCTGAGCGAGTACCTGTTCTCATCGAGATGGGCCATGCCGGGGGACGTGCTGTAACCGGCCCCGAGGGCGGTCGTTACCCGGACCGGCATGAGATAGTGCACGTCTTCAGCGATTCGTGACATCCAGGCGTCATAGTCCTGGGCGTCCAGGAGATACGCTTCATCAACCAGCCAGCGGTGCGCCTGAAGGTGGAGCGCGTCGTCGAACGGGAGGGATTCTCCCGTTCTCTGCGTGCGCGGGGCATGCCCGCCCAGAACGGACTGTTCGGAAAGAGTCTTGCCGTTGCGGTCAGTTTCAACACTCATGGCTATGCCTCCTTTGACATGATCTGAGCAGTTGGGACAACGGTGCTTCCGGCGGTGTTTCCGGTCGAAGCCCGTGAAGGGTCCGCCCCGCCAGCCGGGGGTGCCTGAATCGGGTCGGTGCCGACGTGCAGCTGGGCCGCCTTATCCATCGGCCGTCCCAGGTGGTCAGCCCACCGCCGCAGCAGTTCACGCTGGTTATATTCGCTGTACCCGATCCGGGTGGAACCTGGCCCTGAATACTCATCGGCGGTCAAAGGTTCCACGACGTTCTGCCCGTTCTCCAGCATGCCCATGCGGCTGTTGAGCAACAGTCGCCGCGCCATCGGACCGCCCGCAGTGCTGGTCAGAGAGACCCAGTTTTCAACGTCATCCTGTTCGAACATGCCGCCGCTGCCGAAGCACATAAGATATGCCTTGTACGAAAGCGCCTTGAATTCCTCAGACGCATTCTTGTCCACTGCGAACCATGAAACGATCTCGGTCTCGTCTTCGCTGATGGGCTGCCATTGGCGGATGGAGATGAACGGCAGAACTTCGTCGGAGTCTTCTTCTACGCGGGGCCAGTTATGGACGAAGCTCATGTTTGGGAAGACCGATGCGGCTGACACCATGAATCCGTCCTTGCCCACTACATCGAGCTGCTCCTGGCTCCACTGTTCCTTCATCCGCGCGATCATGTCGTCGGGGTAGCCGACATAGCGGAGCCGTTCCTCCAGTGTCCCCTCGGGAAGCTTGTAGGTGGTTCCGCCGCCGTTGCCGGCCCAGTACGTCGTTCCGTCCTTGCGCTTCTCGGCCTTTGGCTCGCGGAAGAGGCCAATTTCAACCACCGACGTGTGCGTCTGGGGTGTGTGGTACATGTCGCCGGCGAAGTTTTCGGCGCCGATCTTCCAGTTCGCTTTGACCCGCCACCGCTGCGGGCCGCGGAGTTCAATGCCGTCAGCGCTTTGCTTGGTGTAGTAGTCCATATAGAACTTGAAATCGCCCAGGAAGTCCTCGAGAGGTTCCGCGTCGGGGTCAAGGCTGATGAAAATGAGACCGTTGTATATACCCAAAGACGGAGCGGGAAGCAGGGTCTGCCCTTTTTTCTTGAAGCCCTCCTCGCCACCGTAGGCCTCCTTATGGAACGGAAGGCCAACAATGCGTCCGTCGTTGCGGTAGGACCAGCCGTGGTAAGGGCAACGGAAATGTGAGGCGTTTCCCATCTCGGCCCGGCAGACCTGCATTCCGCGGTGAAGACACATATTGAAGAGGGCACGGATTTCGCCCTTTTCATCGCGGGAAATGATGAACGAGTCTTCCAGCACGCGGCGCACCACGTAGTCGCCAGCTTCTGGCACCTCCGACTCGTGGGCAACGAAGAGCCAGCTTCGTCCAAAGAGGCGCTCCTTTTCGAGCTCGAAGATCTCCTTGTCGTTGTAGATGTGTGCAGGGATCATGCCCCGCTGCACGTCCTGAATGACGCTGGTCTGGTCTGTCATGAAAGGTCTCCTTCATTGGGCCTTCAGGCGAGTTTCTCTGCATCGCAGAGAGTCTTTCTGTAAACAAGAGAGTGACGCAAAATGTGAGGTTCGTCAACCCCTCTCTTTCAAAAGAGAAGGGCACCGCGGAATCAATGGCCGTTTTCGGGGGAGTCAGAGTCCCGCGCGGCCGCCTCGCCCCTGTCCAACCGCCGGATCGCAGTCATTTCGTCGGCGCTGAGCGAGAAGTCGAAGACGGACAGGTTTTCCTTGAGCCACAGGGGGTCGGACGCTTGCGGGATGGGCACGAGGTCCTGTTGGACATGCCACCGCAGCAGGACTTGGGCTGGAGACTTGGCCAAGCGTTGAGCGATCTGGACGATCAGTGGGTCCGCCCGC
>DATFAE010000253.1:0-12575 GCA_035254945.1 Arthrobacter sp. | reverse complement strand
CCTGGACTCGAGCCGGCGCCGCACGGTGGCCACGCCAGCCATTTCGTCGTGCCGTACAGTGACCACAAAATTCCTGCCGGTAAAGATGTGGAGCTCGCCGAATTCCACTGTTTCGGTGGCGTCGAGGTACCGGGCAGGCCGGAGAACGGTGAAGAGGTTGTCCTCGTACCGCTCCAGCTTGGGGCGTTGGTGCGCGGAGATCGCATCCTCCACGGCCAGCGCGTGGAGGCCGAATTCGTTGGCGACGGCGGCCATCTCCGCTTCCGTCGGCCGGTACAGCCCGATCCAGGCCATGCCCCCGTGGTGGGTGAGCGTGTCGAACGTCTGTTCCATGGATTCGGGTTCAGCGCTGCGGACTCCGTCCACGTAGACGGCGTTATCAATGATTGTCATCGGATGGAGGGTCCTTTCCGCGGGGCCGTGTGCATGCGGCTCAGGACATGGCGCCGATGATCGCACCGGCAACGGTCATCGCCACCAGGTCGTGGCCGGAGTCGATGAGGGTGACGGCGGCGGAACGGCCAGCAAAGCCGTTGTGGATTGCATGTCCGCCCGCGCGGAAAACCAGGGCCAGGACCAGGGCAAAGAAGCCTCCGGCCAGGGCGTTATCCAGGTCCAGTTTGCTGATCAGGACAGCCAGCAGAATGGCTGTCAGGGCCGCCGCGACCATCATGGGGACCCAGATCCCGGCGCCGCCGCTGATGTTCTTCAGGTCCTCTTCAGTCTTGCCGATGGCGGTCATCCACCTGTTGCCCAGCACGGCGGGCAGGTACCAGACGAAGCCGATGACCATGCTTGCAACGAAGGCGAGCAGCACGGCCAGCCAATTGATCTGCGAGATATATGAGAGCCAATCCATGCTCGAAAGCCTAGTCCCTTGGCTCCCCGCGGGACGCCGCGGAGGCCCGGACTGCCCGTGTTGCCAGGCCAGGCGCGCCCTGTGCCAGCCTGCTGATCAGCGGTTCGGTCCGGTACGGGATGTGGGTATGGAGGGCCAGCACCGTTTCGGTCCGGATGACGCCTTTGATGCGCAGGATCTGGCGGAGCGCGGCCTGCAGGTTGTGGGTATCGGTGGCCACCACGCGGCACCAAACGTCTCCCCGGCCGGAGATCTCGTGGACCTCCAGGACCTGGGGGAGGAGCCGCAGCGCCGCCACGACGCCGTCGAGTTCCCGGTGCGTCACCTCAATCGTCACGAAGGCGACGACGTCGTACCCCACCGCTTCGAGGTCGATCTCGCGTCCGCCGTCGTGCAGGACGCCGGCCCGCACCAGGCGACGCACGCGCGACTGTGCCGTATTGCGCGCGATGCCCAGCGAATCGCTGAGTTCGCCGATCTGTACGCGGGGATCGCGGACCAGTTCCAGCAGGATCTTCAGGTCGGTTGGATCGAGGTTGTTCAAACTGTCACTTCCAGCCACGACGGCAACTTTAATTTGATTATTTTGATCAATTCTTCCACGGATGGCAGACCAATCGGGCAGAAATGCCGCAATCTGTAGTTATCCATATCTGCCCGGCTGCCGGATCCCACAAGGACACCTGGCGCCGGTCGAAGCAAAGGCACGCGAATGACTGTCTTCAGTGAACTCCGCATGCGTCCCGCCGCCGCTGGCCGCGCGGGCTGGGACGCCTCCACGACTGCACGGCTGGCGATGGCGGGAACGGTCATCTTTACCCTGCTCGTGGGCGCCAACCTGGCAACGCCCCTGTATCCGCTGCTTCAGCAGAGCCTCGGGCTGTCACCGCTCGGGGTCACCGCGGCCTTCGCCAGTTATGTCCTGGCGCTCGTATCCACGCTGATGCTTGCAGGGCACTGGTCGGACCACATCGGCCGGCGGGCGGCCCTGATCCTCGCCGTTGTGGTGGGGCTTGCGGGAGGCTGGGTTTTTGCGCATGCGGACGGGCTTGCTGCCCTGTCTGCCGGGCGTGCCCTGCAGGGTGTGGCCGTGGCGCTGGCCACCGGCGCGAGCGCCGCCGCGCTGCGTGAACTGCTGCCTTCCCGCCCGGAATGGGCCTCGCGCTTTACCCTGCTGGCCTCAGCAGGGGGTGTGGCGGCAGGCCCGCTCGTCGGCGGGGTACTGTCGCTGCTGCCCGGCCCCACCACCGCCCCGTACTATGTGCATTCCGCCGTGCTGGCCGGCCTGCTTGTACCGCTCTACCTGCTCCGGGCCCGGCCGGCAATCATGCCCGGGGACGGCGCCAGGCCGTTCCGGGCCCTGGCTCCCCGCCGGCCGGGCGTGTCCACCGGGGCGAGGGGTGCGTTCTGGCTCGCGGCCGCCGTCGGATTCCTCAGCTTTTCCGTCTTCGGCTTTTGCCTGTCCCTGGCGCCGGGCTACTTTGCCCAGATTGTGCATGCCGGGTCACGTCCCATCATCGGTGCCCTGGCCGGCCTGACGCTGGGAGCGTCTGCCCTGAGCCAGTTGCTCGGGATCCGGGGCAGGTATGTGGTCCCGGCGGGCCTGGGGGTCCTGGGCGTGTCGGTGCTCCTGCTGGCCGCCTCCGCTGCGTGGAACAGTCCACTGCTGCTGGTCGCTGCCAGCATAGGCGCAGGACTGGGCCAGGGGGTGGCGTTCCGCACGGTTTTCAATGACGTGGCAGGCAAGGTGGAGCCGTCACATCATGCGCAGGTCATCAGCACCCTGTACGTCATCACGTACCTGGGCAGCGCTGTGCCGGTTCTAGGTTTGGGATGGGCGACGGCGGCTTTCGGGCTTCCGGTCTCCGTCACCTGGTTCGTGGTGCTGTGCGGCGCCGCGGCTTTTGGCCTCGCGGCCATGACCCTGCGGGCGGCGGTTCTGCGCGGCGCCCGACACTAGCGGTCCCTGGCCCGCAGGCCGGCGCTGTTTACCCGGGAAGTGGCCCGTGGTTTCCCTGGATGTGGTCGAAGACGAGGGTTGTCTCGGTGTGGCCCACCACGGGGTCCGTTGCCAGGTTGTCCAGCACCCAGTCCCGCAGGTCCTCGGTGCTGGCTACGGCGATGTGCAGCAGGTAGTCAACGGATCCTGAGGTGTGGAACGTGGACAGCACGGCCGGAAGGTGCGGAACGCGCGCCGTAAAGCGGTCGATCTGGTCCCTGTCGTGGGCCCTGAGCCGGACGGCAACAAGTGCCTGCACGGACCGGCCGATGGCGGACAGGCTGAGCTTGGCTTCAAAACCCTGGACGATGCCGCGTTCGGAGAGTGCCCGGGTGCGCATCAGGGCCGTCGAGGGTGCGATGCCCACGAGCTCAGCGAGCTGCTTGTTCGAGATCCGGGCATCGTCCACGAGGGCGGCGAGCAGGCGCTCGTCAATGGCATCCAGTGGTTCAGTGTTTGCCCCGGGCCGGACGTTCCTGGCGTTGCTGCTCATGAGATCTCCTCAAAGTGTTCTGAGTTCATCCTAGACGCCCCAAACCTGCCGTTCACCCTCGAACCCGAGCTCCACTCCGAATAATCGCCAGAAGTTCCGCGCATAGGCAGCGCATAGTTCGCGCCTAGGCAGCGGCGCCTTCGGGTGTTCCGCCTTCCCCTGTTCTGCCTGCCTGCGGTCCGGCTGCCGGCGCCCCGGCGGTGCGGGTGTCGCGCCGCGGATGGGCGACGGCGGCTGTCACCGCCGTCAGGCAGGCCAGCCCCATGACCGTGGCGGCCAGCGCCGGCCATCCCCATGCCTGGAAGACCAGTCCGCCGGCCCAGCCGATGACGCTGGAGCCCAGGTAGTAGGACAGGTTATACAGCGAGGCAGCCTGGGCCCGCCCGCTGGAGGCGATGCTGCCGGTCCAGCCGGCGCCGATGCTGTGCGCTGCGAAGAAACCGCCGGTGAACACCACAAGGCCCAGCAGAATGACCGCCAGCAGTTGTGTCAGGGTCAGGGCCAGTCCTGCCACCATCAGGAATACCCCCGCCAGCAGGACGTTCCGCCGTCCGAACCGCAGCGTCAACGCGGCCGCCCAGCGTGAGGAGACCGTTCCGGACAGGTAGGCGAGGAAAATCAGGCTGATCAGCGTGGCCGGCAGCCCGAAGGGCGCGCCCGTCAACCGGAAGCCCAGGTAGTTGTAGACAGCAACAAAGCCGCCCATCATCAGGAATGCCTGGACGTACAGGGCGAGCAGGCGCGGATTGCGGATATGTCCTGCGAGGGTGCTGAAGGCACCCCGCAATCCGGCGGCTTTCGCCGGCGTAAATCCGCGGGCTTTGGGGACTAGCAGCAGGAACAGTACAGCTGCTGCGGTTGCCAGCAGCGACACGGCAAAGACGGCGGCCCGCCAGCCCCAGAGTTCGCCAACGGGTCCGGCAACCAGCCGCCCGGCGAGACCGCCCAACGTGGTTCCTGCGACGTAGCTGCCGGCCGCCAGCGCAGCATGTGCCTTGTTTACTTCCTCGTTGAGGTACGCGATGGCGATGGCGGGGATCCCTCCCAACGCCATGCCCTCCAGCAGCCGCAGGCCCAGGAGCATTTCGAAACTGCCGGCCAGCGGCACGAGCAGGCCAAGGACAGTGGCGGCCGTGATGCCCATGGCCATGGCTTTGACGCGTCCGATCCTGTCCGCCAGGAAGGACCACGGGATGACGGTGACCGCCAGTCCCACGGTGGCCAGTGAAATGGTCAGGGCTGCTTCGGCGGCGGTGACCTGCAGGTCGGTCGCCATGATCGGCAGCAGGGCCTGGGTGGAATAGAGCTGCGCAAATGTGGCCACGCCGGCAAACGCCAGGCCGGCGAGTACCTTGCCGTAGGCGGCAGAGCCCTTCGGGTGGCCGTCCCACGGTTTCGGAGCTGACGTCCCATGGCCGGACGTACGCGGATTTGTGCCCATTTCTCCACCCTAGACCTCGCCATATATATGCTTCCAATGCATGGTTAACTGAGATTTCATATCAAATACGGAACATTCAGGGAGGGCGGCCCGATGGACGCTGACCACAGGCAAATGGCCCAGCTGCTGCCGCTGTTGCCTTTGCTCGCTGAGCTGGGCCGGACCCAGCACGTGACAGAAACGGCCGAGTTGCTCGGCGTACCCCAGTCCACCGTAAGCCGGGCGCTCAGTCGCGCCAGCGCCGCCGTCGGCACCGAGCTCCTGATCCGGGACGGCAGGGGAGTGCGCCTGACCTCCGCTGCCCGGACCCTGCTGCCGTTCATCGAGGCAGCACTGGCGGAATTCCAGGCCGGGCTGGATCTGGTCAGGCACGAATCGGATGTGGTGCGTGGAAGGATCTCCATTTCGTTCCAGCACACCTTCGGTGAAGCCACCCTGCCGTTGCTGATCAGCGCCTTCCGCAGCAGGCATCCGGAAGCCGGCTTTACTTTCAGCCAGGGTGCGAGGGACAGCTGCCTCGCCGAACTCGCCTCGGGCGAGGCGGACCTGGCGCTGACGGCTCCGGTGGCCCCGGCGAGCCGTACGGTCTCGTCGGCCGCCCTGTACCGCGAGCCGCTGAGGCTCGTGGTCCATCACGGGCACCCGCTGGCCGGCCGTCGCGCCGCCCGGATCCAGGACATCAGGACGGATCCCTTTGTTGCCATGGGGTCCGGATACGGCCTGAGGTCCCTGACGGATGCATTATTCCGCGAAGCGGGATTCCGGCCGCGCATCGCCTTCGAAAGCCAGGACTCCCACACCGTGAGGGGCCTTGTCTCGGCCGGGCTTGGCGTGAGCATTCTCCCGCCCGGCGGCCACGGGCCGGGGCGCGAGGTCAGCCCGGAGACAGGCAACCTGGGCTGGGTCGAACTCGCCATTGAGTCGCGCCTGGCCTTCCGCGAGATCGGGCTGGCGTGGCGGGTGCGGAAGCCTGGGCCCGATGCGGAATCCGATGCTGTCCGGCTTTTCAGGGAGATGGTCCTCCAGGAGGGTCCGCTGCTTCTGGCGGGCCTGGTCCGTTCCCGGTCCAAAAGCCTGTAATCCCCGGGCGAATCAGTAGGCTGGTGACGTGACTTACACCGAAAACCCACAGACATCCCCCTCCGAAGAACATGGCCTGGGGCCCGGTCCGCTGTCAGGCGTAATCATCGGCCTGGACATCGGGGGAACCAAGACCCGCGGGGTGCGCTTTGAGGATGGAAAGGCCGTGGCGGATGAGTCCGCCGGCAGTTCCAACGTCCAGAACGTCACCCGTGAGGACGCGGCCTTCAACCTGGCTGACCTTTTCGCCAGGATCGGCGGAGGCAAGGTCTCCCGGGTTTACGCAGGCGCAGGCGGGATCGACACCGACGACGACGCCGCCGCGCTCGCAGCGCTGATCGAACCCCATGTCCCCGGGGCGAGGATCACGGTGGTCCACGACTCCCGCCTGCTGCTTGCGGCGGGGCGGGCTAGCACAGGCGTTGCGGTGATTGCCGGAACGGGTTCCGCCGCCTGGGGCCGGAACGCCGACGGCGAGGAGGCCAGGGCCGGCGGCTGGGGCTACCTCCTGGGCGATGAAGGCAGCGGCTACTGGCTGGGACGCGAAGCCGTCCGCTACAGCCTGCGCAGGATGAACCAGGGCCTGCCTGTTGATCAGCTGACCGAGGCGCTCCTGGAATCCTGCGGGGTGGACGACCCCAACCGGCTGATCTCCCTGTTCCATTCCCCTGACACGGGCCGCCGCTTCTGGGCCCAGCAGGCCCGCACCGTCGTGGAGGCGGCAGCCGCCGGCCACGCGGCAAGCCAGCAGCTTTTGGACCAGGCAGGCAGGGACCTTGCCGCCCTGGCGGCGCAGGCGCTCCGGAAACTGGGAATTGACGGTCCGGTCATCCTGGGCGGCGGCCTGGGAATGAACGTTGTCCCGCTCCAGGATGCGTTCCGCAAGCACCTGGCTGCCGCCGGCATCACCGACGTGCGGGTGCTGGACCAGGAACCGGTGTTCGGCGTCCTGCAACTCGTCTCGGAACAGGAGTAGTCCGGGCAGCCTGCTGTCAGGAAGGGGTGCTTCGCTTCCGCGGCGTCAGCCTCACGGTGGGCAGCACGGGTGCGGGGATCCGGCCGGCTTCAGCGCCGGCGCCGGGCCCATGCCCTTCCACCAGACCGTAGCGCGCGGCCCGGGCCTCGGAAGCGGGCAGCCCGGCCTGGGCCTCCCAGGCCTCGCGGGCCTCCTCCACTTCCTCGTGGGTGCGGCCCACGAAGTTCCACCACATCAGCAGTTCCTCCTGGAACGGTTCGCCGCCGAGGAGCACGAAGCGCGTGCCCGGCAACGCCTGGATGGCCAGCATCGGGCGGCCGACGCCCAGGTAGCCCAGCGGCCCCGGCGGAATCTCCTGCCCGTCCACCACCAGCCCGCCGTCGAGCACCAGGACGGCGTGTTCAAAGTGCCTGTTGAGGGGGAGCACGGCAGGCCCCGCACACGAGATGTCGGCGCCGACAATGGGGGAGTACATGGTGGCGGGGGACACTGCACCCGCAAATTCCCCCACCATCACCGTCGCGGTGAAGCCTTCGCCGGCCACGGACGGAAGTTCGCGGTGCTGCTCGAAGGCAGGCTCCGTGTGCCGGTGGCTGTCCGGGAGCGCAACCCAGAGCTGAAGGCCACGCTGCAGCGGCAGCAGCCCGCCGCCGTCGGCCGCCGGCAGTGAGGGGGGAAGGACAGCGAACTCCGAATGGGAGACCCCATGCCCGGCCGTCATGATGTTCAGCTCGCCCGGGCGGACCACCACGTCGCTGCCCACACTGTCACGGTGCCGGATGTGCCCCGCCAGCGGCCAGGTCACCGTCTGCAGCCCGATATGCGGGTGGGGGAGCACTGACATGGCGGTGCGGTCCGGTCCGAAGCTGTCCAGGAAGCACCAGGCGCCGATGGTGGGCAGGCCGCGTTGGGGGAGCGTGCGCCGGACATTCATGGCCCGCACTCCGCCCAGCGGAACTTCCCGTTCCGGCCAGAGCTGCAGGCAGGGGCCCGAGCTCCCTTCGGGTGCCGCCGGTGGACAAACTTCCTGCTCGGGAGTCACTTCGAGGTTGGTCACAGTCCCACTCTAGGCCCACCGCAGGCACACGGTCAGCGTCCCCTCCCGCGCCCTTCCGGAGCCGATGCGGAATGCCCGCCCGGCGTACCCATCCGGGTCGGCGAGGTCTCCGAATGATTACAGTAGGGATTCCTTCGCCCACTTTCGGTGCGCCACTGGTTAAGCTGGGGTCGGATGAGGGTTACCGTGATAGTCGGTTTGCTTATTGACCGAGTCGACAGACCGAAGCCGTCCAACAGAACAGGTAAGTCCCGCAATGGACCAGGCCATGATTGAGTTCCAAAGCGTCACCAAGCAGTATCAGGGCGGGCACCCGGCCGTGGACCAGCTGACCATGTCCATCGACAGGGGCTCGATCACCGTCTTCGTTGGCCCCTCCGGCTGCGGCAAGACCACATCCCTTCGGATGATCAACCGCATGGTCGAGCCGACGTCCGGTACCATCACCGTGGATGGCAAGGACGTCACGTCCGTTCCCGCGGCGGAACTTCGCCGTTCCATGGGATACGTGATGCAGTCTTCCGGGCTGATGCCGCACCGCTCGGTGCTGGACAACATCGCCACCGTTCCCCGGCTTAACGGCGTTCCCAAGGCACAGGCACGCAAACGTGCCGAAGAGCTGCTCGACGTCGTCGGGCTGGCATCCGCCCTGGGCAAGAGGTACCCCTCCCAGCTGTCCGGCGGCCAGCAGCAGCGCGTCGGCGTGGCACGCGCGCTCGCCGCGGACCCGCCCGTGCTCCTGATGGACGAACCGTTCAGCGCTGTGGATCCCGTGGTGCGGGACGAGCTGCAGCAGGAATTGCTCCGGCTGCAGAAAGACCTCGCCAAGACCATCGTCTTTGTCACCCACGATATTGACGAGGCCACCGTCCTCGGAGACAAGGTGGCCGTGTTTGCCGTGGGCGGCAAGCTGGCCCAGTACGCCACCCCCGAGGAAATCCTGCGGGCGCCCGCCAACGACTTCGTCGCGGCTTTCGTCGGCCGGGACAGGGGCTTCCGCCACCTGGGCTTCACAGCGTCCGACGGCGTGGGCATCCACCCGGTGCCCACGCTCATCCAGGGGGAATCGGGCTTTGCCGGGGACCCCTCCGCGGTGTCCGGTTGGCAGCTGGTGGTGGACGCCGGAATGCGGCCCCTGGGCTGGGCTGGCCCCGGAACGGATACCGAACTCATTCCGGGCGGCTCGCTGTTCCGCCCCGGCGATACCCTTCGGCGGGCCCTGGACGCTGCACTCTCCTCACCGTCCGGCCTGGGTGTGGCCGTTGACCGCGAAGGCCGCGTCCTGGGCGCCATCAGGGCCCAGGAAGTCCTCGCCGTCATTGAGGAAGCCCGCCAGGTCCGGCAGGCTGCGCTCTGATGGACTGGTTCCTTTCCAACAGCGGCATGGTCCTGGAACGTGCCGGCCAGCATCTGGTGCTTGCCCTGATCCCCATGGTCCTGGGACTGGTCCTCTCCATCCCGCTGGCCCAGCTCGCCCGGAAGAATTCCACGTTGCGGTCCGTGCTGCTGACGGTGAGTTCACTGCTGTACACCATCCCCTCGCTTGCCCTGTTCATCATCCTGCCTCCCCTCCTGGGGACTCGGATCCTCGATCCGCTGAACGTCATTGTTGCCCTCACCCTGTACGCGGTGGCCCTCCTGGTGCGGGCCGCGCTGGACGCTTTCGACTCCGTGGATGAAGACCTGCGCCAGGCAGCGGTGGCCATGGGTTACAAGCCCTGGCTGCGTTTCCTCCAGATCGACCTTCCGCTCTCCCTCCCGGTCATGTTCGCCGGACTCCGGGTTGTCTCCGTCAGCAACATCTCCCTCGTCAGTGTTGCTGCGCTCCTGGGCGTCGGGAACCTGGGCATGCTGTTTACCGACGGCCTGCAGCGGACCTTCGTTACTGAAGTGGTGGTTGGCATTGTGGCCATCCTGGTGCTGGCGCTGCTGATGGACGGTGTGCTGGTGCTGCTGGAGCGGCTGCTGACGCCGTGGACCAGGGCCGCGAAAGCCCCGGCCGCGGATACTGGCCGGAATGGTGCCGCGGGCATGGCCGTGACTGCGGAGGCGGCCCGATGAGCAACATCTTCCTGGAGACGTTCGCCTGGCTGGGCGACCCCGCCCACTGGTCCGGAAGCTCGGGAATCGGCGTCCGTTTGCTGGAGCACCTGCAGTACAGCGGTCTGGTACTCGTGATAGCGGCAGCCATTGCCGTGCCGGTAGGGCTGTACATCGGGCACACGGGCCGTGGCCGGGTGGTTGCCGTTGCCGTGGCCGGCGCGCTCCGCGCACTTCCCACGCTGGGACTGCTGGTCCTGTTCGCGCTGCTCGCCGGCAGCAGCCTCATGCCGCCGGTCTGGGCGCTGGTGATCCTCACGGTGCCTCCCCTGCTCGCCGGAACATATGCCGGAATCTCCAGCGTTGACCGCACTGTGGTTGATGCCGCCCGGGCCATGGGGATGACGGAGTTGCAGATCCTCTTCCGGGTGGAGGTACCCAATGGGCTGCAGGTGATGTTCGGCGGCATCCGCACGGCCGTGCTCCAGGTCATTGCCACAGTGTCTGTCGTGGCCTACCTGCCGCTGGGCGGCCTTGGACGCTATCTTTTCGACGGCCTCGTCCTGCAGGACTTTCCGCGGATGCTCGCCGGTTCACTGCTCATCGCCGGCCTGGCCATCGCCGTCGACCTTATCCTTGCCGCGGTGCAGAGAACGCTCCTTTCGCCCGGCTTGTCCACCGATCCCCACGGCGGCCACAAGGCCACCGCTGATCTCACAGCTGCCGCACCTGCGGCAGCTGCTGTTCAAGGAGGCAACCCATGAAGAATCCCACCCGGGCAACCATTACCCGCCGGGGCCTTGCCGGCCTGGCGGCAGGCGTCGGCATCGCCGTCGCACTCTCCGCCTGTGGCGGCGGCGATCCCCTGTCGACGCCCAGCACCACCGGAACCGGCGGCTCGACCGGCGGCTCGCTGGTGGTGGGCTCGGCAGACTTCCCGGAAAGCCAGATCGTGGCCGAGATCTACGCCGGTGCCCTGACCGCTGCCGGTGTCACGGCGACCACCAAACCCAATATCGGGTCACGTGAGATCTACTTCAAGGCTGTCCAGGACGGCTCCGTCGACCTCGTCCCGGACTACTCCGGCAACCTGCTCTCGCACGTGGACCCGGAGGCAGCCGAGGTCTCGGCCGACGACATCTACAAGGCCTTGCCGGAGAAGCTCCCCGAAGGCCTGGCTGTCCTGGAAGCCTCAAAGGCCGAGTCCAAGGACGCCATGGTGGTCACCAAGGCCACGGCAGAGAAGTACCAGCTGAAGTCCATCGCGGATCTCGCCAAGGTCTGCAAGGACCTGACCATGGCCGCGCCGGCAACGTTTGAAACCCGCGCCTACGGCTTCCCGGGACTGAAGGCGAACTACAACTGCGAACTCAAGGCACTGAAGCCGTTCAGCGACGGCGGCGGCAACCTGACGCTGCAGGCCCTTCTCACCGATGACGTCCAGGTGGCTGACATCTACACCACCACCCCGTCCATCGCGGACAACGACCTCGTGGTGCTGGAGGATCCCAAGAACAACTTCAAGGCCCAGCAGGTCCTGCCGCTGTACAACAAGAAAAACATGACGGACAAGGCCAAGGAAGCGCTCAACGCCGTTTCAAGGATCCTGACCACCGATGACCTGGTCAACCTCAACCGCGCGGTCAGCGGGAGCCAGAAGCAGAACGCCAAGGACGCTGCGGCGGCCTGGCTTAAGGACAAGGGCATCGTCAAGTAGCGCCTGACCCCCTTGGCGGCACCCCGACGGCGGCTGCCGGACTTTGACAGGTCCGGCAGCCGCCGTCGTACGTGCGCCGGGGTGTGGGCGAGGTCTCAACGGAAGTACATCCTTCCTGTGGCATATTTGATGGATGGCAGAATTCAGGCAGTCCACCAAGCTTCACAACGTCCTTTACGACATCCGTGGACCGATTCTTCAGGCCGCCCAGCAGATGGAGGCAGAGGGTCACCGGATCCTCAAACTGAACATCGGAAATCCCGCGCCGTTTGGGTTTGAAGCGCCGGACGCCATCCTGGTGGACATGATCCGCCACCTGCCCCACGCCCAGGGCTACAGCGACTCGCGGGGCATCTTCTCGGCCCGCACCGCCGTGTCGCAGTACTACCAGACCCGCGGGATCCAGAACATCCACGTGGACGACATCTACCTGGGCAACGGTGTCAGCGAACTCATCACCATGTCCCTCATGGCCCTGCTGGACGACGGCGACGAAGTCCTGATCCCCACCCCGGACTACCCGCTGTGGACAGCTTCCGTAGCGCTGGCCGGCGGAAGGCCCGTGCACTACCTGTGCGATGAGGAATCCGGCTGGCAGCCCGACCTTGAGGACATGGAAGCCAAGATCACGCCCCGCACGAAGGGCATTGTGGTGATCAACCCGAACAACCCCACCGGCGCCGTCTATCCGGAAGCGACGCTCAGGAAGATCGTGGCCCTGGCCGAGAAGCACGGGCTGGTCCTTTTCGCGGATGAAATCTACGAAAAGATCCTGTACGAGGACGCTGTCCACGTGAACCTGGCCGGGCTGACCGGCGACGACGTCCTCTGCCTCACCTTCAGCGGACTCTCCAAGGCCTACCGGGTCTGCGGTTACCGCGCGGGCTGGATGGCCATATCAGGGCCCAAAAAG